>CADCLZ010000066.1 GCA_902802365.1 uncultured Erysipelotrichaceae bacterium | reverse complement strand
AATAGGAAGGATGGTTAAAGTGCTCCGGTCCGGTCTTCATATTGAGAAGGTTGCAATGCCCGTTCCCTGTGGCAAGCAACTTCCGACCGAGCTTTTTGTTTTTATCAAAGACAACCACTTCATAATCTGGGTGATACTTCTTGAGGAACAAGGAAAGATAAAGCCCAGCACCCGATGCACCAATCACTGCGATTTTCATGCGATTATTGTAAGTTCTTCTTCTAGAAGAAGATAGCCTAACTTCAAAAATAGCCGTTTCCATTAAAACAATTGTTTTATTTTTGGCGAATGGGTATAGTCGATTTTGATGAAAAAACTTGTTCTTGTCTCTGGACCTGCCGGGATCGGCAAAAGCACTTACTGCGTGAAATATATGAACGCTCATCCCGATGAGAAGTCTTTCATCGTCGCCGCGGACGAAGTCCGAAAAGATCTATGCGGCGATTATGACAAGTTCCCGCCCAATCGCGATATGTCGATCGTCTATAACGAGATGATCAACCGAATCCACAAGTTGGCGGAGGAACATCAAGAACTAATCGTTTTGGTCGATACCACGATGCTTTTCGATGAAAGGAGACTGTTCTTCGTCGAAAACCTGCCCGAATTCAACTATCGGGAGCTCGTTCTTCTCAAGCTTCACGACTACAATATCGCGATTGCCAGAAACGCCAGCAGGGTCGGCCCTAAACATGTGCCTGACGAAGTGGTCATCGACATGATCAAGAACTACTTCGATCCAACCCCAGAAACCTTAATCCACTTCGACAATTATCGCGAAGTCTTCCTCGACGAATAAAAAGGACCGATCGTATCGGTCCTTTTCTTTGCTTTTCGGCTTATTTCTTCTTGGAGATTTTGCCTTGCTTGGCGCCTTTGGAAGCGTGAACCAAAGTGGTCGCACCCTGATTCTTTTCCAAGGTATCGGCATACGCCAACGCTTCCTTCTGGGTCTTGAAGGTCTTGATCACCTTTTCGCCGCCAGCGAACTTGATGGTCCAAAGACCATCGGAAGCGCGCTTCGCAATGTGGTAAACCTTTTTCTTTTCAGCCATGAAAAATCCTCCCCGATTTATTTGCTGTTACTTTATTGTAATCATTCTTCGGGAATCTCGCTCCATTCTTTTATAAATTCGTAACTATCCGCGTCCGAAGGAAGCCGCAAATCGCCACGCGGAGAAACCGCAACCGTGCCGACTTTCGGCCCATCAGGGATCGCGTTTCTCTTGAATTGACTCTGGAAGAAGCGTTTTAGGAACATCCCCAACCATTTCCGAATCTCCGCATTTGAATATTGGTTCCCCAATGCCTCTTTCGCCAAGAAATAGAGCTTTTTGGGGTGATAGCCAAAGCGCAGGAAGTGGAAGATGAAGAAATCGTGAAGCTCATATGGCCCGATGACTTCCTCGGTTTTTTGAGTGATCTCCCCTTCCTTGCTCGGAAGCAATTCTGGAGAGATCGGAGTGCCGATGATCCGGGTCAAACTTTCCTTGGTTTCCGGGTGGAGCAAGGCGTAGCCGTGGCAGAGATATCTGACCAGCGTTTTGGGGATGGAGGCGTTAACGCCATACATCGACATATGGTCTCCGTTATAGGTGCACCAACCGAGGCAAAGTTCTGACAAATCACCGGTCCCAACCATCAAGGAATCATTGTCGTTCGCCCAGTCCATCAAGACCTGGGTACGCTCCCTGGCTTGAGCATTTTCGTAAGCAACGTTCAAATCATCTATATGGTGGTTGATATCCCGCAAATGAAGTTCGACTGCCTCGCCGATATTGATCTCTAAGAAAGTAACCCCAAGATCTTCTGCCAGGGAAACGGCGTTATCATGAGTCTCTTTCGAAGTCCCGAAAGCCGGCATCGTAATCGCGGTGATTCCTTTGGGATCATAGCCGAGGATTTTGAAAGCTTCGGCGATGACCAAAAGGGCCAATGTCGAATCTAGACCGCCAGATAAACCAACCACCGCTTTCTTCTGACGCACGGTTTTAAGGCGCTTCACAAGCCCCATTGCCTGCATGGTGATAATCGTCTGAACACGCCGCAAATCCACGTTCTTTTCTTCTGGAATAAAGGGGTTTTGCGGGATATGACGCATTAAGTGCTTTGGTTTTTTGAGTTCCATGGAGAAGAAGATCTTCTCGAAATCCGGAGATCTATGGTCGTCAAAACTCGTTGTCCTGGTTCGCTCAATTCCAAGCTTTTCCAAATCGATATCCGTATAGATGGATTTCCCGCTGAATGGCTCTGCCTCCGCAAGGATCGTTCCGTTTTCCGCGATGATGTGATTTCCGCCGTAGACCACATCCGATGTCGATTCGCCGTTTCCGGCAGAAGCATAAACGTAAGCGCACATGCATTTGGCGGAGTTGATGCTCACCAGTTGCTCGCGGTATTCCCTTTTGCCAACAACCTCATTTGAAGCTGATAGGTTCAAAATAACTGTCGCCCCTGCTAATGAAGCGAAAATCGACGGGGAATCCGCTACCCAAGCATCCTCGCAAATCTCCGCTCCGATCCGAAGGGCGGTGTACCTTTCGTCGATGAAAAGATAATGGGTTCCAAATGGGTATGAGCGGCCGCCGATGAATATTTCATCATTGATCTGATGGCCCTCGGCGAAATAGCGTTTTTCATAGAATTCGTTGTATTCCGGGATGTGGGTTTTCGGAACGACGCCGAGGATTTTGCCGTTATGGATAATGACCGCGCAATTGTAGATGTTGTTGTTCTTCGCCAATGGCGCCCCAACCGCGAACAAGATGTCATGGCCGGCTGAAAAACTCGCCAATTCTTCTAATCCATCGACAACCGCTTTTTGGAGGGTGCTCTGATAAAGCATATCCCCGATCGTATAACCGCAGACCGCGAGTTCTTGGAACGCCAAAACCGCAACGCCATGCTTTTCCGCCTCGACAACCGCTTCTTCGATGGCTTTCACATTATGGGAAACATTTCCGACTTCCGTGGGGATGCTCGCGCAACCTACGCGCACAAAGCCATAGGGATCGTCTTGCTTCGGCAAAGCCGACCTTTTCCCGCTGACGGTCGTCCGTGGTTCGGGACGAATTCTCGGCGAATCTTTTTGGATTCTTTCTTGATAAAGCTCATTGGAAAGAATGACGAACTCGCCATAGCCGTTTTTGGTAACGACGATGGGCTCGCCCCCTTCTTTGATCATTTGATCGATTTTTTGGGTGTTCCGCAGTGCGGTAATTGGGATGATTTTCTCTTTCATGCCATAATTTTACCATAATTATGTCATTTAGTAATGCAGGTACTATTTGCACGCGTGCTGTATAATACGTGCCATGACAAGAAAAGGTCTGGTCGTTGTTAATGCTTATGAAGTCTTCCCAAGCGTCTCTCATATGGTGAAGAGGCTTCAGGAAGAATTCGGGATTTTTAATGTCGCCTTAAAAGTCAAAACCAGCGCCGATTGCCTGGCGATCATCAAAGATGATCAGGAACCCCTAGACTACGATTTCGGCATCTTCCTCGATAAAGATATCTATGTCGCCACGATGCTTGAAAAGCGCGGCTTGAGGCTTTTCAATTCCGCCGCGTCGATCTTCGCAACCGATGACAAGATGCGGACCCATATCCTGCTATCGGATTCTGGCATCAAAATGCCAAAAACCGTCTCCGCACCGCTTCGTTATTCGAAAAAAGATAATCCGGTTTTCTTGGAAAACGTCCAATCAGAACTTAGTTTTCCGATCATCGCAAAAGAAAACTATGGTTCGCAGGGAAAAGGCGTTTATATAGCCAAAAACGAAAAGGAATTGGCTGAACTCGAAGAAAAGCTCGCCTTTATCCCCCATATTTATCAAGAATTCATCGCCTCCAGCTCTGGCAAAGACATCCGCATCATCGTGATCGGCGGCAAAGCGATTGCCTGGATGGAAAGGGAATCGCAGAGCGGCGATTTCCGCAGCAATATCGCCCTAGGCGGTATTGGGCGCGCCGTCTCTTTGGACAAAGAATTCCTCGCGATGGCCGAAAAAGCCGCCAAAACGCTGCGCCTCGATTACTGCGGGGTCGATCTATTGATTGGCAAAGACGGCGAACCCATCCTTTGCGAGGTCAATTCCAACGCGTTTATCCAAGGAATCGAGCAAGTGACCGGCGTCAACGTCGCCGAAGCCTACGTCCGCCATATTCTTGAGGTCCTTTCGCTTTGATCATCGATGAGCGGTTCACCAAAAAGATCAACGGCTTCCCCTGCCGCATCCATATCTGGAGCCAAAATACGGCCAATCCCGTCGTTCTTTTCGTTCATGGAGGCCCCGGCAACCCATTTAAGTTATCGGCCATACATGAAGCCAAAAGATTTATCTTTTGAAGGCTACGTAAACGATATCCTTGCCCTCAGCAAATACCTGATTCGCCGCTTCAACCAAGAAAAGATTTACTTAGTCGGGGAATCCTTCGGTTCCTATATCTCGACCTTGGCCCTGCTCCAAGAACCGACCCTTTTTAAAGCCTATATCGGCTATGGCCAGATCGTGGATGATCCGAAGGCCCTCGATATCCAGTACCGCTTATTGCAAGAAAAAATCAAATCCATAAGGGGCATTGATAGGTTTTCGCGCTTCAAAAAGCTCCAAAAACCGCTTAATGGGTCCTTCGAATCGCCGGAAGATGAGCAACGCTTCTTCCGCTATTTCTATCAAGTGATGGAGGCCGATATGCCCAGTTTCGAAGAACGCGAGAAAGAACCGCTGCTCGAATCCGATGAATATACGGCCCTCGATAAGAAAGGTTATCTAAAGGGAGCCGCCCTTTCCCGTCGCGCATCCAAGAAATGGCCCCCTGTTTCTTTGCTAAAAGAAAACATCGATCTCGACATCCCTTATTACATCTTCTCCGGCCGGAAGGATTACATCACCCCGCAGGAGATCGCTCCCCTGCTTTTGGAGCGCGTTAAGTCCCCCAAGAAAGAAATCGTCTGGTTCGAAGAAGCCGGCCACATCGTCGCATTTGAAAAGCCCTCACAGTTCATGAGGGCTCTTCGCAAACGCTTTCGTTAATTCTGCTTTCCCTTCAGGAAACGGATCGCCGCGGACACGACTTTTCGATCGGTATCGTGGGTCAAGACGCGTTGGCAATCGCCAGGGTCGACGAAGTAGGCTTCTTTGACCTCTTCTTTTTGGACGACGATGTCGGTGGAACTGGGCTCGCCGAGGAAGAAGATGACTTCTTTGGCTACGCCGGTGCGCGGGGAGTAATAGATTCTCTGGCGGAAACCATCGATGAAGTTCACGCCGATCCCCAATTCCTCTTTGATTTCCCTACGCGCGGTAGCGTGCTCGTCGAGGTCCATTTCCTCGACGTGGCCTTTCGGGATCGAATAATGCCCTTGGACCATATGTTCGACCAACACTTTGCCTTTATGGACGAGAACCGCCCCACAGGACTTTTCTTGCCTGCCTAAGAGATTGGCGAGCAAGCGGATCTCATCTTCGGTCAGCCCAATCCATTCAAAGTATTCTTCCAAAGAGCCAAACCGGGCCAAGAATTCATCATAGAAGCTCTTCAGGAACAAGATGTCGGGATCCACAAGTTCGGCGGGATAGGGAATCCGCCCCGCCCGGACCTCTTCCGCCAAACGCTGAATATAGGCATAAGAAACCAAATAATCCGCGTTGACGTCCATGAAGTCGACGCCATTAAGGAGCAGCAGCAACGCCACGAAGACGCCCGTCCGGTCTTTGCCGAGCGAGCAATGGATCAGGCAGGGCTTCTCGCAATAAGCGATCGCCTGGAAGATCTTCCTTGCCGAAACCGGCTCTTCGATCATCTCCAGATAGCTATCGAGCATATCCTTCTTGTTCTTCGGCACGCGGCCGCCGCCATTGACGGTGACATCGATATTCACGAATCGCGGATCCCCGATCGTTTTATCCGGGGTCTTTTCCTTTTGGGCTTCGTTCCGGAGGTCGATGATCGTCCGGATCCCTAAATCCGCCAAACGGTCCAATTCTTCGGGCAACGCCTCGGAAAGATCGCCGCTACGGTAGATCAGGCGGTCTTTGGTTTTGCCATAGGAGGTGATGTATCCGCCCAAATCGCGGAAATTCAGGATATTGGTGAATGGGAATCTTCTAATCATGGCTTAATTTTAGCCGAAATGGCGAAAGAAAAAAGCGGAGCCTTGCGGTTCCGCTTTTCGAGGATTCTGTTGGTAGTCTTATTCTATTCTGTTGGTAGTCTTATTCTTTCTTTGCCTTGAGGGCGTCGCGGATCTCCAAGAGGACGTCGAGCTCGGTCGGGACGGGAGCGCCGGGTTCTTCGGGAACCGGTCTCTCATCCGGATGCTTCTCATAGTACTTCTCGAGTTCCTTCGCCTTCCATTCCTCTTTCTTCTTGTTATAGCCGGAGACGATCTTCAGGATGATGAAGAGGGTCAAGGCGATGATCAAGAAGGAGATGATCGCGTTGATGAAGCTGCCCCAATCGATGACCGCGGAGAGGTTATAAGTGAAGGTGGTTCCGTGGAGAGTGTACTTGCCAAGAAGAGCGGTCTGCCATTGAACAAAGGTATCGCTATCTTTGGTGATAGTGACATCTTGGCTCGCAGCAAATTCGATGGTTTTGGCCACCAATTCGCTAGACGAGAAGGCTTGTCCGACCGGGCCCCTCTGGGTGTCATTGAGCGCGGGGAGAACGGTTACCAAGCCCTTCAAGCCACCCGGGACGCCCCAGGTCGCCAAGGAGAGCAAGATGTTGGTGAAGGCGGTGACGATCGCGCCGAAGGCGCCGCCCATGATGACGCCAACGGACATATCGAGGACATTGCCGCGCGAGATGAATTTCTTGAACTCAGCGAAAATGCCGCTGACTTTCTTAGTTGCTTTGTTTTCTTTTGCCATAGTTTTGTTTGAATCCTCCTGAAAGTAATTCTATCGCGGATATCGAGATTTTGAACAACGAAACGCAATAATTTTCAGGAAAACCAGCCGAAATGGGCAGGTTTCTGCAAGCTGTTCCAGAAATCGCTGAGCTGCTTCTTCGCAAACCACGTCGCGTAGGCGGTTCCGTAAGCTTCCACCGCCGAGGCGTATTCGCTCCATTCCGCGACGCTTGATGGATCCTCCGGATCGAGCGGATTGACCGGCTCAATCGGCGCGATGGGTTCTGCGCCCGGGTTGGCGAAGAGCGCGGAGATCGCGTCGACGATCGAGGGCTCAAACTCCGATTTCGGGGTGCTGAGGATCTTGTCGTACTTCATGCAGGCAAGAAGCTTCCGGATGATGGCTGCCTTCGCCGGATCGGTGGCGATATCGGCGATGTCGATGTCGTAATCCAACAAGGAATAGTAATAGAAAATCTTCACGATGTTGCGGATCTCGGCACGCTCATAACGCTGACCATTCCGATAACCGAAGTTGGCATTGCTGAGGTCGAGCTCGACGCCATTCATCGAAAGGTTGGCGTTCTTCATCGCGTTCTCGATCTGGATCGGGAGGGCGTGATATAAGGCGCCGGATTCGTTGAAGTCGATCAAGAGCTTCTCGATCTTTTCGACGTTCTCATCGCGGGTCGCCGAATCGTCGAGGAGGCTCGTGAAGTCCATGCCAGAGCCTTCGAAGCTCAAGCCGAGGTTGGAGAATTCATCGACCATTTGACCGATGATGCGGATTTCGCCATCCCAGATCGCGAAGCGCTGCTCGTCGGTAGAACCGACGCCGTCCGGGGTGATCGCATCGATGTAGCCGTTGATCAACGCCTGATTCTCAGGGGTGTTCTCCCCATAGATGCTGCTGAGGCCAAGCATCGTGGCGATTTCCGTCTCGAAGGCGGATAAACCGGACTCGGGCTTGCCGTTATAGATATGCGAGGAGCTGAAGGTGGTGAGCAGATCGGTGATCGTCTTCCCGCTCATCGCGCCTTCGCCGAAGATCTTGAAGCTTTCGGCGTGGAAGCTGCCGTCGCCATCAAGGAGGCTATAGGTCTTATTTCCACTGCCGTCTTTGCCGGTCGGGTTCAACACGAACTCTAAGAGTTCGATAAGTTTGGCATTCTCATAATCGACGTTCGAGGAATCACTCATGAGGTAGCCGACATTGGCGCTGCCGAACGCCGGCTGGGCGCTCTTAAGCATATCCACGAGCTTCTCATGGAGATGGTAGGTGAGGAACTTGCCGAAGACCTTGCTGCTTTGCGCGGCATAAAGGAGCTCGCGCAAGGTCTTGGAGGAGAAGGAAGTGAGGTCGCCGCTATTGAGCGAACTGAAGTCGCTGACCATCCCGAGGATGCGGGCGATCGACGCGGCCTCGGCAGGCCATTCCTCTTTGGCGATCGCCTGCACGCCGGCCTTAAACTGCGAGAAGTCGCTCTCGCTGAAGGTGTGGGCGCCCGGATCCACGATCTTGTTTGGATCATCATTGGCATAACGGTTGCTGAAGAAGAAGGCGGCTTCGCCCAAACTCACGAAGGAGTCGACCATCTTGTCGGCGATGAAGTTCGAGAACGGATAGTTGTTCTTGATTTCTTCATAATCGGGGGCCGCGGGGTCATTGACGAATAAGGTCGATCCCGAGAGCGCGGTGAGGATCTCAGCGATCGCGGAGGGCTCACTGTTCAGGAAGTCGATGTTCGCGAAGTCGCCGTGCTTGGCGGCAAAGCCGATGATCGCATCGATGACCTTGCCTTCATTGGCCCAGTCGGTCGCTTCGTTGAATTCCATCTTGATCGGGCCGCCTTCGCCGAGGATATCGACGTTCCCGAAGATGGTTTCGTTGATGAGCGGGGTGAAGATCGCGCGGAGGATCTTCGATTGGCCAATCGCCCCGAAGAGATCCTGGAAGCTGGCATCGGCCAAACTGGAGAGTTCGAAGGAGCCGCCGCCGGAAAGCGTCGTGAGGGCGCTGCTGGAAGCAAAGACGCCGATCGCGTTGGCCAGATCCACCATATCGTTGCCATCGGCCGTGGAGATGACGGCCTGGACGTCTTCTTTATGGTAGTTC
>CADCLZ010000065.1 GCA_902802365.1 uncultured Erysipelotrichaceae bacterium | reverse complement strand
GCCCCGATGCCTTTTGAGGTTCAAAGGGCACACGTCGGTCTCCGACATCCACAATTTCTACGGCCTGTCCTGGGACGCCTCCGAATGGACCGCCATCGCGCTGGAACGCATGGCAAACAAATTCGGCGACGCGACCCTCGAAAACGACCGCGAATACATAGAATGGCTCAGGAGGTGCTCCGAAGACAGTTGAACAAAACAAATGCGATCTGCGAAGAAAAAAGACGATTCGAGCTGGAACTCGGACCGTCCGTCTAGCGGAAGTGATATCCACTGGTGACACATAGATATTACTCCCGCGAAGGGCTTTTTGCGAGCGTTTCCCTCAAACAAGGCTCGCCATCGTACCTTTTAAAGGAGTAAATCAATGACTAATTCTTTCAAATCTAAGGTCCCTTATCTCAGGGACGTCTACCTAGCCTACCTCATCGACGGCGCCGAGCGCACCGAGAGGTACGGCTACTCCATCATCCCGCCGGAATTCTGCTACGGCAAAGTCCCCGGCGACGTGGCCCAGTGGAACCAGCGCACGCAGGTCGAAGACCCCGAACACACGGGAATGTCCTTCTACTGCAAGGACGAATGGTTCCAACCCGTCCTTAACGATCCCAAGGCATACGTCGATAAGCTTCGCCCTTACGAATGCGTGATCGGCATGGACTGCAGTCCCTTCGACAACATGCCGGCGTGGATCGCCGACCACCAGATCGGATTGAACCTCGCGATGACGTACTACTTCGGCAAATGCGGGCTGAAGGTCATCCCGAACGTCCGCATCGCCAACACCCCGGGCTCCGAGGAATCGCTCCTCGCCTATCCCAAGCACGTCCTGATCGCCATCGGGACCAACGGTTTCACAAGGGAGCTCGCAAACCGCGACATCTTTATGAACCAGGTCTCAAAGGTTGCCGAAACCCTCGAGCCAATCGGCATCATTGTCTATGGGCCTGCCGCAGACGACATCTTCGTCACCCCGCGCTTCATGGGCATCCCCATCTACCCATTCAAATCCTTCATGCAAAAGAGGAACTCTTCGCGCAAGAAGAAAAAGGAAGGGGGTGGCCCCGATGAAGAGTAACAGCCCGCTATTTGCGAATCAGGGAGGCGGAGGCGCCTCTTCTTCTAACTCGTCGAGTGGCGCCAAGGGATTCGACTCAAAGCTCTTCAGTTACAAAGAAAGCGAGCCTAAATACGATGGTTACCTCCTCGACGCGAACCATCCGATCGGTGGCTCCAAAGCCAAGTTCCTGAAGGAGACGCTCGGATACGGGAAAGGGGACGGAAAGGCCCTCCATTCCGCCATCTCCAATGCCATCGACGGGAAAGTCCCGAATTCCGTCGAGGAAACGAAATATGGGACTAAATACAAATTCGATACTACAATCAAGGGCAAAGACGGAGCCTACCACCACGCCAACGTCACCGTGGTCGTCCAAAACGATCACGGCAAAACAACGTGGAGGCTGATTACGGTCACGCCCGGAAAGAAGGACAAGTAAGATGAAAGAACTCGATTGCGTGAAGCTAACCAAGCCATTCAAGGGCCTCCCATTGGGAACCAAGGGTGTGGTCGTGCTGAAATACAACGACGAGGATGTCGAAGTTGAGTTCTTCGACGACAACGACCAATCCATCGATGTCTATACTGTGCCAACCGATTGCCTCGAGGTTACCTGGAAGGCGAAATAGGCCTGACGTAAACGGAAGCTGCCATCCCCACAAAGGGGCGGGCGGCTTTTTTACAGGATATTCTTAAGCATCCTTTCGATGCACCGCTTCTTCTCTTTGTTGTCGGGATGGACGTAGAGGTTCATCGTCGTGGTGATGTTGGAGTGCCCAAGAATGACGCTGACGGTCTTGACCGAGTTCTTGCTCTCGCTGCAGCGCGTGGTGAAGCTATGCCTCATCCCGTGGAACTTCAGCTCGGGTGTGCCGAGTTTCTTCAGCGTCTTTTTATAGTAGTTTTTATATGTCCTTGGTTCTATGGGTGACGCCTCGTTGCTCAATACGTAAAATCCGGATTCACCACTTTCATCAAAGGCCTGATAGTCTTGAACGGTTGGACATCCTCCTCTGGCAATTCGCCAAACGTTACTTTCCGAAAAGCGCTTTTGATCAGTCTTTTCAGGCTGAAAATACGCCTTTATCGTGCACCACCTCAGCCGCCATCGAAGGATTGTCAATGCAAAACACGCTTTCACGATAGTGCGCCAACTAAAACGGCCCAAAAAACGTGGTACTATCGTGAGACAAATTCTTCAAAAATCAAAGAAAGTGCCGACGGTATCGACACTTTTTGCACATATGGAGCACGATGCGGGAAGTGCTTCAAAATACAATGTCAGTCCAACACCATTTTGGCGGAGACGCAGCCATTGATGAGGCCGGAATAAGAGACAAGCAATATGGTTTTCGCTTCTATAGAGCCTTTGCGGTTGCTTAGGAAGTCGATCAATACATTGGTTTCAATATCACCTTCATAATGATTTGGCCCTTTCTTGCAGCAAAGCTTCTTCATCCACTTCTTGGGGATGATTCCTTTCAGCTTCAAAAAGGATGGCTTCTCATAGGATGATTTGCGGATGAGCCTCCCGACTTCTTTGCTGTGCTTGGTGATGATGACCACTTCGGTCTGGGCGAGCAGAAGATATTTCCCGAAGTTCCTTTTGATTTTCGTTGCCGTCACATTCATCCTTTCTCCCTCCAGCCCCATTATGAAGGAGGGGGAAACAATTCCTCCCATAATGGATAAAGGATTGAAAAGCAGGTTTTGGGCGGAAAAATTGGAATCTTGTCATGCTATTTTGTCACCTTTTTTTGCTTTTTACTTGACTATTTATTGGGCTTGGTCGATATTTTTTCTGGAGAAAAGCATGAAGGCCAACCCAATCAAAGAAACCGTGATATCGCAAAAAGAAGGCGTTCCTTTTTTGGCTTCTTCCCTTTATGAGGATTCCCTTTCTTCCTTCTGCTCTGAGGCGGCCTTTTACAAAGCCATCGGCAGGCTGGAGAAAAGCGGCCTCATCAAAAAGGCCGCCAAAGGACTTTATTATCGGCCTCTATCTTCGCGGTTTGGGGAGCTTCCTTTCGATGAAGAGAAGGCTATCCTCCCCTACTATGAAGGCAATAAGGGGATGGAGATCGGCTACGCCTTATATCGGAAGATAGGCTTATCGACCCAAGTGGCCAAGGAAAGGTTTTTCTATACGAATTCATTGAAAAAGGCGACAAAGACCATCGGCTCTTCGAAATTGCGGTATATTAACCTTGTCTTCGACGAAAAGAACAAAGATGCCGTCATGGTGTTGGAAGTCCTCCATAACCTAGAGAAGATCCAAGACCTCAATGAGGAAGGGCTTCGTTCCTTCCTCGATGCCTATTGCCGACGTTTGGATGAAAAGGCCATCGATAAGGCCATCCAAGCGATCGGTTATCCCAAATGGTGCATCGCCTTTCTAAAGGCCGTATTGGATGAAAAAGGAATCCCCAATACCTTGGGACGGCATCTCTCCCCCTTCTCGAAGTATCGATACCCTATGAAAATTTACATGAGTATGAAGAAGAGTTCAGGCAGCCGTGCTAGTTGGCGTCTGACAAGTTCCATATCCCGTTCGAAGCGATAAAACGCGATTATTTCATTGTTTTAATGCTTTTGGGCTTGGAAGAAAGCGACAAGCGTTGCAACCATGCGCTTCACAAAATCATCGCCATCGAAACGTTTAGGAAAATCGATTCCCTTTTCCAAGGCGTCGGCGAATGATCATCCGAATTTAACTCCGAAGCGCTTTTTTAATATGCTCAGCAAGAGCTTTGTCTTCACAATAAAGTAAGCAGCCTTTAAGGCCCCTGGTCAGCAAAACTTTGTAGGTCCTTCTGATGAGTTTATCTGCTTCTTCGTCAGTCGTGCTCTTCAGCCGAATGCCGCTGGTTCTATCATCTTTGGATATCGCCATGCGATTGGTTTTCACTTCTCCGTTTTCGTAATAAAGATCTTTCCCGATGAAAACGCCGACATAGTCAAACTCCATCCCTTGGCAGGTGTGAATGCAGCCAATTTCTTCAAAGGAATCGGGATTGACTGCCCAATGGTCGTCCTTCTCCAAATTCCACTTGGCTTTGAATCCTTTCTCCAGTTCAATATCCCACTCACCGCGGCGGTTCTTTACGTTCCATCACCTCCATCGTCCTTACATCATCTTGAAATGGGCGCAGACGGCCAATGGCTTCATCGACAACCAGGGCCAGGCGATTACCATCTCCTCGCCTTTCACCCAAATGCTTGCCCACAAGCTGAGGGCGGAGGAAGATGCCATTCTCGTGGGCCGTGTCACCGACGAGCGCGAGCATCCGAAGCTGAACGTGCGCCACTGGGCGGGTCCCGATCCCAAGCGTTTAGTCATAGACCATAGGCATCCGCTGGACTTGGAAAGCCTCTATCACCAGC
>CADCLZ010000064.1 GCA_902802365.1 uncultured Erysipelotrichaceae bacterium | reverse complement strand
GAAGCTCCCGAATTGGAGGACGCCGATTTGGGTTTTCCCCTCCGCCCCGCATCCTGCGAGGGCCATGATGCCTAAGCTGGCAAGGGTGAGCAATGCGATCTTTCCTTTGTTCATTTTTTCTTCTCCTTAAAAACAAAAGCGGGCAACGTTTGCGCCCGCTTCCACGATTTTTTTTCTCGCCACGGACGCAACTTTCGTTTTCGCCCAGATGGCAAAAACGGCTACCTGCAGTAGTAATAATAGTAGCCGTAAAAGAAGCCCTTCGATTCGATTCGCTTGGCGGTGCTAATCAACATGGTTCGGCTCCTTTATGGCAAGATTTTCCAACGAGGAGAATTCTTGTCAATAGTTTTTTCCGATCAATTTTCGCCGATTTGCAAGGGGATATCCTGCTCGCGGTCGCATCTGATCCAGTCGGAATAAGTATCCCGCTCAAAGCCGAATTGGGGCACGAAGGTATTGATGGTGATGGCAACGTCATCCTCCGCCTGAGCATGGATGACGGCATGATAGGAATGCCCGGTCGGCAGATACACCGTCAACGTATCGACGTTCATGAAAGTGACGATCCCATAGCAATAGGTGTCGTTCAGCTCGATCGCCCGGCCAGCGCGGAATTGGGCGATCGGGAGCCCGCTTTCGTCATAGAAGTCCGCGTCCTTCGCCCCATCGATCAATACCCTTCGATAATTGAAGCCAAAGCTATTGGGGATCGGCTCGCGGTAGACCAAAGGATCCATCGCCTTGATCCAGTGGTAATTGACCTCCGGGTGATGGGCGGTGGTGAAGGCGGCGATATTGGTGAGGGAGATCAAGGAGCCGATGAGGTCGGGTTCAACGTGGGCGACTTCGGCTATCGCGGTGATGAGCCCGGAAAGCCCGTTGGCGATCTTCTGGACGTCGGCAAGCGGGATCTCCGGATAGGATTTTCGGAACGCGCGGATCAAAAACGGCGCGAGGTCTTTGCCGAAATATTCATGGAGTTCTTCGAACATCAAATCGTCGATCAGGATCTTCGAGAGATTGAGGTCCAATAGCTCTGGGACCATCTGGCCCATGACCTCCGTCAGGACGCTGCCGCTTCCCTGCACGCTTTGATAAAGCATCCCGATCGCCTCGACGAGGCCGGGCTGGATCTTCTCGAAATAATCCCTCCGATCGCCGATCCCGAATTTGACCATGTAGTTGACCAACGCACGCGCTTGGAGCTCGAAGGTCCAATTCACCTTGTTTTTATCGATCGCGAAGAAGGAGTTGTCGCTGATATCGCCGCCGGTTTGCGGCTGGAAGAGATTGACCGAGTATTTCTGGATCTTCTTATGGCCGTTTTGCCGCCAAGGGGTATACAGATCGAGCATCTTCTTCTCATATTCGGCGTAGTTCAAAGTCCTGGTTCGGCCAGGGAGGTAGTTCTGCCTGCCATAACGGTCGAACCCTAAGCCTATGGGAGCGACCAACGGGATCGCATCATCCGGGTTCAGGAAGCATTGGATGTTGCTATAGCTATCGCCATGGAGCTCCCGCCCATCGTTTTCCGCGCCTTTGGGGGCTTCGAAGCAATAGGCATAGATGTCGTCTTTTTCATAATCGATCGGTCCTTCAAGGAGCTTTTGGCCCTCGACCAGACCATCGTCGATCTTCCCCGCGAAAAGATTGGTGGTCGCTCCGGCCCTTGAATAGCCGGCGACCCAAACCTTGATTTTCCCGGAGACCGCGTATTTCTCGATGTAGTCATTCACGAAGGAGATCGCGGTATCGGCCGCTTTGCCAAATCCGGCATGTTCCCCTTCCAAACCAAGGGTGAAGTTCGAGGCCCATTCGGCTTCATAACCCGCCCCGCGAATGCCTAAAAGCAACACGGTGGTGGGGGTTTCGTGGATGCTCAGGCTCTTTCTGGAGCAGACCAAGCCGATCGTGTCGGTGCGGGGCTTTTTGGTGAAGTCGTCATTGTATTCGAAATCGCTAAATCCTAAGGCTTTAGAGGTTGCTAAGGCATTGCGGTATTTTTCTTCGTAATGGACTTTGTCGCTGGATTGACTGCTAAAGCTCGACATCGCCCAGGCAAAGGAAGCGTGGGTGAAAACCGGATCGTATTTCGAGGCGGGGCTTGCGAAGAAATCGTCGGTGTAAAAGAAGAAATCCTCGCCGACGAGGCCATCCTTGGAGCCGAATTGGAAATCGATCCTCCGATAGCCTTGCTTCTCTGCCTCTTCCTGGGAGACGAACGTGCTTTGATTCCTGCAGCCCGAAAAGAAACCGCCCAATAGCAGCAGTGGGATAAGAAGCAAACTCTTCTTGTTGAGGATACCCATATTTCGGCCTTCGAAGATTATAATATGTCTTAGCCAAAATGCGGCGGGAAATATGAGCGAATCCTATAACGATTATCTTTATAGAAAGCGGAAGGAGGCCGGGCTTTCCCGAAAGGAAGTCTCCGCTTCTTTGGGCGTCAGCAAATTCCTCTATCACCGCTTTGAGCGCGGCTACTCGGTGCCGAAAGAGGAAGTGGTCGCGAAGATCGACGCCCTTTACGGCGAGCGCTTCGCCGATTATCTGGTTGGGGAGTCTTCTTATCCCGCGGAGATTCGCGGGGGCGAAGAGGGGAAGATCCGCGCCTTTTTGAAGAAGCTTTATCAAAAAGCCTGGGCGAAGATCCTTTCCTTTGTTCTGCCATTCGTCTTCCTTCTTTCGATCCCCGCGGTATTCATCACCGACCATTATTGCTACTCCAATTTGGCGGACGATTATTCGTCAACCTATCTTTCGATTCGCAGGTTCGTCGCCGAGAACGGCCACGATTATTCCGATCCGCTGGGCAATTTCCATGAACGGATGCTTTCTTATTCGGAAGTCCAAACGGAGTATTTCCTCTTCACCGCGATCATGGCGCCGGTCGAAGAGAAGAACATCGACGATATGGAGTTCTTCTTCGAGCTCCGGTTCGCCGAGGACTTAGAAGACGTCAACCCCTATTTCTTCAAACTGGAATATCAGAAAAACCTCAGATACCGCTACACCATCGTCAATTCCTTAACCGGCGAATACTCGGTCGAGACCGGGATCAGGACCGGCGAAGACAGTTTCGCCGATCGCCAGGTCAAGATGCATTCGCTCGACCCGAACGCCGTCGCCTTTGATGAGGATGTCGCCGACATCTCCAACATCACCGCGATGGGCGATGCCTTCTTGCAATTCTTCCTCAACGACGAGTCGGCCTTCGGCCTTTTCGACGAAGGGCACCATATCGATTCGTTCTATCGCGATATCCTCACCGTGAAAGCGCGAGGGGACGGGGCGATCGGCGCCAAAGAAGCACTCCGCCGGGTCTTCGCCTATATCGGGACGCCGCTTGGCATCCTTTTGGCGGGTTTATCGATCTTGTCCTTCGTCTTCCTCCGCGAGAAAGAGGAAGTTCCGGTCACTTCCCAAACGGCGGAGAAGCCGCTTCCCAATAACAAGCGCCTCCCGCTTTTGGTGGGGGCAAGCGCTTTGCGCTTAGCGGGCGGCATCATGCTTTTGGTTGGCTCGGTTTACGTGCTTCTTTCTTTGGCCAACCACTTCGGGATGATTTCCTTCCTCTTCAAGAACGTCAACAGCGAGCTTTTGCTCTATCTTGCCTCCGGCGTGTTCTTCTTCGGCGTGTTCTTGCTCTATATCATCGGGCTCGGCGATGACTTCGCCCATCCGAACCGCCTCTACCTAAGGACGATTCTTTTCGGGATCATCGCCCTGATGATCTCGGCGGTCCAGACCTTCTTCCGCATGGATATGTCCGGCTATCAAAACGCCTTCGTCGACACGATGCTGGACTATATGCCCTCGAATATCTTCCTCTCGATCTTCCTCTTCCATATCTGCGCGATGTTCTTATTCGCCAAACCGGCTTTCTTAAAGGAAAAGTGGGTCAAGTATTGGCGACTTGGCTCTTTATTGCCCTTCCTTTTCACCATTGGGGTCTTCATCGCCGACGTCATTTTCCGGGCAAGGACGGGCAAAGGCATCCAGAATGTCTCTTATTTCCTCGGCCTTGACCGCTTCCCATATTCTTTGGCGACCTATTGCTTCCTCTTTGGGAACTATTATCTAAGGAAAAAGGAAAGCAAAACCTATGGGGAGATTTATCTCCGCGGCGATGCCTATGCCTTCGAGAAGAACCTCACCCTTTGCGTGCCCGCGCTTGTCTTTGGGCTGATCGAACTCATCCTTTCATTCCTCCCAGGGGCTCGCGCGCTTGGCTTTGGGGCGTCCTTCTCCCTGCTTTTGGTCGCGGTGCTCATGCTCTTCTACCGCGGCTATAACGATAAGAACCATCTTTCGGCGCTCATCGTCTCCAACGCTCTTTACGGCGCGGGGATCATCATCAACGGACGGCTTTACAAAGGTTCAAACAATTTCGCCGGGGAATATGGCTTTATGGTGCCGGATTTTGAGAAATCCCTCTCACATCCTGATTGGACCGGTGATCTTGA
>CADCLZ010000063.1 GCA_902802365.1 uncultured Erysipelotrichaceae bacterium | reverse complement strand
CGACGAGGAAGACGTCGAAATCCTCGGCTTGAAAAGACTTCAAGAAGGGCAAGACCTTCTCATTGGGTTCGTAGATAGGGACCAGCAATGCGCTTTTCATTCGGTTTTGGCTTCGCCTTCTTGTTCGGGAACGGGTTCTTGCTTGGCTTCAGGCGTTGATTCTTCTTTGGGCGCGGGGGAAGGGGCCTGCTTCAGTTCTTCGGCCCTTCTTAGTTCTTTTAGCACCCCATTTAAGCGGATGGCGGCGACGCCGGGCTTGCTGAAGTCGCGGACGACCAAACGCCTCTTGCCATGCCTTTTGCGGTAGACGATCTTCACATGGCCGAGATCGCGGCTTAAAAGATTGAGCATCCTGCTGAAGGGCCGGAAGAATAGATCGGCGTGGCTATCGACCTCGATGATGTCTTTGGCCGGGATCCGCTTCTCCTTGGTCGTATGAAGATAGCAGACGATATCTCCGCTGGTGGTGTCATATAAGAGGGTGAACTCATCGGATTTCCTAAGGGAATCGTACCATTGGGTGTGATAGGCGATCAGAATCAGGATCGTCAGCAGTTCGAGCCCCGCGGCGGACCAATAAACGATCGGGTTATAGGGGAACTCAGGGAAGCCGAGTCCGAAGGTCAGGCAGATGAAAACCAAAAGCAGGGCGATCAGCAAGGCATAAGCGAAGGCGTTATCGACCATTTCATAGGGATAAACCACCGCTCGGGCGCCGATCGGCAGATAGACATGCGTATCCTTTTTCGCCGGTTGTTCCAGCTTCTTCTTTTTTGCCATCCCGACTATTCTAAACCCATCACGCGCAGGAAAAAAGAAACCCAGCAAAAACTGGGTTTATTTTCCGAATACCGCCTTCTTGAGGTCATCGTATCCATAATATGGCAGGGCGCGGTCGTCGACCGAGGCGCCTTTCTTCGAGAACATCACGATATGCGGGCTGCCGTGCTTGAAGGAAACCAAGGTGCAGACCCCGTCTTCTCCTTTCTTTTGGAGCAAGGCGTAGATCGGCTCTTCTTTCTTATCGATCGTCAAGGCGAGGATGCTCCAATCGCCAAAGGCGAATTGGGCAAGCGGGGCCAAAGCCGGGTCATCCTCCTCCAAGACGCTGGGGACGAAGACGCAGCTCTTGGAGATGCGGATGGAGGTCAGCGGAGCAAGGTTCTTCTTTGCCGCTTCGAGATACGAGACGGCATGCGGGTCTTTGGGCGAGGCGATGATCGCCTGCTCCCCATTGAACACCCGCGGTTTGAGTTTGAAGACATCGATCGAGGCCCAATTCTTCTCTTCGACGAGGGGCTTGGGCTCGGGTGCCCTCTTCCGTTCGGGACGCGGGTCCACCGCTTCGATCTCAATCGTTTTATTCCAATTGGCTTCTGGGTTATCGAGGTTGCGCATCCCACCTTGGCGCCGGGCTTCGAAGGCTGGCCGTTCGATGGGCTTGGACGGGGCTTTCGGGGCGATTGGCTCTACGGGTTTTTCGACTTTTTCCTCAGGGATAGGCTCAACCTGCGGCTTTTGGGGCGCGGGTTCGGGGCGCTTTTTGATCGGTTTGGGATGCGGGTTTTTGACATCAAGATTCGGGATTTTCCCTTTGCGGTTGGCTTCAAAGGCCGGGGCTTCCTTCTCTTTTGGATCGACGGTCTCGACCGGCTTCTTCGGGAATTCTTTCTTCGGCCGTTGATCGAGGTTACGCGGTTTCTTGTTGCTCCTTGCTTCGAATTCGGGGCGTTTGGTTTCGCCGCCGGTATAAGGGGCTTCTTCCTCTTCCTCGTCATAAAGCGAGCGGCCAGAGCTTCCCAAATTGGGGATCTTGGCTTTGCGGTTTCCCGAAAAGGCTGGGCGATCGACGTGGATCTCCAACGCGCTTTCTTCGTCTTCTTCTTCGGGGGCTTCCACCGTTTCCGTGCCGCCGAGATTGAGGATCTTATGCTTCTTGTTCGCGGTGAATTTCGGGCGGATGACTTCGATGATTGGGGCTTCTTCGTCGTCTTCGCCTAAATCATCGTAGCTATCCGATAAGGGGGCATATTCTTCCTTGATGCCGATCGAGAGGAGGAAATCCTCGCCGTTGATCGGGGATTCGCCGGGGAATTCCTCAATGAGGAAGCCGCGGTAGAAAGCGACTTCGACCAGGCAAGAGGGGAACGAAAGAAGATATCCTTCCTCTAAATGGGTTTGATGGACCAACAAGACGGTTTTGGGTTCGCCATAGCCATCGACCGAGCAGGCGACGAGGCTCCACTCCTTGAAGTCGAACTCGTAGCGTCTGGCGGCTTGGACCGCATCTTCGTCGTAATTGAGCGGGACCTTCCGGGCGCCGGAAGCGAAGATGAGCTCAGAAAGGCCTCTTAGCTTCTGGCGGAGCATGGCGAAGGTCGGCGCGCTGAAAGAGGAACCATCGTTCGCGATGATGTCTTGCCCGATCGGCGCCTGATATAAGAAAAGGTCGTTCCTCGCCATACTTTTATGGAAAAGTATTTTACTCTCTTTCGACTCCCTTTGCGACAAGCAGCGTGAAAACGGCTAGAATGAAGGCATGGAAAAGATCCTCCACTACCAAGAAAAAGAGAAGAAACTCTTCGAGAAATGCCTGCGGAGAGTCGACGCCGCCCTCTTAGAAGAAGGGAATGATTCCTTTTCCCTTTGGGCGGAACAACCGGAATCTTTGGAAAGCGAGCAGGCCTTTCTTCTAAAAGAAGACGGCCGCATCAAAAGCTTCGCCGCGCTGCAGGACGATCTATTGAATGCCTTGTTCCCCAAAAGCAAAAAAGGCAGCAAACTCTATGACCTATATGAGGAGGCCGGCTTTCAGGAAGAACGCGTGATCCTCCTTTCTTGCTTCGCCTCCGATCCCGCCGATTGGGGGAAAGGCTATATGAGCAAGCTCTTCCAGTTCCTCGAGAATACATTCAAAAACGTCAGCTGGCTCGCTCTGGTGCCCC
Source organism: uncultured Erysipelotrichaceae bacterium (assembly GCA_902802365.1). Taxonomy (GTDB): domain Bacteria; phylum Bacillota_I; class Bacilli_A; order RFN20; family CAG-826; genus Alloenteromonas. The sequence continues at coordinate 1,537 of CADCLZ010000063.1, read as the reverse complement.
TAGAAAACGAAAAAGCCGCTCGCTTCCTTTGGAAGCACGGCTATCGTTCGATCCGCCAAGCGATCGATTTCGAAGGCCATGAAGGTAAGCCAATGGCTTTATTCGCGAATAAACTCCGCCGCAAAGGCTTGGCGAGCCTCTCGTTTTAGGCAAACTGCGAATCGTAAAGCTCTTTGAAGAATCCTTTTTGGGCCAAAAGCTCTTGGAAATTCCCCTGCTCGATGATCTTCCCGTCTTTCAAGACGAGGATGAGGTCGGCGTTTTGGATCGTCGATAAGCGATGGGCGACGACGATCGAGGTCTTCCCCTTCATCAGCTCATCGAAGGACTGGCTTAAAAGCAACTCAGTCCTAAGGTCGATGTTCGAAGTCGCTTCATCCAGGATGACGACTTCCGGCTCTACCAGCATGATCCTGGCCAAGCAGAGCAGCTGCTTCTGGCCAGTCGATAAGCCGGAGGCGTTGGAAACGATCGTCTCATAGCCATCCGGGAGCTGACGGATGAAGGAATCCGCTTTGGCCTTTTTCGCCGCAGCTTTGATTTCCGCCAAACTGGCATCGGGTTTCCCATAGGCGATGTTCTCGCGGATGCTTCCATGCATCAGCCAACTATCCTGCAAGACCATGCCAAGGTGCTTTCTGATCTCTTCTTTCTTATAAGAAAGCGCCGGCTTTTCATTGAGGATGAAGCCGCCTTTTTGCGGATCATAGAAGCGGAGCAAGAGATTGATGATCGTCGTCTTGCCGCAACCCGTCGGACCGACCAAGGCGATCTTATGCCCGGTGTAGATATCGACGTCGAAATCGGCGATGACCTGGCGTTTCCCGTCATAGGAGAAATCGATGTGCGAGGCTTCTAACCTCGTGATCATCTCATCAAGGGTTTCCTCCCCCTCATCGGCGTCGGGCTTTTCGTTGATCGCCCGATCGACGCGCTTAAACGAGGCCAAGGCATAAGAGACTTCGCTTGCGACGTTGCTGATTTCGTTGAACGGGGCCATGTATTGGTTGGCGTAGGAAAGCATCGCGCTCAAAGCGCCAGGCCCAAAGGAAGCGATTCCTAAACCCGGTTTGAGCAGGATTAGCATCGCGCCGAGGAAGGTCAAGATCGCATAGATGGTGTTATTGACCAAACGGGTGGACGGATTGATCCAACTGACCGCGAAGGTCGCCTTGAAATTTGAGGAGCGGAGCGATTCGTTGACTTCATCGAACTCCGCTTGCTTCCCTTCTTCCAGCGCATAGGCTTTGGAAGTCGAAAGGTTCGAAAGCGACTCGAGGCCGAAAGCGGTGAGCTTGCCGGTCTTGGCGTTCTGCTCTTTGTAATAGATCGAGTTATGGCGGGCAACGAAGCGCGAGACCAAGATCGATAGCGGGGTGAGGAGGATCGTCGCGAGGGCCATGATCCAGTTCAGCATGAACATGAAAACCAAGGTGATCAGGATCTGGATGATCCCCTCATAAAGTGCGCCCGCCCCGGCGATGAGGCCGGTTTGGACGTTTTCGATATCGTTGACCAAAGTCAAAAGCAGATCGCC
>CADCLZ010000062.1:1633-6127 GCA_902802365.1 uncultured Erysipelotrichaceae bacterium | reverse complement strand
CGGCACCGAGATCGATATCCCGACCGTCTACGGCGAGGTCTCGGTCAAAGTCCCAGAAGGCACCCAGCCCGATCAGATCCTTAAGCTCAAGGGCCGCGGGATCAAAGATCTCCGCACCCAGAAGCCGGGCGACATGTACGTGCATGTGAAGGTGAAGACCCCGGCGGGCCTCAACCGTTCCCAGCGCGAGCTCCTCAACGAATTCCAAAAGCAGCAAGGCAAAGACGAAGCCGTCTACGCCAAGTGGCGGAAGAACTTCAAAAAATAAAAGCAGCCATTAGGCTGCTTTCTTTTTTAGCATAACTGGGCTTGGAGGGCGCTGACCTCGGATGGGCTCAATCCGTTTTGGCCGCTTGAGACATAGGCGATGGCCCCATTTTGGATTGCCTGGGCCTTCGCTTTCGCGCTGGAGCCGAGCGCTTCCATCATCGGGTCGAGCAGGCTTTCGGCGATGACTTGTAGCTTTGAAGCATCCTTCACGGGATCGAGGAAATAATAGTTTTGATAGGTGATGAGGTAGTCGGTCCTTATCTGCTCGTAGCTTGCCCCGCATAAAGCTTCTAAGAGGGCGCAGTAGAAACCGGTCCGATCCTTCCCTTCGGTGCAATGGATGAGGCAGGGGCCATCGTGATTGATCATGTCGCGGAGGCCATCGAGGACCTTGGCGCGGAAATCCTCGGAGGCATAGTTCATATTGAGCCCAAGCAGGCTGACTTTGCCATCGCGGTAAAGCGAAAGGAAATGCGGGGAGGCAAAGCCGACTTCGGAGATATAGCCATCGATCTTCGCTTCGGTGTCGGCGAGGTTCACGATGTATTCGACCCCGGCTTCTTCGGCCAATAGATCGACATAAGGGGCGCGTATATGCTGGTTATCGCAGGGGGAGGCGGAGCGGAAGACGCGGTTGGCTTTGATGTTGCCGCCGGAAAGGCTGCGGAAATTCGCGAAGACCGCATCGGAGGGGTAGCGGCTCCGCTCATCGAAATAATGAAGGTCGCGGGCTTCCTGGATATCGAGGAATTTTCCGCGTTCGGCCAAGGAAATGCTTGCGGTGTCGTTCTCGCTGAGCCCTGCGATATTCCAGAGGTCATCGCCATTGTTGATCGCGGCCTTGATATAGGGATAGCCGGGATAGCCGACCAGAAGCGCCTCGCCGTTCGCGGTGTAATAGCCATTATAGTAAGGGACCTCCGAAAGCTTATAGCCGTTGGAGAAACTCACGGTCACCGCGTCGCCGCATTGAAAGCCTAAACCATTGAACTCAGCGATCGTTTTCGCGATGTAGACCCCGCCGAATTCCAGCTCATGGCTGATCGGGCAGGCTTCGAGGGATATCGCTTCTTTGGATGGATTGCAAGCACACAAAGAAAAGAGGATCCCAAGGAAAAAGGAACCGCCAAATATCCGTCGCATCGCGTTTTTCATGGCTTGATTATGGCACTTAACCGCAGAATGGAAATCTTTTTCTTTTAGAAGGGGGGCAATTCGCGGCGATTTCTTTTTTTGCCCGCCCGGTTTCTGAAGCGTTATACTAAATGCGATTTGAACAGTCTAGCGGTGGGAGCCCGCGGTTTTCCATCCGGAGGAAGCATATGGAAAAGCAAAAGGTGAAGCGCGATTACGGCGGCCTGGCCGGTTGGCGGTTTTGGCTGATCGCCATCGGCATGGGTTTGGCGGGCCAGATCTGCTGGAACGTCGAGAACCAGTGGTTCACGACCTTCGTCTACGCGAAGATCTCCGGCGACGTCAACATCGTCACCTCGATGGTCATCATCTCCGCTTTGGCGACGACCGTATCGACGTTTTTGTTCGGCACATTGTCCGATCGGCGGGGGAAACGCAAACTCTTCCTCTCCGTCGGTTATATCGTCTGGGGCGTCACGACGATCGTCTTCGGTCTCACCGAATATCTCCATGGCCTGAGCGATTCGACCGTCTACGCGATCTTCCTCGCTTCGTTGGTCGTCATCTTCGATGCCGTGATGTCGTTCTTCGGATCGATGGGGAATGACTCGGGCTACAACACTTGGCTCAATGACTACACGAACGATACCAACAAGGGTTTGGTCGGGGCGCTTCTGGCCTCGATGCCGGTCATCGGCACCGTCCTCGGCACGATTTTGGGCGGGCAGATCGTCAATATCGGCAACGAAACCGTCGGGACTACCGCCTACGATCCCTCGAAGGATAACTATCAGTTATTGTTCTGGATCATCGGCGGTTTCATCATCCTCTGCGGCGTCGCCGGGCTCTTCTTGGTCAAGGATCATCCAAGCGTGAAATCGACCCGCGATGGGAGCTTCCTCCATCAATTCGGCAATGTCTTCAACTTTAAAAAGTTGAAAGGCATCCCGAACGGCAAAGAATTGCTCTTCGCTTGCCTGACCACGACGATGTTTTTCATCCCGTTTAATTTCTATTTCACCCACATGGGGAACTGGATGATTTATGACATCGGCTTCACGGCGGGGGATATGGGTTTGATCGAAGGCATCGCCTTACTGGTCGCCGTCTTATGCACCCTCCCGTTCTCGATCCTCATCAACAAGAACAAGATTCCCTTGGTCGCCTTGATCGCGGTCATCGCGAACTCGCTCGGCCTCTTGTTGATCTTCCTCTTCGTCAAGGACAGCGGCTCGGTCGACACCGCCAACCTCTTCTCGACGAAGAACCTCCCGATCATCGGCTGCGTCTTCTTAATCGGCCTAGGCTACGTCTTGATCATGGAGACCACGATGATCTGGATGAAGACCCTCTTCCCGAAGGAAGCCCTCGGCCAGTTCGAAGGCGTCCGCATCCTCTTCTTCGTCCTTATCCCGATGTTCATCGGCACGATCGTCGGCAACATCATCATCAAGAACACCGAGCAGCCAATCCCGCGTTATGACGATTACGGCCACGTCGTCGATGTCCCGCAGGAGAACATGTTCCTCTTCGCCTCGATCCTTGCGATCTTGACCTTAGTGCCCTTGTTCTTCGGGGCCAGGCTTTACATCAGGCGTTATAAAGCCCTCGCCAATGCGCCGAAAGAAGTTGAGCCGCCCGTGGTAGAGCAACCGGAAGAATAATCATTAGCCTCGGACCCCCGAGGCTTTTTGATAACCCTTTCAGGGCCTAAAGGCCCTTTTCCTCTATCCCGACCTTGAATTCCAAAGTATACTAATCCTGTCATGCCACGTTGCAAAAGCTGCCAAAAAGAAATCACCAAATTCGATACGGATATCTGTCCTTATTGCGGGGAGAAGAACCCGATCGATCCGAATTATGAGACGATCGATGTAACGAGTTACATCAAGCCCCAAGAGCAGAACTATGAGCTGTATCGTTCCAAATCGCGGAAGACCGCGGCTTTCCTTTGCCTCGGCCTTGGTTATTTGGGCGTTCATAGCTTCTATCTGGGCTTTCGGCGGACTGGGCTGATCCAATGCCTCGTCAGCATCCTTTTGATCGCCGGGATCGGCTCCGCCTTATTCTTCACGAAAGCCTGGGAGAGCCCGCTTGCCTTCTTGGTCCCGTTCTTCGTGATCTGGGCCGTCTACATGCTTCAATCCATCTATTACTTCAAAAAAGATAACCTGAAAGACGCCAGAGGCGAATTCCTGAGGTAAGAGGATGCAACGTTACTTCGCCGACATCGAAGATCACCGCGCGATCCTCTCCAAAGAAGACGCTCATCATCTCCGCGACGTTGTGCGCATTCGCGTGAGCGAGGAAGTCGAGATCGTCGCCCAAGACGGGGCTTATTTATGCCGCGTTTCCTCCTTAAACCCGCTGGTGATCGAAGAAATCGCCAAGATCGCTGAGAAGCGGGAACTCGAGAATCCTTTGACAATCGCCTGGAGTTTATTAAAAGGCGAGAACAACGATTGGATCGTCATGAAGGGCACCGAACTAGGAGTAACCACTTTCCTGCCTTTCCTCAGCAAACGGACCATTTTAAAAGCCCAGGCTGGGGAAGAAGACAATCGTCTGCTCCGCATGCGGAAGATCGCCAAGGAAAGCTCCCAGCAATGCCGGAGAGAGAAAATCCCCGAAGTCGCGGCTTATCGTAAATATACCGATGTCATTGACGATTCCTATGACGTGAAGCTTTTTGCCTACGAAGAGCTGACTGGGCATGGTCTGAGCATCCCCGAAGCGCTGAAAGGCCATAAGGCCGGGGAAAGCATTCTTTTGGTGATTGGCCCAGAAGGCGGCTTCACCCCCGAAGAAGCCGAATCGGCGAAGCAAAACGGTTTTGCTTTGGTTTCCTTAGGAAGAAGGATCCTCCGTGCGGAAACCGCGGCGGTATACGGCGCGAGCCTCATCTCGGCCTGGAGCGAAGAACAATGAAAAAAGAACTCTTCGCAACCTTGATCCGCAAACAGAAGAAGACCTCTTTCGGCTCTTCGGATGAGATGGCTTTCTTTCAGAAAAACGCCGTCATGATCGAACGGACCAATTCGTTTGGCTTCTTATTGAAGGCCGATGAAAGCTTTGACATCAAGATGAAGT
>CADCLZ010000062.1:0-1575 GCA_902802365.1 uncultured Erysipelotrichaceae bacterium | reverse complement strand
CTGAACAAGGAGGCCATTGAACGCGCTTATACCAACGCCACCAAGAACCTCACCGGCAAAGTCGGAACCGCCAAAGAGGTCCGGGATATCAAAAAACGCATGGAGAACTTCTTAGCCGAGCTCCCGTTCTATCAGTTGGGGAAGGAGCGCATCTACGTTCCGATCTTCAGCGAAACGATCAATCAGATTTACGCGAAGGATTTCGAAAAGCTTTTGATTGCCCCCTATAAATCGCTTTTGACCAATTACCAATCGATCATCATCGATCCGTTCGATCATTATGGAGACGACCTTTATGGCTCGTTCTTCACCAAGCTCGTCCTCATCAAAAAAGAGGAATCCGGATCGGCGTATTACGATTATGATTCCGCCTCTCTATACTTTGTGAACAAGCAGGGGAGGCTTGATACGCGTTTGGCCTTGTTTGATACCGGGCTTCGAAATCCGAGTCACAATCATATGGTTACGAGACTGACTCCGGTGGCCGAAGCATATTTTGCGAATGACAAAGAATTGTTTGAGAGTTTATTAGTAGAAAATAAGTTAGTTTCTAGTAAGTTGATTTATTCGATTAGAACTAAAAGGATTTCACGGAATAGCGGTGAGGGTAGATAATGAGAAAATATTATCTTTTCAGTTTAGGCTGCAAAGTGAATTCTTACGAAAACAATGCGGTCGGAACTTTGCTTGACGGCCACGGATATCAAAGGGTCTTTTCCCCGGAAGAAGCTGATGCCATTATTCTGAACACTTGCTCAGTTACGAGCCGTGCTGACCAAAAATCGCGCCAGCATATCGCCAAGATGCGGAAAGCCAATCCGAACGCGGCCCTTTTGGTCATGGGCTGCTATTCGCAGCTCCATTCCGAGAAAACCGAAGAACTCGGGGCCGATATTATCCTTGGTGGCGCGAATCGCGCGAAAGCCTGGGAATACCTTGAAGCCTTTTTCAAAGAAAAGGAAACGATCATCGACATCAAGAAGACCCTTCGTCATGAAGCATATGACGAATTTGGCGTTGCTTCTTATTCCGAAATGTCCCGCGCGTATCTAAAGATTCAGGACGGCTGCAGCAATTTCTGCGCGTACTGCTTGATCCCGACCACCCGCGGGAATTCACGGTCCCGCCGACCGGGCGAAGTCATCCGCGAAGCGAGGAAACTGGTGGACGACGCGGCGCGCAAAGCGGCGCAGCTGGTCAACCTGTGCGATTATTACGGCCTGCCGGTGATCAGCCTCATCAACAGCCGGGGCATTCAGGTTCCCGACGAGCGCAGCCAGGCGGACACCATGGCCGGCATGCGGGACAAAATGGACAAGCTGGGCAGCATATACGACGCCCAGCGGGAAAAGGTGCGGCTGATATCCGAGCAGCTGGAGAAGGCGGAGGCGGAATACGGCGAGAACAGCAAGCAGGCGGATCAGCTGCGAATCGCCCTGAACAAGGCCACCACCCAGATGAACGGCACCAAAAACCAGATGGACGCCACCCAGGCAGGCCTGAACACCCTGGCCGAGGCCCAGCAGGCCGCGGGAGACGCCACCGACAGCACGAGCATGACCCTGAAGGAGGCCG
>CADCLZ010000061.1 GCA_902802365.1 uncultured Erysipelotrichaceae bacterium | reverse complement strand
AAGGAAAGCGGCATATTCCTCTTTGCTTTCGAACACCTCGCTTTTTTCCGGTTCGATCAGGACGGTGAAGCTGAAGCGTTCGTAGAAGAATTGATGGCTTTGGGAGAGGATCATGATCAAGAGGTCGACCAAGGCGGGGATGATCAAGGCGATGATCGTCGAGTAGAAGCTCAGGAAGAAGAAATAGAGCAAAAGCAGCGGGGCATTGATCGAAAAACGGAGCAGGGTCTTCCACCAACGATAAGCGAAGCCGTATTTCTGGGCGTGGCAGGTTTTGCTGATCAGCTCGCCGAGCGACCTTCCTTTGCCAAAGATCAAGGGGAGGGCGAGCTCAAAGACGGCGACGACGAAAAGCATCGAGAAGAATCGGGTGAAGGAGAGGGTCGAATTGAGCGTGCGATCGGCGGCGTAATACTCTTCATCGAGGGTGCGGAGAAGATTGAAGAGCCGTTCGTAAAGGGCGACGAACTTATTGCGGTAGCCGAAGTTCCGCGCAAGCCCGCCCAAATCCGTGCGCCGACTAGCTTCTTGGTCGACGAGGTAATGGCCTTCGGCGTATTCGTAATAGAAGTAGTTGCTCTTGTAGTTGTCCGCGGTCGGGTTGGCGGGCAGGTCATAGGCGACGATATTGAAGATGTGCTCGATCGTGTAGCCTTCGTATAAGCCCTGGCTATTGTAATTGGCTTTGATTTGATCCGGATAATCGACCAAGTAGAAGTGGCGGACCGCTTCCTGAAGCTCATCGGCGGACGCTTCTTGCTTGTTGAGGGTCAAGCCGTGGGCGGCTTCGATCCGTTTCATCGTCGCTTCGCTTTCTTGATAAACGGGGGTCGCCTTGGCGATCGCCACCCCTGGCAGGAAGTAGATTCCAAGCGAAAGGAGGATGATCGAAGCAAGGTTGATCAAATAGTTCCAAATCCCTTTGGAAGGGTAGGGGCGTTCCAAGAAGCCGGAGGCGTCTAAAACCGGGGTATTTTCCGCGGGTTGTTTCATAATCCTTTTGCTTTAGCAAAATCCATTTTAGGCAATCGATGTTCAAAAGGGAAAGAAAATCGTTGCGGGTAAGCCCTTACATTCCTAAAATATGGGTGTAAAGGCGGCGAGAGCAGCTCATCAAGCTTCAGCCACGTAAATGAGCTCGCCGTCTGGCCCTTGAACAAAAAGGGGCCGAAGGAGAAATAATGGCAGAAGAAAAAACTGTCGAAGCCTTGAAGGAAGAGGCTTCCGCCAACGAGGCGGTTCTTTCCGCTGAACCCGCCGAACCCAACCACGACGATGCTTACGTCTCCCTTCGTCACATCGATAAGGTCTACGATAACAACGTGCAAGCAGTCTTCGATTTCAACCTCGACATCAAGAAGCGCGAGTTCATCGTCTTCGTCGGCCCGTCTGGCTGCGGCAAATCGACGACCCTCCGCATGATCGCCGGCCTCGAAGACATCACCCGCGGCGAACTTTACATCGATGGCGAGCTCTCCAATGACCGCGCCCCGAAAGAGCGCGACATCGCCATGGTCTTCCAGTCCTACGCCCTTTATCCGCATATGTCGGTCTATGACAACATGGCGTTTGGCCTCAAAATCAAGCATATGCCCCGCGCGGAAATCGATAAGCGCGTCCGCGAAGCCGCCCGCATCCTCCAAATCGACGAATACCTCGACCGCAAACCGAAGGCCCTCTCCGGCGGTCAGCGTCAGCGTGTCGCCCTTGGCCGCGCCATCGTCCGCAACGCGAAAGTCTTCTTGATGGACGAGCCGCTTTCCAACCTCGACGCCAAACTCCGCGTCCAGATGCGTTCGGAGATCGTCAAATTGACCGAAGCCCTCCATGCGACCACGATCTACGTCACCCACGACCAGACCGAGGCCATGACCATGGCGAGCCGCATCGTCGTCATGAAATTGGGCCGCGTCCAGCAAATCGGCAGCCCGATCGAGATCTATAACAACCCGGCCAACAAATTCGTCGCCGGCTTCATCGGCAGCCCGTCGATGAACTTCTTCGACGTCGAATACAAAGACGGCGTCGTCAAGTTCTCCTCTGGCCAGGAACTCAAGCTTCCGAAGAGCCTGATCGAAGGCAAGAACCTGCCGGAGAAGCTGATCCTCGGCATCCGTCCGGAAGATTTGCTCGATAGCGAAGTCGCCGAAGCCCAAGCCTATAAGGAATACACCTACGATATCGAAGTCCGCGTCGCTGAGCTCCTCGGCCGCGAATACTATATCCACGCCGATTTCGGCGGAACCGATTTGGTTTCCAAGATGCCGGCGGAAGAAGCGATCAAGATCGGCGATTGCAAGAAAGTCGCCTTCAAGGTCGAGAAGATCAAGTTCTTCGATCCGCAAACCGAAGTTGCGCTTTAACCTTCGGCCAAAGGGAAATGGCTCAAGCCCTTTCTCGATGATCTAACTACTCTGGCATGGGAGGGCAGGTTGGTCGCCGGCCCTCTTTCTTGTTCTTTGGGCATTTTTATTGCCCAAGAAGCAAGATGTGGTATAAAGAAAGCATGAAAAAACACATCGCCTTTTTGATCATTACCCCCATCGTATACCTGCTTCTATTCGCCTTGGTATTCTTCTATCTCGATATGGCCTCTGGGCCGATCGCCGTCACCGTTCTCGGTTTCCTCCTTCTTGCCCTTCTTCTGGGCGCGTTGATCTTCTTTTTCCGTAAGCCATGGTGGACCAAACTTATCACATGGGTCGCCTTTTTCGCCTTGTTGATCCCGATTGTGGCCAATGCCCATCCCTATGAGGGAAAGCTGAATGCTTCTTATAGCGATTCCCCGAAAGCCACCGCGGTGCTCCATATCGAAAACGGCGATATCCGCGGCGTCTATAACCAGGATGAAACCGTCGAGGTTTACGCCGGCATCCCGTTCGCCAAAGCCCCGGTTGGGGATCTTCGCTGGAAGGAACCCCAGGATCCCGAGGACTGGGAAGGCGTGCGGGATTGCTCTTATTTCGCCCCGAAGGCGATGCAGGCCGATTCCAATCCGGTCATGGATAGCTTGGTGAGCCTTTACGCCGCGAAGACCTATCACCCTGATTTCTCCTATACCCCGCTGACCGCGACCAGCGAAGACTGCCTCTATCTCAATGTTTGGAAACCGGCAGGGGAGCAGCATGATCTTCCGGTCCTGCTTTATATCCATGGCGGCTCCCTCACCAGCGGCCGTTCCTCGTTCGAATCCTATAACGGGGCGGAGATCGCTAAGCGCGGCGTCATCATGATCACCATCGCTTATCGCTTGGGCGTTTTTGGCTATTTCGCCCATCCCAACCTTGCCTTGGAATCGCCCAATGGCACGACTGGGAACTATGGCCTCCTCGATCAGATCAAGTCCTTGGAATGGGTGCAAGAGAACATCGCCCATTTCGGCGGGGACAAGAATAACGTCACGATCGCCGGCGAAAGCGCGGGGTCTTCGAGCGTCTCCGCCTTATGCGTCTCCCCATTGGCGACCGGCTTATTCCGCCGGGCGATCGCCGAGAGCAGCTCCTTGATCCTCAAAAACCCTCCCCATACCTTCCGCAGCATGAAAAGCGCTCAGGAAACCGGGAAGAAGATCTTGGAGGAATTCCGCTGCCAAAGCATTGAAGATCTCCGCAAAATCGACGCAGAAACCTTGGTGAAGACCCAATATTCCAATTCGGGGATGACGGTGGATGGCTATGCGCTTCCCTCCATGGCTGCAATAGCCTCGAAGCCGACGCCTTCATCGTCCCGCGTTATCTATTGAGCGGGCAAACCAACCTCTCCAACATCAAAGACCGCCTCTATGAGGAATTCCCCCATGATCTGGCGGATCGTTTCTTAGAAGTCTATGCCCCGAAAACCGATGAGGAGGCCTTTAAGGCCTTCAATGACATCATCGCCTGCCTCTGGTTCGTCTATCCCCATCATAGCTGGGCGAAGGAACTTGATGGCATCGGGGTGACCAATTACCGTTATTTCTTCGACAAAGAGAATCGTTATTACTCCGGCTATCATTCCGGCGAGATGGTCTACGCCTATGGGAATGTGAAGAACGATCCCAAGACCTGGCGATTCGATGACTCCGACCGCGAATTAAGCGAGATCATGGTCTCCTATTGGGCGAACTTCGCGAAGACCGGGAACCCGAATGGAAGCGGCCTCCCGAATTGGCCCGCTTATGAGAGGGAGGATGGCAGGGTCCATCGCCTTGGTTCCGCGATCGAGGAGATCGCCGATCCCTATAAGGATGTCTATCCGATCATCGAAGAAGTCTTCGAGCGGTGGGACGGGGAATAAAAAGACAAAAAGAAAAGCACGGTTGGACCGTGCTTTTTTTGTTGAGGGTTCTTATTCGTTCTCGATCTTGTTCTCGGCGATGACTTTGTCCTTGAGGAATTCAGGGACCGGTTCATAGTCGACGAACTCACGGGTGAAGGAGCCAGAGCCCTGGGTCAAGGACTTCAAGGTGCTCGCGTAGTCGATGATCTCGGCTTCGGGGATGAGGGCCTCGACGACCTGCTGGCCATGCTCGGCTTCGCCCATGCCTTGGATCCTGCCGCGGCGGGTGCTCAAATCGGAGATGATGTCGCCGGTATATTGGCTATTGACGGTGACCAAGATCTTCATGATCGGCTCAAGGATGATCGGCTTGCACTTCGGATAAGCCTCTTTGAAGGAGAGGATCGCCGCCATGCGGAAGGCCTGTTCGTTGGAATCGACCGGATGGTATTTGCCATCGAAGAGGACGCCTTTGACGCCGATGACCGGGAAGCCGGCGAGCGGGCCGGACTGGAGGGCTTCGAAGAAGCCTTTCTCAACGGCCGGGAAGAAGTTCTTCGGAACGGCGCCGCCGAAGACTTCCTCGGCGAACTCATTCTCTTTCGCGGGGCTGAAGCGCATCGTGACGACGCCATAGAAGCCGGAACCGCCGGACTGCTTGACGTAACGGCCTTGGGCTTCCGCGGTGCCTTTGATCGATTCGCGGTAGACGATCTTCATCGGGCTGGTGGCGACTTCGACGCCATAGAGGTCTTTGAGCTTATTGACGGCGAAATCGACGTGGCTGGAGGAAAGGCCGCCCAATAAGAGCTGCTTGGTCTCGTTGTTGCGTTTGGTCTCCAAGCAGGGATCCTCGAGGATCAACTTGGCCAAAGCGGTGCTCATCTTGGCTTCCTGAGCCTTGTTCTTGAGGTCGATCGCCTTATAAAGAACCGGGGTCGGGTAGTCGGCCGGTTTGAAGTTGACGACTTTCTTCGGGTCGGAGATGCTCATGCCGGAGGCGATGTCATCCATCCTGCCGAGGGCGCAGACGTCGCCGGCGTAGATTTCGGTCGCGTTGGTGAGCTTCTTGCCGCAGACGGAATAGAGCATCGAGACTTTCTGGGTGCCGCCATTGACGAAGATATCATCGCCGGCATGGAGGACGCCGGAGTTGATCTTCACGAGATTGAGGACGCCGGAATACGGGTCGACCAAGGTCTTGAAGACATAGCCGGAAAGCGGGGCTTCCAAGCTGGTCGGGATTTCGATGTCGTTGCCATCTTCGCCTTTGGCGATCATCGGCTTGAGATCGAACGGGCTCGGGAGGTATTCCGCGAACATCTTAAGAAGCACGGCAGAGCCGATGTTCTTGGTGGAGGAACCGCAGACGACCGGGACCAATTCGCCGGAGAGGACGCCTTTGCGGAGACCTTCCTGGATTTCTTCCGGAGTGAAGGGCTCTTCCATGAAGAACTTCTCGAGGAGGGCGTCGTCGGTCTTGGCGACTTCCTCGCAGATCTGGGCATGGAGTTCCTGGCATCTCGCCATCTTGTCTTCATGGATCTCGCCATCGACGACTTTGCTGCCGTCGAAGATGCGCGCCTTCATATGGACGCAGTCGGCGAAACCGACGAAGCCGGCTTCGTGACCAAGCGGGTAGGAGAAGGGGATCGCGTTTTTGCCGAGCTTCTCGCGGATTTCGGCGAGGAGGCTATCGAAGTCGATGTTCTCCTTGTCCATCTTGTTGAGGAAGATGATGGTCGGGATCTGCTTATGCTGGAGACGGTTCCAGGCCTTGACGGTGCCGACTTGGACGCCGACGGAGGCGTCGATGACCAAGAGCGCGCCGCGGACGACTTTGAGGGCGCCGACGGTTTCGGAGACGAAGTCATCGTTGCCCGGGAGGTCGAAGAGGTTGACTTTCACGCCGTCTTTGCTGAGCGGGGCGATTGCAACCTGGAGGGATTGCTGACGCTTCTGCTCGCCGTCGAGGTAATCGGAGACGGTGTTCTTCTTTTCGATGGAGCCTTTCTCAGAGATGGTTCCACCGACGTAGAGAAGGGATTCCACCAAGGAAGTCTTGCCGCAGCCTTGGTGGCCAAGAACGGCGACGTTGCGGATGTTTTTCGGATCGAAGCTTGCCATTGTAATTACTCCTTATAGGCGTCCGTATTTGCGGCTTGCACCGCGGGCGATGAGACGGATCCTGCCCTCTTTGACCGCTTTGCCGAGAGCTTTCTCGATCGTGGCCTTGTTGGCGTTATATAAGATTTTCTCGATGACTTTCTTGCTGATCGGCGAGGAAGAATCGAGGACGATCTTCTGGACTTTCTCCTCAATCGTGCCTTCGCGTTCGTTCATGAGAACGATGTAGGCGAGGTGACGATACGCTTTGCGGATGCAGCGGAGGATGAAGTGGGCGAAGGGCTCATAATCGTTGGAGCCCGAACCCCAGCCTTTGGCGGAATCGCGGAACGAATCGATGTATTCGCCGATGCGGTTCTCGATGACGTAGCTGATCGCGTAATATTCATCGACTTTGTAGCCAAAGCGCTTCAAGAGGTAATAAAGAAGCAGGCGCGAGAGGCGCGAATTGCCATGGACGTAAGGATGGATGCAGAGGAAGTCGCAGAGGAAGACGGCGATCAGGCTGAACTTGTCGACTTCGGGGTCTTGGGCGACGATATTGAATTGATAAACGAGGTTATCGAGCAACGGATAGGCTTCTTCCGGGGCGGCGGGGATATAGATCGTGCGGTTGGTGCCGTCGTTCAAGGATTCCTGGATGTAGTTCTGGGTGTCCTTGAATTTGCCGCCGATCTCCGGATTGACCGCCTCGTACATCCGATAATGGATGTTCGAGATGTAGGAGATGTTGAACTCCTCCTTGTCGTAAGTCTGGTCGATCATGTCAAGGGCATCGAGGTAGCCTTTGCAGATCTTGGTTTGGAGATTGGTCGGCGCGAGGTGCTTCTCAAAGAGGTTTTTCTCCTCAACATCGGACAAAAAAACATTGCTAAGAGCGCAGGAAGACACGGTTCCGCTCTGTCTGGCAATGCCTTTAAGCTTCTGGCTGTTGGGGAGGGAGTCCACGCGAAGAGCGTCTTTGCGATACTCTTCGATGGACCCCCGCAATTCGCCGAGGCGTTGCTGGGGTAAGCTGGTGACAGCTTGTTTCAGATCAAAGATTCTCATCTTTAGTATGTGGCCTTTCTTATAGAAAGTACTCTAGCACATGAAAGCGTTTTCAAAAATAGGGAAAATGCGAAATATTCATCTTTTTCGGCCGGGCCGGAAACTTTGGGCTTTTCGAAAAGAAAACCCCACCCGGTCCGGATGGGGTTGTTCTTTTAGAGAGGGCGCTATCTCAAAGTTGGCCGTTTTCGCCCGTGTAGGGGAGGATGGAGATCTCGAGGTTGCCGTTTTTGGTCCGAAGCTCATCGATCATCTCTTTTTCCTCGGTCTGGTTCTTCATCTTGATGCGGTAGCTGAGCCTGAACATCGAGCCCATGCCGGTGGTTTTGACGCCGACCATCTCGCTTTCTTTTAGATAATGGGAGAAGGTCGAAGCGAAGATGTCGCTATAGTCGAGGGACTCCGGGATCGTGACCTTGAGGAGCTTCTCCTCGCTTTGGCTTTTGTGCGCGAAGAAGGGAAGATAGGTCAAGCCGATGTAAGCCGCGGGAAGGGCGATGGCCCCGATCGCCGCGTAGGCGAGATAGCCAAGCCCGCAGCCGAAGCCGATCGCGGTGGACAAGAAGACGGCGATCATCTCCTCGGCGTTGCCGTTGGCGCTGCGGAAGCGAACAAGCCCCAGGGCGACGGCGATCGTAACGATCCCGACCCCGATCGCATAAGTGGTCGAGGTGAGGGCTATGATCAAACTTACGATCGGGGCCATCAGGCTCATCGCGACGAAGAAGCGTTTGCTCGATTTCATCCGGAAGCT
>CADCLZ010000060.1 GCA_902802365.1 uncultured Erysipelotrichaceae bacterium | reverse complement strand
AACGGATCTAGAAGGATAGAATCCAGACGAAGTCAGGGTCTCATCGAGTCTTTTACCGACAAGACTTGCATCAATCCTCTTTTCCATCTTCCTTTTTCTCCTCGCTTAAAGAGCCTTTAGGCATAGGGTTTTCATAGATGATTGGGGATTCCTCTTCCTTCTTTTTCTCCTTGGCTTCCTTGATAGAATCCAATATTAAGTAAACTATGAAGAGGATAATGCCGATGACGAGATAGCTATCCGCCATATTGAACGTCGGGAACGGATTGAACGGAATGCCGCCATTCTGTGGTTTGGATGGTCCGCCACCAAGATAGAACTGAATGAAATCGATGACGCCGTCGAAACCGACGATGCCTTTGAAATAGAAAGCTCTATCGATGAGGTTTCCCACCGCACCGGCAGCCAAAAGGGCAAGGATGGCCTGGAAGAAGGGGGTCTGCTTTTTACGTCCGATAACCATGTAGGCGATAATGGCCGCGGACATGATGAGGGAGACCGAGATTCCTAAGATTCTGCCGAAGACGCCATCAAGACCGATCGAGAAAGCGGCCTTGGTGTTGTAGCTAAGGGAGAAATAGAAGAAACCATCGATCACAGCGACAGTCTGATTTGGGAGTTCGGAAAGGATATTATGCGCCACCCATTTGGTAACAAAGTCCAAGATGACGAGCGCAAAAGCGATTGCTCCGAAGAGAATCAGATAGAAAGTCGGGCTTTTTTGCTTCTTGTTTTCTTCCATTTATTCTCCTTTAAGCGCAGTCGCGCAACGATCGCAGATATGGTCATCGCCGTGTTCGTGGGTATGTGGGACGATTCTTCTGCAGCGATCGCAGAGTTCGCCTTCCGCCACCACGACTTCGGCTTTATTCTCTTTGCCTTCTTCTAAAGAGATGGAGGCAACGATTAAGTTGGAGGCAAGTTCTTCGCTAGAGAAGGAAGCGAGGAGATCATAATCTTCCTTAACCAAGCTGAGCTTTAAGCTACCAGCGCTGGATTGGCCGATGAGGCCATTCGCACGGGCGTCTTCAAGAGCCTTAAGAGCAACGTCTCTGACTTTCTTGAAGCGAGCGAATTCCGCTAAAACGTCTTCGCCATATTCGTGGCTTTCCTTTGGCATATCCTCGAACTGTGGGGATTCTTTCTTCATGCCCGGGATAGCGTGGTAAACCTCGTCCATAGTGAAGGAGAGGATTGGGTTGAGCAATAAGCAAAGCTCGTATGCGCACTGATATACGACATACTGGATGGCCTTTCTTCTAGAAGAGTCGGCGGCATCGCAATAAAGCGCATCTTTCGCCTGGTCAAGATAGAAGGAAGATAAGTCGCCAGACATGAAGCTGGTAACGACGGTTGTAACCCCGGCGAAATCAAACTTCTCGTAGCAGGCAAGAGCGCGGTTTTTGACGTCCTCGAGTTCAGCGAGGATATAGGTATCGAGTTTAGAAAGGGTTGGCTTTTCGCCTGCGACATATGGCTTATCGCCATCATGGAGGTTAGCAAGTAAGAAACGGAAGGTGTTTCTGATCTTTCTATAGGTATCAGAAATGACCTTGATGATGCCCTCGCTTAAGCGGACATCCGCGGTGTAATCGATTTCCGCGGCCCAAAGACGAAGGATATCCGCGCCGAATTGATTGGCGATCTTGCTTGGGTCGATGCCGTTTCCTTTGGATTTGGACATCTTCTCCCAATTCTCGTCCATGACCCAACCATGGGTAAGGCAGGTCTTGAATGGGGCCACGCCATTGGTGGCCATGGAAAGGATGAGGGAGGCGTTGAACCAACCGCGATACTGGTCGTTGCCCTCAAGATAGAGGTCGGCTGGGTATTTGATGCCTCTTTCCCTTAAGGTGCCGTTCCAGGAAGAACCGGAGTCAAACCAGACGTCCATGATGTCTTTTTCCTTAACGAAGGCGCCATTCGGGGATTTTTCGTTCTTATAACCTTCTGGGAGGAGGTCTTTGGCCTCTTTCTCGAACCAGATGTTGGAGCCATGCTCTCTAATGAGTTTGGCGATATGTTTGAAAACAGCTTCCTCTAAGATTGGGCTGCCATCTTCGTTATAGATGATAGGGAGAGGAACGCCCCAGACACGCTGACGGGAAATGCACCAGTCGGCGCGGTCTTTGATCATGTTGACCATCTTCTGTTCGCCCCAGGCTGGAACCCATTTGATTTCATGGACGGCCTTAAGCAAATCCTCGCGGATTGGCTCGATGGAGCAGAACCACTGCGGAGTCGCGCGGAAGATGACCGGTTTCTTGGTTCTCCAGTCATGCGGATAGCTATGGACGATATCGACTTCCTTCAAAAGGTGGCCATTCGCCTCAAGCATCTCCACCACTTTATCGTTAGCCTCGCCATAGAAGAGGCCGTTAAGTGGGTCGTTTTCCTCAAGGTGCATATAGCCGCGGTCATCGACTGGGCAGGTCGGCTTGATGCCGTACTTCATGCAGGCATTGAAGTCATCAAGACCGAAGTCAGGCGCGGTATGGACTAAGCCGGTACCGGAATCGCTGGTGACATAGGAGTTGACGATGATTGGGGAAACTCTCTCATAGAGAGGGTGCTTATATTGGACGAATTCCATGTCCTGGCCATGGAAGGACTTAAGAAGCTCGCACTCGGTTAAGCCAAGTTCCTGGACCAAGGTTTCCTTTAAGTCTTCGAGGAAAACGAGCTTGCCGCGGTTGGTCTGATACATGCCGTAGCTAAACTTCGGGTTGACGGTGACGGCTTGGTTGCCTGGGATGGTCCATGGGGTCGTGGTCCAGATGACGATCTTCGCGTCGTTATCGATTAAGCCTTTGCCGTCGGCGACATCAAAGGTGACGTACATCGTACGGGCTTCGATATCGTGGTATTCGACTTCGGCTTCCGCTAAAGCGGATTCGCTCGATGGGGACCAATAAACTGGCTTAAGGCCTTTGAAGATCAAGCCTTTGAGGGCCATGGTGGCGAAGACTTCGATCTGTCTCGCCTCATATTCGTGGAGGAGGGTGAGGTATGGATGGTCATAGTCGCCTAAAACGCCGAGACGATGAATCTGGCTCTTCTGGGTCGCGACTTGGTTTCTGGCGTAGTTCTCGCAGATGTTGCGGAATTCTGGAAGTGGGGTCTTCTTACGGTCAACGCCGCTCTTGGTGACCATGTTCTCAATTGGAAGGCCATGGGTGTCCCAACCAAAAATGAATGGGGTCTTATAGCCAGCCATGTTCTTATAACGGACTACAAAGTCCTTTAAAAGACGGTTGAGCATGTGGCCGCAGTGCATGTTGCCATTCGCGTATGGTGGGCCATCATGAAGGATGTATTCTTCGCATCCCTCGCGATTGGCATTCATCTTTTCGTAAAGCTTCATCTCATCCCACTTCTCAATGAGCTTTGGCTCCTTGAGGTTGAGGTTGCCGCGCATCTCGAAGCTGGTCGACGGCATTAATAGGGTTTCTTTAAGTGACATATTTCCCTCCAATAAATAAAGCGTCCCCTAGACGAAGGGCGTCTAGGGAACGCGGTACCACCTTATTTCCCAACCAAGTTGGGCGCTCAAGGATCTTCTAACGGGGATCGGCCGGTTCCCTTACTCCGTTCGGGGGACGCGCTCCGGAGTGATAACCTTTCGCTTGCCCATTCTCAGCTACCTGGGCTCTCTGTGTCCGCTACTAGGCGTGCTCTCCTTCTAGGCGCAAGCAAATGATAGGCGCATCAGGCGCGCAAGGCAAGAAAAAGCCTCCCACTAGGGAGGCGTTTTGCTTTAGTTCTCGTCGCCGAAGTCGAAACTGCCTTTGAGGAAGTCGGGCAGGATGCTTTCGGCCACCGAGGCCTCTTCGGGCTTCTCGGCTTCGTCCCGCTCGATCGCTTCGATCTCCTTTTCCTTGGTCTGGGCGACCGAGGAACCGACGAATTCCTTGCGCGGGGCTTGGAAGGTCGGGATCGAGGTGAAGTCGTATTCTTCGGTGAAGTCGCTGGCGATGACCGAGACCAAGATGGTGTCGGCCAGCTGATCGTTGATCGAGACGCCGAACTTGATGTCGATGGTGCTGCCGGCCTGCTCGATGATGCGGTTCACGCATTCCTGGGCTTCGTAAAGCGAGACGTTGGCCCCGCAGGTGACGGCGCAGATCGCGCGGCGCGCCCCGGAGATCGAGGCTTCCAATAACGGCGAGTTGATCGCGTTTTCCGCGGCTTCTTCGGCTTTGTTGGGGCCGCTGCCGACGCCAAAGCCAATAAGAGCGATGCCGCTGCCTTTCAAGGTCGTCTTCACATCGGCGAAGTCGAGGTTGATGACCGCGGGGAGCAAGATGAGGTCGGTGACGGTTTTGACCGATTGGGCCAAGACTTTATCGGATTCGGAGAAGGCTTGGGAGATCGGCGCATTGCCGGAGGCCATCAATAGTTTGTCGTTGGAGACGATGATGATCGAATCGACGGCGTCTTTTAGTTCGGTGAGCCCGCCAACGGAATTGGCGATCCTCTGCTTCCCCTCGAAGGTGAAGGGACGGGTGACGATCGCGATGGTGAGCGCGCCTTCATCGCGGGCGATTTGGGCGACCACGGGAGCCGCGCCGGTCCCGGTTCCGCCGCCCATGCCGGCGGCGATGAACACCATGTTGGCGCCATGG
>CADCLZ010000059.1 GCA_902802365.1 uncultured Erysipelotrichaceae bacterium | reverse complement strand
CGCCGGTGAAGGCGCCGCCGATCACCAAGAAGGAGAGCAAGCCCATGCCGAAGATGCGGCCGGCGTTGCGGAAGAGGGTTTTGCCATGCTTGAAGAAGATGGCTGCGCCCTCGCAAGCGGCGGCGGCGGCATTCTTCTCCGACCGGTAGAACACCCAGCCCAAGCAGCAGTCGGTGAGATAGCTAAGAAGCACTTGGACGGCAGAATCGATCGCCGAAGTGATCGCGTTGCCGGCTTCTCCGCCGACGGCGGTGCCGACGCGGTTGATCAAACGACCGAGCTGACGGAAGGCGCCTTTGATCTGGTTGGTGACCAAGAAGAAAAGGGTGATCGAGCCGAAACGGCCTTTGATCTGCTTGAAGCCTTCGCCGAAGGTGTGATCGGGAAGATCGCCTTTGGTGACGCCTCTGGTGATCATCGCGATCTGGGCGGCCTTGATGCGGTTGGTTAGGAAGATCTTGATCAACACCGCGGCGATGATGCCGACGATGAAGCCGAGGACCGCGCCGATGGGGCCGGCGCCGCTGGGATCGGCGATGACATAGCCGAGGACCGCCAAGCCACCCATCGCGGCCAAAGCAAGGACCCCGAGGAGGAACTCAACGAGCGAGAAGCTCAGGATTTTACGATAGACTTGGAAATTGCTCATAAACGAACTCCTTTCAAAAGACGGTTGTTATGATACACGCTTTTTCTTAAGGAAGGCATCCTTTCTTTCTCCAACTGCGCGGGGAGTCTATAATACTCGGCATGAAGAAGATCCTTTCCTTCTTGTCGAAGCATATCGTGAGCACGATGCTCGTCATTGCCCAAATCGTCATCCTCATCCCCAAGGCCGTTGGGGCATTGGATTGGCACTGGGCGTTGGTGTTCATCCCCTCCTATCTTTTCGCCGCCTGGTGGATCATCCTGATTTCGATCGGGGCTTATCTCACCAAACGCGACGAGGCCAGGGAGCGCGAAGAGCAAGAAGAAAGCGGCATAGATGAATGAAAAAAGCATCCATGGGTGCCCTAAATGAAGATGAATAAGCAGATTCTGATCGCCACGAACAACATGGGGAAACGCGAAGAGTATCAGTCGATGCTCGCTCCTTTGGGTTTTGAAATCGTCTGCCCGAAGGACTTAAACATCGCCTTGGACGTCGATGAGAATGGGGAAACCTACCGCGAGAATTCCTATCTTAAGGCCAAAGCCTTTTCCAAGTTGGTCCATCTCCCGGTCATCGCCGATGATTCCGGTTTCGAGGTCGAAGCCCTCTCTGGCTTCCCCGGCCTTCATAGCGCACGCTTCGCCAAAGAATATGGGAACGATTATGAGCGCGCCGGCGCCGCGCTTAACGAAAAGCTCGGCGATAACCCCAACCGCCGCGCCAAGTTCCGTTGCTGCATTTGCTTCTTGAAAGAAGAAAACGCCGAACCCTTATATTTCGAAGGCGAATTCCCCGGCATCTTCCTTAAAGGAAGCCATGGGACGGCGGGCTTTGGTTACGACCCCTTCTTCCATAGCGAGGAACTCGATCTCGATATGGGGATCTGCCCCGAGGAAAAGAAAAACGCCGTCTCGCATCGCGGGAAGGCGTTAAGGAAACTGCTCGCCTATTTAGGCGAAAATCGCCCCGCCGCTGAATAAGAGGCCGTAGATGATCAGCCCTTGGCCGATCAGATAAAGCAGCATGATGAAGAAGTCTTCGCGCTTGCTGTGCTTGTAGAAATTGCATTTGACCAGATAGATGTCGCTGGAGAGGAAGATCGTCGAGCCGATCGCCACCACCAGCATCTTTTCCGTCGCCATGCCCGCCATGAAGAAGCCCCACACCACTTCCATGAACAACGTGGAGAGATAGAAGCAGCCCGGGATGCAAAGCCGCCAATCCTTGATGAGCTTATGGACGGCATATAGCGATAACCCCCAAACCGTGAGGTGGAGCATCGCGAGGATCAGATAGTTGTACCAATGGATGCTTTCGCGGAAGAGGACGATCATCAAAGCGATGTAAGTGATATGGCCCAAAAGGAAGAAGCCGGTCCCGACGACGAAGAGCTTCTGATTCTTTTTGAAGATGAGGCAGATATCGCCAAGCACCCCGAGCATCGCCCCGAGGAAGATCAAACCACCCAATAAATTGGGTGAGATGATCAAGGCGGCGATCGCCGGCACGCTGACGCAGAATGGCTTGACGATCGAGCGCGGCTTATCCATCTCAAAGAAGGCGAAAACCAGTTCCAAGACGGTCACCGCCAAAAAAAGGCCTAAGGTTATCCAAAATGTGAGCATCGGCATATCCAAAACGTCCGCCCCTTCGTTTTAAAGTCGGCATTATTTTAGCAATTCCCCGCCCCAAGAGGAATGGATTCCGCGTTTCTTCTTGTTTCGCAAAAGGTATAATCCCCTCGGAGAAAAGCGATGAAAGACGTTTTGATCTCAGCGTTAAGCGAAAACCAGGAAGTCCGCGTTTACGCGATCCGTTCCACCGACTTAGTCGAAGAAGCCCGGAACATCCATCATCTTTCGCCGATCGGCGCTGCGGCATTAGGCCGCGCTTTGACCGCGTCTTTGATCATGGGGAGCCTCCTCAAAGACGAAGGCTCGACCTTGACCCTCCAGTTCCGCGGCGATGGCCCGCTTCGCTCAATCGTCGTCATCTCTTCGCCTTTAGGCGAATGCCGGGGCTATGTCGGGAATCCCGATGTTGTGCTCCTCGAAGCCACCCCCACCGGCCATCTGCCGGTCGGCAAAGCATTGGGAAAAGGAAGTTTGACCGTCGTCAAGGACCTTCATATGAAGGAGCCTTATGTCTCCACCACCCAACTCGTGAGCGGGGAGATCGCCGAAGACCTCACCTACTACTTCGCTTCGAGCGAGCAAACCCCTTCTAGCGTGGGCCTAGGCGTCTACTTCGGCAAAGACCTCAAAGTCGAGGCCGCCGGCGGCTTCTTGCTCCAGCTTCTTCCCGGGGCTTCGGAGAAAACCATCGCGACCTTGGAGGAGAATCTCAGGAAGATCGTCAACGTCACGGATATCCTCCGGAAAAACGATGACCCGAAAGCCTTCTTCGACGCCTGCTTCGGCCCCCTCCCTTACACGGTCCTCCAGGAAAAGGAGGTCTGCTACCGCTGCAACTGCTCGAAACAGAAGATGGAGCGCGCCCTCCTATCGCTTGGCGAGAAGGGCCTCCAGGAGTTGATCGACGATCCAAAGGAAACGACCGTGCACTGCGAATTCTGCCAAAAAGATTATCGATTCAGCCAAAAAAGGCTCTTGGAGTTGCAAGAAAGCCTCCGGAAAAATAAAAACGATTAGGAAATTGTTTGAAAACTCTTTATTATGTGTGTTTGCAGGCGTCGCCTTAGGCGCGTATAGTACTTAGCGAGGTTGATTTATGAAAACGAAAACCACCAATATCTTACTCGGCAGCGCGATTCTCGTGTTTGCCATCGTGGCGATCTTAGTGTTATTTGCCGCGATGTTTAATTACCAAGATGATTATGGCGCGGGCTGGGGCAGCGGCTTCGGCGTGATGTTCGGCACCGCCCAGAACGGTTCCTTCCACCCGATCCCCCTCCTCATCGTCGCCTTCGTCGTCGAGATCGTCGGCGGGCTGCTTGGCCTCATCGGTGCCTTCCTCCCCCGGAAGATCGGCTTGATCCTCAACATCGCCGCCGCCATCTTCTTGGTCGCCGGCGGCGTCCTCTTCCTCTTCGGCGTCAATCTCTTCACCGGTGCCAACACCGATAGCGTCGAACTCACCAAGCTCCTTCAGAGGAACCCGGGTGCCATCACCCTCGGCGCGGCGCCGATCACCAACGCGGTCTTCGCCTTCTTGGGCGGCTTGATCGCCATCTATGGCGCCTATAGCAGCCTCCAGGCTAACTAAGCGAAAAGGAGAAATCAGGCCGGAATTTCCGGCCTTTTCTTTTAGAAAAGAAAACCGGGCGAACCCGGCATTAGGAAGAGGCTTTCGAGAGGATGTAATCGTCGACATCCTCGTAATTGAGGCCAAGCGCTTGGGCAAGCTCACCGTATAGAAGCGGGAGCGCGCGGACATAGAACTGCTGGTCCATCGAATTCAGATGGCCTTCTTTGGCCTTCTTCTGACGGATGCCCTCGAGGAGTTTCGGATAGCTGCGGTAATTGCCCGTCACGATGGCTTGTTCATATTCCGCTTTCCGCTTTTTGCTATCGACTTCGTAGAGGTCTTTCCCCCGCGGCCAGGCGGCGATGATCTCGTTGGCTTCCTTCTTGGTGAGCAGCGGGGAGAGCGAGGAGACGTTGGTCACCGGGATGCGGAGCACCGTCCCTTTGTCCTCGCCGTAAAGCGGCTTCATCTGATAATACAAAAGGGGGCTGTCGGGGATCAAAGGAGCGATGTCCTGCACGATGCAGACGCCGCTATGCTTATGATGAACATAGTCGTTGATCTTCAGCATTTCCTTGCCTCCTTTCCTTCTGTACACGAAACCGACCAAATACGGTGTCAAACGACTTCGACCTTGGGATGGAGGCTAATTTTAATGTCCCTGAGGGACAACCTCAATCTCCCTAGAAAGGAGGTGATCCAGCCACACCTTCCGGTACGGCTACCTTGTTACGACTTCACCCCAGTCACCAACCCTGCCTTAGGACGCTGCTTC
>CADCLZ010000058.1 GCA_902802365.1 uncultured Erysipelotrichaceae bacterium | reverse complement strand
CCATGGAAGCGCTCGATGATCGCCAAGAGGTATTTGACGTCGACGTCGTCGAGACCGAGGTCGTCGATCTTCAACGCCGCCAATGCTTCTTCGGTGGTTTCGACGTCGATCGCATCCTTGCCTTCGTACGTCGCGAAGTCGCGGACTCGGCGGTAAATGCGGTTGGCGATACGCGGGGTGCCGCGCGAACGCTTGGCAATCAATTCCGCCGCATCGGGGAGGATCGGCATTTCGAGGACGCGCGCGGTCCTTAAGACGATCTCCTTCAAGTCTTCCGGCGGATAGAAATCGATCTTGCTCGTGATGCCGAATCTAGCGCGTAGCGGCGAGCTGAGATCCCCGCTTCTAGTGGTCGCCCCAACCAAAGTGAACGGGGGCAAAGGCAGGGTCAAAGGTTTGGCCACTCCGTCGGTATTGATCATGAACGAAAGCTGGAAATCCTCCATCGCGCCATAGAGGACTTCCTCGACGACGTGCGGGAGCCGGTGGATCTCGTCGATGAAGAGGACATCCCCTGCTTCCAGATCGTTTAGCATCGCGGCCAAATCGCCGGTTTTCTCGATGGCAGGCCCATTAATCGTGTGGATCTTGCCGCCCATTTCATTGGCGATGACGTAGGCCAAAGTCGTTTTTCCTAGGCCGGGTGGGCCATATAAAAGGACATGGTCGAGCGGCTCTTTGCGTTTCTTCGCGGCCGAAATGAACACGCGGAGATTCTTCTTGAGTTCGAGCTGACCGATGTATTCGGAAAGACGCTGGGGGCGGAGACTCAGCTCACTGCCCTCATCCTCTTTCTCTTTGCGCGCGTCAAGGAGGCGTTCCTTCATGCTTTCTTCTTTCCGAGTTCCTTCAAAGCGAGGCGGAGGATCTCTTGGTTCGAGGCGCCCGGCGAATTGATCGTCGAGAGGACGTCGTCCACCGCTTTCGCCTTGAAGCCCATCTGCTTGAGGGCTTGGCGGACTTCGTCATATTGGGTGGGATTGCCCTTGGCGTCGCTTTCGACCAGCTTGCCCTTAAGGTCCAAGATGATCTGCGCGGCGGCTTTGGGGCCGATCCCCGGAAGTTTCTTCAGATAGGCGGTATTGTTCGATTGGATCGCTTTGAAGAACTCATCGGGCTGGGTTTTGCTAAGCGCCGTGAGCGCGGTCTTCGGGCCGATCCCTTTGACTTGGATGAGGGCGAAGAAGGCCTCTTTCTCAAGCTTGGTCCGGAAACCGACCAGGAAATGGTCGTCTTCGCTGGTGACTTCGTGGGTAAATAGGAATACCTCCTCGCCCATCGAAAAGTCTTCGGGGTGCGAGGAAAGCAACTCGTAACCGACGTCATGGACATCGATCACGATCGCGTCTTTTTCGATGGCTTGGATGCTGCCTTTGAGGGAATAGATCATATTAATGCAATATCAGGATCAGGAAGATGATGAAGGCGATCGCGACGAATGAGGCGACGAGCGCGACGATCGTTTCTTTCTCGCTTCTATGTTCCATAGGGACATTATAAATGGTTTTGGGAAAGCCGATAGTTTTAAACGACGAAATCGAAGGCGAAATCGCCGATCATCACCGTATCGCCTTCCTTGGCGCCCTTCTCATGGAGGGCTTCGTCGACGCCGAGTTTATCTAGAAGGGCGATGAAGCGCGAGATCCCTTCGTCGGTCGAAAGGTTATAGCGGGCGAATTCGTTCATGATCTTCTCGCCGGAGATCACCCAGAGGTTGGACTTGGGGTGCGATAAGACGAAGGGCGCCGCCGCCGCATCCTTATGGGCGTCGTAAACCCGGATGCCGCCTTCTTCCTCTTCCTTGCGGTATAAGGGGAATTCGGGGGTGTTCTGGACGAGCTCGAACGCTTTCTTCAATAACGGGAGCACGCCTTCTTCGGTATAGGCGGAGATGCCATAAACCTTGACGCCGAGCTTCTTTTCTAACGCCGCCTTCCTCTCTTCCGCCCCTTCGGCATCCATCTTGGAGGCGCAGACGATCTCCGGGCGGTTCTCTAACCCCGCGCCATAGGAGACCAGCTCCTCGCGGATCTGCCGGTAGGCTTCATAAGGATCGCGTTCCCCATCCATCGAAACGAGATGGATGAGCACGCGGCAGCGTTCGATATGCTTCAAAAACTGAATGCCGAGGCCCTTGCCTTCATGGGCCCCTTCGATGAGGCCCGGCATATCGGCCATGACGTAGGAGTTGCCGTCAGGAAGCGAGACCACCCCAAGGTTAGGCGCCAAGGTGGTGAACGGATAATCGGCGGTCGGGACATTAGCGCGGCTGGCCAGATTCAGCAACGTGCTTTTCCCGACGGAGGGGAAGCCGATCAGGGCGCAGTCGGCCAAAAGCTTCAGTTCGAGGACGAGGCGCTTCTTCTCGGCGGGGATGCCGTTTTCCGCCACCCTGGGGATGCGGTTCTTCGAGCTCTTGAACGCCGCATTGCCGCGCCCGCCCCTGCCGCCTTTGGCGGCCTCATAGCTTTGGCCATCCTCTTTTAGGTCGCAGAGGAACTGCCCGTCTTCGGTGGAGACGATCGTCCCGACCGGGACTTCGGCGATCACGTCGCTCCCTCTTCTGCCATAACGGAGTTTCTTATCGCCTTTTTCGCCGTCTTCGGCCTGAAGGGTCTTGCTATGGCGATAGGCCAAAAGGGTATTCACGTTCTTCTTGGCGACGAAATAAACCGAGCCGCCATGGCCGCCATTGCCGCCATCGGGTCCGCCTTTGGGCACGTTCTTTTCCTGGAGGAAAGAAATGCAGCCGTCGCCGCCTTTCCCGCTACGGACTTCAACAACCACGCGGTCGATCAGCATAAAGCCTCCTTCTCCTCCGGGGTGAGGATGTAATTGGTCTTGTTTTTCTTGATTCTCTTCATGTCTTTGAAGAACGCCTTGCTGGCCTTGGATGCGCTGCGGACCGAGCTATCCGGGTCGTTCCGCCATAAGACGGGGACTTCTTTGATTTTGTAGCCGTTCAGTTCGAGGAAATAGCAATATTCGACGTCGAAGGCAAAGCCGTTGATGATCTGACGCTTGGCCATCTCTTTTGCGAGTTTGCCGCGGAAGCATTTGAAGCCGCACTGGGTATCCTTGATCTGCTTGAAATGGAACTTCCAATGGATCAAAGTCCGCGAACCGAAATGGAAGATCCTCCGCATAAAGGTCTGCTTCGGATTCAAAACGGAGCCCTTGACGTCCCTTGATGCCATAAAGGCATCATAGTTCTTGAGCTCGGGAAGGATCTTCTCCATCGCCGATAGATCGGTGGCCAGATCGCTATCCATGAAGAGCATCCAATCGCCATCGCTGGCCTCGATGCCGGCCCGGACGGCGTTTCCTTTGCCGCCTTCCCTTTCGTTTTTGATGATCTTCACCTGCAGGGGCATCTTCTTCATCCCCTCTTCAAACAGACGGTCATTCTCTTCGTCGCTATGATCGTTGATGATGATGCAGTCATAGGTGATGCCGAGGGCATCGTAATATGGGAGCACCTGCTCTTTGATGTTCTTCAGGAGTTTTGCGGCCTGATTCTTGCACGGGAAGAGTAACGAAAGCTTCATAGACTGCAATATGATGCCACATTTTATCCCAAATAGGGATAGATGACATAAAAAAGCCCCGAATCGCTACGGGACGCTCAAAGCGATGATAGGCAAACATCAACGGCGAGAAACTCCTGCACCCATGCGCCCCCCTCTCGCGGGCAAGAAAAGAAGGAAAGGCGCGCTTCTATTTGCGTGCGAACTTAGCTTTGCAGCAGATACAAAAAACGCCCCATTTTCTGAGGCGTTCTTCTAGCTTCGTTCTTTATTTGCTGGCGGCGTAGACGGAGATCTGCTTGCGATCTTTGCCGACGCGTTCAAACTTCACGGTGCCGCTCACGGTAGCGAATAAGGTATCGTCGCCGCCCTTCTTCACGTTGTGGCCCGGGAGAACTTTGGTCCCGCGCTGACGATAAAGGATGCTGCCGGCCGAGACGACTTCGCCGTCGCCGACTTTCGCGCCGAGCCTGCGCCCTGCCGAATCACGGCCGTTCTTGGTGGAACCGACGCCCTTCTTCGAGGCGAAGAACTGAAGGTTGAGAATGAATTTCATTGGTTTACTCCTTCTTTGACTTGATCTCGATGTTTTTGGGATAGGATTGCTCGATGGTTCTCAGCTGGACCAAGATGGTGGCGAGCACCGCTTGATCGTGATCGGAGATGGTCCCCGTGACTTCGAGGAGGGCATCGCCTTCCTTGATGTCATAGCGGTATGGGCCTTTCTCATCCAAGGCATTGAAGCCCCCGAAGAGGATGGCGCTCACCGCGGCGCAGCATAGGTCATGGCCGAATGACCCCTGCCCTGCATGGCCTTTGACGTGGATCTTCGCGATCCTTGAACCGTTTTCGCAAACCTCGACCCGGATCATCGTTAGGCGTTGATGGCCTTGACGACGAGGCAGGTATACGGCTGACGATGGCCGAGTTTCTTGCGCTCGTTGGCTTTGGCTTTGTACTTGTAGATGGTGAGTTTCTTCGAAAGCCCTTGCTTTTCGACTTTGCAGTCGACCGAAGCGCCTTTGACGAGCGGATCGCCGACTAAGGTCTTCTCGCCCCCGACGAAGAGGACTTCCTCGAGTTTGATCTCATCCCCAGCCTTGGCTTCGAGCTTTTCGAC
>CADCLZ010000057.1 GCA_902802365.1 uncultured Erysipelotrichaceae bacterium | reverse complement strand
AACTTCAAGGACTTCGGTTTCATCCTCGGCCCGCACGGCGGGGTGTTGGACCGGGTCGATAGCTCGATCTTCTGTTTGGTTGGCTTCTCGGCCTTCCTTTCGATCGTCATTTCGATCATGGAGATTGCCCATTGATGAGGAAAGTCCTGCTTTTAGGCGCGTCCGGGAGCATCGGCTCCCAAGCCCTGGACATCATCGAGAAAGACCCAGGCTCTTTCGTTTTGAGCGCTTTCTCGGTCGGTTACCGCGTGGAAAAGATCCCCGAGATCCTTTTGAAGCATCCCGAGGTTTCCGCGATTTGCGTCCGTAAAGAAGAAGACCGCCTGAACCTAGAGAAAGAATACCCGAGCATTCAATGGCATTCTGGCGATGAGGGGCTCAAAGAGCTCTGCCTCGCAGCCGATTACGATATGGCGGTCAATGCTTTGGTCGGTTTTTCCGGGCTCATCCCTTCCTTGACCGTCCTTCAGGAAAACAAGATCCTCGCTTTGGCGAACAAAGAATCGTTGGTCGTCGGCGGCGAATTGGTCAACAAACTGCTCCGTTCCGGCAAAGGCAAACTCTATCCGATCGATTCCGAGCACGTCGCTTTGGCGAAGATGCTTGACCGCGTGAAGCGCGAAGACGTCGAGAAACTATTGATCACCGCCTCAGGCGGAAGCTTCCGAAACAAGGGCAGGGGAGAGCTTGGCTCCGTCACCCCGGAGATGGCCCTCCATCACCCGACCTGGCGGATGGGCGCGAAGATCACGATCGACTCCGCGACGATGATGAACAAAGGCTTCGAGGTGATCGAGGCGATGTATCTATACGATTGGCCGTTGGAAAAGATCGAGATCGTCCTCCATGACGAAAGCATGGTCCATTCTTTGCTTCAGATGAAGGATGGCAGTTTCGTCGCCGACATCTCCAAACCCGATATGCATGGCCCGATCGCATACGCGATGTATGAGAAGAAGGTCGATTATCAAGTCTATTTTGCGAAGAGCATTGCCGATTTCGGCCCCTATCATTTCCATCGATTCAATCCCGAACGTTACCCGGCGGTCCAAATCGCGATGCAGGCGATCGAGCGCGGGGGCACCGCCCCGGCGATCCTAAACGCGGCCAACGAAGAAGCCGATTATCTTTTCTTGGCGGGGAAGATCCCTTTCCTTTCCATCGAATCCATCGTCTCTAGCGCTTTAAAGCATGTCAGTGTCCAAAGGAATCCGTCGCTTCGCGATATCCTTGCCGCGGATTCTTATGCGAGAATATATGTCCAGCGGAAAGCGGAGGGGAGGAACTAAGGATGCAGATCTTCGTTGATATCCTGATCATGATCGTCATCCTTGGCGTTTTGATCTCCCTCCATGAGGCCGGCCATCTGGCGAGCGCGAAGCTCTTCAAGATCTATTGCTTCGAATATTCGATCGGGTTCGGCCCGAAACTCCTCAAAGTGAGGCGCAAAGGCGGGGAGACCTATTTCTCGATCCGCGCGATCCCTTTGGGCGGATATGTCTCGATGTATGGCGAAGAGGGCGCGGTGCCAGAGGGCGAAGAAGAACCGGCGAAAGAACGGTCTTTGGAAAGCAAGCCGCTTTGGCAGAAGCTCATCGTTTTCGTCGCCGGGGTCACCGTCAATTATCTGCTCGGCTTGATCTTGATCTTCATCGCCGTCTCCGTCTTCCCGACCTACTATAACGGCTGGGGCTATCTCACCCCGACGAGCGGGGAGCCGCTTAGCTCGGCTTATGCGCCTTTGACTTTGGATTCCGCGAGCGATCTATATAACCAAGTGCGCGCCGCTTTGGCGGCCCGCGATTCCTCTTTGACCCCCGAGGATCATCTTCTTTACGCCGGCACCGTCTATACCTTCCAAGATGGCGAGCTCCAATATCAATACCAAGTCCTCGATGGCATGGTGGAGATGGAGCACCAAAAGAGCAATGGCAGTTATGAGGCGATCGGCAAATTCGCCGTCGTCTATGGCCCGGATGCTTTGACCAAGGCTCATGACCTTGCTTCCGACCTCGCTCTTTTCCCGATTATAGAAGGGGAAGAAACCGATCCGCGTTATGCGGAAGTCGGGATCCCCAACCAAATCGACTTCGCCGGCAAATCGCAGTTCACGCTGAAAGACGCGGTGGGGGAAGGAAGCTATCGCTTCAAGATGAAACTTCGCTTCCTGCCCAAACTTGGCGGCGATGCCACGCGCCCGATCGCGGCTTCCTCTTTCGCCGAAAGCTGGGATAAGCGCGTCGAAATTGAGCAAACGGTCCAAAACAAAGATGGCGTTTGGGCGTCTTTCGGCGCGCAAATCGACGTCTTGGCGATCCGCAATAGCTGGTCAGAAGCCTGGGAGGAATGGGCCTACCGCGTGCCATGGGCGAATATCGCGATCTTCAAAGGTTTGGCCTCGATCTTCACCAGCGGCATCTCCAACCTCTCCGGCATCGTCGGGATGACTGCTCAAGTCGGCGCGGTGATGGCGATGGGCGGAGCCAGCATGATCTTTCTTTACGCTGGGCTGATTTCGATCAACCTCGCGATCTTCAATTTATTGCCGTTCCCCGGCCTCGATGGCTGGCAGATCCTCGTCGGAACCATCGAGCGGATCATCAAACGGAAGATCAACCCGAAGGTCAAGGGCATCGTCTCTTACATCGGGCTGGGTTTATTGGTCCTTTTGGCGGTGGCCGTCACGATCAAAGACATCATAGGGTTATTCTGATATGCAAGATACGATGCGGAGATTCTTAAAATCGATCGGGATCGAAGACGCGGAGCGCTTCGACATTGATTTCGATTTGGCTTCCCGCGACCCTTTTAACGCCAAGCGTTGGTTGTTCAATATCTGCAAAGACACCCCATGGGTGCCCTCTTTGCTCAATGAATTCCAAGACGGCCTCACCGGGATCGATTACGATTATCGGATTCAGTTCTCCTATAAGAGCGCCCCTTCGATCTATAACGCGATCGATCTTTGGCAAAGCTGGTATTTCCGGCTTCATCGGGCAACGCCAACCGTCAAGATCGAAGCGGCGAACCCCGCGGAGATCGCTTTCTCCTTCCTTGCGGAAGAAGAAGAGAGGACCTATGCGCCCGCCATCGCGGATTTCCAATCCTTCCTCGATTGGCTGAATTACCCCTTCCGGGTTTCTTCTTCGCTTTCCCTATCCGAAAAGGCCCCCGAAATCAGCAAGAGCAAGATGAATAAGCTCGAGAAAGAGGCCAATAAGGAAACCAAGAAGGCGTTCAAAGCGGAAGAGAATAACGCGAAGACCCTCGACGCCGACCTCGATTACGAGATTCGTAAGAGCAAGATAGAAGAGCCCATCGTCGAAGAAGCCCCGGAACCGATCGAGCAGAAAGAAAATACCCTCGAGAAGGAAATCCGTGCCGCCCAAGAGGCGTTTTTGGAGCAAGAACGCGCTAGAAAAGCAGCGGAACTCCGCGAAGCGGAAATGCGCAGGGTCAGAAGAAAAGGGAATTACCATGCCTTAGAAGGCATCAAGGATATCGAGAATGCCCCGTTAGAGAACATCGAGATCGAAGGTTATGTCTTCGAAGCCGATTCTCGCACCACCAGAACCGGCAAATTGGTTTATACCTTCTCGATCCATGACGATGAATCGGCGATCAGCTGCCGCGCTTTCGCGGACAAGACCGCGTTGACGCCGGAAGTGATGAAAGACGTCAAACCCGGCGCGCATCTTAAGATCCTCGGCGCGATCGACGTCGATATGCTGCATTCCAATGAACGCCAAATCCGCGTCCATTTCATCGAGAATCTGCCTCCCAAAGCGCTCCGCGATGACCCAGAGCCCGAGAAGCGCGTGGAACTTCATCTTCATACGAAGATGTCGGTCATGGATGGGACGGGCGACATCGAAGAGTACATCAAGCTCGCCAAGCACATGGGGATGAAGGCGATCGCCGTCACCGACCATGGCTGCGTCCAGGATTTCCCGCATGCCCAAGACACGGCGAAAAAAGCCGGTATGAAGATGATCTATGGCTGCGAATTCTATATGTTCGACGCCTATCAAAGGAATATCTTCAACCCCCAAGATAAAGAACTATTGACCGCGACCTACTGCGTCTTCGACTTAGAAACCACCGGTTTGTCTTCGCGCTTAGACCGCATCACCGAATTCGGCGGGGTCATCGTGCGGAATGGCTTGATCATCGACCGTCTGGACCTTTTCATCAACCCAGGCGTCAAGATCCCGGAGGCGATCGTCCGCAAGACGAGGATCACCGACGAGATGGTCAAAGACGCCCCGACGATCGAAGAGGCGATGCCGAAGATCATGGACTTCATCAAGGATTATATCCTTGTCTCCCATAACGCGACCTTCGACGTCGGTTACCTCAACGCCGCGCGGAAGCGCATGGGCCTCGAGCCTTTAAAGAACGGGGTGGTGGATACCCTCGCCCTTTCCCGTTATCTCTTCCCGGAAGCCGCCTATCATAACCTCGGCACTTTGAGCAAGAACCTCGGCCTCACTTCCTATAACACCGAAGAAGCGCACCGCGCCGATTTCGACGCCGAAGCCCTGAATGACGTTTGGCAGGCGATCCTCCCGCGCCTTACCAAGGATGCGCCGAATCTGAAGCACTCCGAACTCGGAGCCCTCCAAAGCGATAACCCGAACATCTACAAGCACATGCGCACGTACCACGTGGTCGCTTTGGCGCGCAATGAAGACGGCCT
>CADCLZ010000056.1 GCA_902802365.1 uncultured Erysipelotrichaceae bacterium | reverse complement strand
TTGAGCTCGCGAAGCTGGTCTCTCAATTCATTCGGATCATCGAAAATCCGAATATCGAGTTTATTGAATTCAAATGTGGGGTTGGCCGTTTGTTTGATCTGCAGCAAATTGTTGATGAA
Organism: uncultured Erysipelotrichaceae bacterium; assembly: GCA_902802365.1. Lineage (GTDB taxonomy): Bacteria > Bacillota_I > Bacilli_A > RFN20 > CAG-826 > Alloenteromonas. Next base: position 4,681 of record CADCLZ010000056.1, on the reverse strand, counting down.
TGAGATGTAGCCATCGCTCCCATCGCAGCGGAACTGCGATACCAATTCATAAGGTTTATGAACGATGGCTCCTTCTTTCTTCGCGTATTCAATGATCGCATCTACGTCATATTTATCATCAACGGTGATCCGCTGATCATCATCCACAAAGAAGACGGAGACTTTGGCGGCCTTAATCGCATCTTCCAGCATATCGTTGCCAGGATAACGATAGGGCTTCTTCTGCATCCGATGGGCCTCATCATAAATCCCGACATCCAAGCCATTGTAGATCGTTGAGGGCAAGCACCAAGGGGATTGGATGGCTTTCTGCAGGTTGATCATCTTTTTGGCATTGCCCTTGGCCAATAGATTCGCATAGCACTTCCTCGGGGCCATGTTCTTGGTGATATAAGACGCATTAAGACCCAACTGGGTGATGCACTTCGCCAAAAGATTGATGGCCAGAACCGATTTCCCCGTTCCCGGTCCACCGGTGATGATGATGACGTGCTTCTTATGGTCTTGCTCGGCTTCTTTGATGGCTTTCATGATTTTGTCATAGGCCACCACTTGCTCGTCGATCATATGGAATTCTTCATTCCCGCAGAGCATGGAATCCAAAGCGTCTTGCAATGACTTAGTCGGCCTGAGCCTTCCTTGCTCAATCTTATAAAGAAGCGATCCATCATCCGCCTTCAAATGGATGTATTTCTTCATGAATTCCCGCATCTTCAAAACGTCTTTTTGCAAAAACGCCGGAGCTTCATCGGTCCATTCTTTGTAAAGCTCGTCTTCGATGACGGGCCGATATTTCTCTTCTAGATTATGAAGATAGGCGCAAGGCCTAACCGTTTCATCGTTGACGTGGGTATCATCGCAGTAATCGAGGATAAGGCATTTATAGGAATAGGCCTGATAGGATGGGTGGGCAACCGGCTCATGGGATTTCAAATCCGACATCACCGAATGGCCGCAGGCCTCGTCGATCTTTTCGACTTTGGCCCACTGCTTCAATTCCACGATGACCACATGGTCCTCATCGTTATTGTTGCCCATGATGATGAAATCGACCCGTTTGGATGTTTGGGGGATGTTATATTCCACCGCAACTTGGCAATCGGAACTGAAATATGGGTCATCCAAAACATCTTTCATATAATGGAGGGAATTATTCCAGGAGGCGACTTCGCTAGGAGAGCCGCCGCTGAGGCCCTTCTCCCGCAGCTTATTCAGCAGGATTCCCTGCATCATATTCAAAGTGACGTCATTTTTGAATTGCCCTAAAGAATCGCTGTAAATGATCATAGTTTGTCGTACTTATCGGCACGCCCATTCGCTTTTTCGACGGGGTACTTGGCTTCGTTCTTCGCCATTTTGGCGTTCACGATCTCATCTTCGTCCAAACCAAGCTTCTGCAGCATGTCCTGGCAATAAACGATCACATCGGCAAGCTCTTCTTTCACCGCTTCCAAATCATATTCATCATCGGACCATTGGAAGCATTCCAAAAGCTCACTGGCCTCAATGCTTATGGATTTAGCCAAATTCGCGGGGGAATGGAATTGGTCCCAATCCCGGTCTTCGCTGAACTTGACGATTCTATCGATCGTTTCCTTCTTCATGCAGACACCCCATTTGGAATGATTCTATAACATTTATCCGCCATGGTCTTCGAGAAGAACGAGGAAAAATCGTAAAGGCCCCCACAAACCTTTGAAAAAAGGACGCATATGGGGGTGGCGCAAGCAAATGTGAGAGCGAAAGAAGATAACACTACTCTCAAACATGGCTTCGCCGCCTAAGAAAACCCCAAGTACGGGGGCATAGTCTTTTTTGTCTTGGTTGCTGATCAAGATCAGACGGTCATCCCGCCTTTTATTCTTTCTTCTCTTCGACGTCCACCGCGTCCACCTCGATCACCTGGCCGGGATCGAGGGAAGTGGCCGGATCGCTTTTCTCTTCTTCGCGGATCCTTTCCTGGAAGCGCGAGGCGAATTCCTCCCTCTGCTGGAACATCAAGAAGGAGAATGCGGAACGGAAAGCATAGGTCAGCCCCAAGGTGCCCCCGATCAAAGCGAGGAAGAGGAAGATGTTCTTCCAGGAACTCGCTTCCTCAAACGGGATCACGAAGAGCATGATGCCGCTGGCGGCGATCAAGCCATTGGAAATCGCGAAAAACAAATACCCATAACGCGAGGGCTTCCCCAAAAAGTCCAATAGGAGCATCCCGATCAAAGATAATGCGGCCGCCAAAGCGGCGAGCCCAATCACGATGAAAGCCATCAAGAAGGCGGTGAAGTTATCGCTCCCCAAAGCGGCGAAGATCCCCACCAGCACCCCGACGATCAACGCGTAGACCGCGCTGGGCAGGAAATAATAGAATCCGACTTTCCGTTTCATCAGGGCAATAATCGTTTAGAAAAGAAAAGAAAGCAAGGCAAACGCATTCCCCGAATGAAAATCTTCGCCTTCTTGTCCTCCCTAAACCCCCAAAAAACCAAGTTTTCCATCCATACTTTTCATTGAAATCGCTTCCAAAAACATAACGAAAAGCGGCTATTCATCGAATGTTTTTTGTTTCCAAAACCTGTAAGCGTTTTCTGTAAACGATTTCAAGGATACAAATTTTGAATCGATCCTATAGTGATGTCGCTCCAAAAAAGGAGCCATCGATTCAGGAGGTAGATGCCACCATGAAAGAAGAAAAAGAATATCGAATGTCCCCTCTTCCGGAATATGAGGAGAACGAAATAGAGCCATATATCCAGGAAGAAGAACGCCAGGAGGCTTTGTCCCTCGATGCGCTGATGCTCGCCAATCTCGAAGTCGCGATGCAAGGGAGCTCCGCCATCCCTCGCCTCTAAGAGCCCATCAACGAAAAAGCGCCCCTCTCCGGCGCTTTTTTCATTAAGCCCCATCGATATGATCGAGGTAGCTCCTTGAGCCCCCTTCCCCCGCTTCGGGGTCCAGCTCACGCTCATGAAGCATGTCAATATCCTCCCCGGTCTTCTCGCTTTTGGGGCAGCCGAATTTGCTCTGGGGTTTCTTGTATTTCTTCTTCGGGCGGTATGGCATAGCCACATTATAGCCGTTTGGTTGGACAAATGGACCCCAATGGGTGAGAATACACCCATATGAAACACGCATTGATCCTCCTCGCCGACGGCTTTGAGGAGACCGAAGCCCTCACCACCCACGATATCCTGAACCGCACCCACGAGATCGTCCCCGTGCTCTGCTCGATCAAAGACAGCCTTCAGGTCGTCTCTTCGGCCAAGCTCAAGGTCGAGGCCGATATCCTTTTGAAGGACGTCGACAAAAACGCCTATGACTTCTTGGTGCTCCCCGGCGGCAAACTCGGGGTCCAGAACCTTTCCCATTCCGCGGACGTCGGAAGTCTATTGGAATATTTCGTCTACCGCAAAAAGGCGGTCTACGCCATCTGCGCCGCCCCAGGCCTTCTCGCCCAGCGCGGATATCTGAATGACGCCACCTACACCTGCTTCCCGGGCTTCCAGACCGGAAAAGGGCTATATACCAGAAAAGAAGTCGAAGACGATGGCACCTGGATCACCGCCCGCTCGATGGCCTATACGATCCCCTTCGCCGAAGCGATCGTCAAAAAAGAGCTCGGCCAAGAAGCCGTTGACGCCATCCAGCCCGGAATCCGCGGGCTGAAATAAAAAGGAGAAAACCTATGCCACAACAAAGCAACGCCGAACAATTCGCCGCCTTCCGCGCCAAAGATAACGTCCATTCCAACATCAAGAAAGTCATCGCCGTCATGAGCGGGAAAGGCGGGGTTGGGAAATCCCTCGTCACCTCGCTGCTTGCCGTCAATTCCCAACGAGGCGGCAAACAAGCCGCGATCCTCGATGCCGATGTGACCGGCCCTTCGATCCCGACCATCTTCGGGCTAAAAGGCCCCTGCTGCGCCAGCGAAGAAGAGATCATGCCCGCCTATAGCCAAAAGGGCACCAAAGCGATCTCTTTGAATCTATTGAACGTCGATCCCTCCGCCCCGGTTGTTTGGCGGGGGCCGGTCGTCGCCGGGCTCATCAAGCAGTTCTGGAGCGACGTCTGCTGGGAAGAGGTCGATGAGATGTACGTCGATATGCCCCCGGGAACCGGGGACGTCCCCTTGACCGTCTTCCAATCGCTCCCCGTGTCGGCGATCGTCGTCGTCACCAGCCCTCAAGACCTTGTCTCCTTGATCGTCGAGAAAGCGGTCAAGATGGCCCAGATGATGAATGTGCCGATCCTGGGGTTGGTCGAGAATATGTCCTATCTGGATTGCCCGCACTGCGGGGAGCGGATCTACCCATACGGGAAAAGCGAGGAAGAGTCGCTTAAAAAATACGGCATCCCGCATTTCGAGGCCCTGCCGATCGATCCCAAACTCGCCGCGCTATGCGACCAGGGGAAGATCGAGGATTACGAAGGGGATTACCTCCAGGAAATCACCAAGGCGATCTCCAAACTTCCGGAACGAAAATAAATAGGGGCCAATCCCCTATTTTTTTTGCTTCCTTTTTCGAAGAAAGTGCTAAACTTTTTTCGTTTTAGGAGGCTTTTATGAAAGAAAGCATTAAGAAATGGGTCGCTGAGTGCATCGGCACCTTGGTCTTGGTCGTCGTCGGCTGCGGCACCGCGATCGCCGTTGGCGGAGGAAGCTCCCCGATCGGCATCCTCGCCACTT
>CADCLZ010000055.1:7365-9291 GCA_902802365.1 uncultured Erysipelotrichaceae bacterium | reverse complement strand
CCAATAAGGCGACGAGGATCTCTTTGAGCATGTCGTCCATGTTCTTCTCGGTGAGCTTGGACTGCCCACGGATCTTCTTGAATATGGCCGAAAAGCGATCGGTTAACGATTCAAATGCCATCTTTGATCTCCTCCCCTAATTTCGTATATGCCGCTAAGCGGGCTTCCGGATCTAAGATCCTCTCCACCGCTTCAATCTTCTTTTTTAAAGAAACCGCCTTTTCCAATAATCCGAGTTTCTCTTCGTATTCCTTCATCTTCGCCACCGCATTCTTCAACGCTTCGCTGACCCCTGCCCGGCTGATCCCTTCTTCGGAAGCGATCTCGGAAAGCGAAAGGTCCGCGAGGTAATAAGCGGACACCGCGCTCCGCTGATTTTCCGTCAAAAGAGACCCATATGCGGCAAAAAGAGAGGACACATATATGCGATTTTCAAGATTTTCGCTGGTTTCAGTCTTCATGATTCTTCCCTAATAAGAGGCCGTAGAGGTACTTATCCAAATCGAATTCCTCGAGGTCTTCCATCTTCTCGCCCAAGCCGATGAAGCGGACGGGAACGCCTAGTTCATCGCGGATCGAGAGGATGATCCCGCCCTTCGAAGTGCCGTCCATCTTCGTGATGACGATGCCGGTGAGTTCGGTGACTTCCTTGAACGATTTTGCCTGGACGACGCCGTTTTGGCCGGTCGTCGCATCGATGATGAGGAACGATTCATGGGGCGCCCCGGGGATTTCTTTGCCCAGCACGCGGTTGATCTTCCCAAGTTCCAACATCAAGTTTTTCTTGGTCTGCAAACGGCCCGCGGTATCCACGATCACCAAGTCGATATGGTGCTCATTGGCGTATCTCGCCCCGTCATATGCCACCGAGGCGGGGTCGCCGCCATCGGGACCGGTGATGATTGGGCAATGCAAGCGTTCCGCCCAAACCTTAAGCTGCTCCACCGCGCCGGCGCGGAAGGTATCGCCCGCGACCAAAAGCACGGATTTTCCTTGGTTTTTGTATCGAAGGGCGAGTTTTGCGATCGAGGTGGTTTTGCCAACCCCATTGACCCCAACCACCAATAAAACGGTCGGTCCTTCTTTGGCGAAGTGGATTTCGTTTTCGATCGCTTCACCGCTGGTCGCATAGGAAACGAACATCTCATCCACCAGCATCTCGTTGATCTTCGCCGGTTCTTTGATGCCTTCTGCCTCGCTTTTATCGAGAAGCTGCTCGATTAAGCGCAGCGAAAGGGAGACCCCAACGTCGGATTCGATGAGAATCTGCTCGAGTTCTTCGAAATAATCCTCATTCACTTCCGCGTAGCGTTTGCTTAGGGCATCGAGCCGCGAAGCGAAATTGGCCCGGGATTTGCTAAGGCCTTTTTCGTATTTCTCGGTCGTTTTATCCTTCTTCGAGAATTTATCGCGCAAAAATGAAAACAGTCCCATCTTCTTACTCCGGTTTGGCCATCTTCTCCAACGCGTTTGCCGCGGCGGCGGTTTCGGCCTGTTTCTTGTTCTTGCCCACGCCGCGCCCGAGCTCTTCGCCTTCGAAATAGACGGCGGCGACAAACTCTTTGTCGTGGCTTGGCCCTTCTTCGGAAACGATCTTATAGGTCACCGATTCCTTCTTATCGGCCTGCATGCATTCCTGAAGCAGGCTCTTGGGGTTCTGCTCGGTGTGGATCTTGGCGTTTTTAATGTCGTCTTCGAAGATTTTCCTCACCATTTTGTAAGTGAAATCCAAACCCTGATCGAGATATACCGCGCCGATGAAGGATTCGAAGACATCCTCTAGTACCGAAGCGGAGTTGACGACCTTGCCTTGGAAGCTCACGCCAACGCGGATATAGTCGGCCAAACCCAATTGGCGGCAATAGGCCGCTTCGCGTTGCGTGCGGATGAACTGGGCTTTCAAAACCGAAAGCTCGCCCTGATTCA
>CADCLZ010000055.1:0-7334 GCA_902802365.1 uncultured Erysipelotrichaceae bacterium | reverse complement strand
ATTCATATCCGGATGGTAATGGTAGCAAAGATCGCTGGTCACCATGCCGACCACCGAATCGCCGAGGAATTCCAAGCGTTCGTAGTCTTGATGCCGGGTTCCAACCATCCCGTTATAGGAACTATGGGTAAAAGCGAGCACATAGAGCTGCTCGTTATGCGGCAAGAAGCCGAATTTACGGTATAACGGGGTGTATTCACTCATCCTGATTCAGCCCTTCTTTGATTTTCTCCAGCAGTTTTCCTTCTAAGAGGCGATATGCGACTTCGATCGAATGGAAAAACGCGACGCCATCGGAAGATCCATGCGCTTTGACGACGACGCCATTGACGCCCAAAAGCATCGCGCCGCCGACGTTTTTATAATCCATGGTCTCGGACATTTCCTTGAATCCTTTGCGGGATAAGAGATAACCGATCTTCGAGAAGATGTTGCGTTTGAACGCTTTCTTGATGAACCCGCTCATCGTCTTGGCGACGCCTTCGCTGGCCTTAAGCAGGATGTTGCCGGTGAAGCCATCGCAGACGATGACGTCGGCGTCGCCGCTTAAAGTCTCCCTAGCTTCGATGTTGCCCTGGAAATTGATTTTCGGATCTTCTTTTAGAAGGCCATATGCTTCTTTGACGATCGGAGATCCTTTCCCTTCCTCGGCGCCGTTAGAAAGCAAAAACACTTTCGGCTGCTCGATTTGATAGATCAACTTGGCATATAAACTGCCAAGCAAAGCGAACTGAGTGAGTTCCTTCGCGTTGTTCTCATTGGAAGCGCCGACATCGAGGATGATGACGGGTTTCCCTTTGATCTTCGTTGGGAAGGGGGCGACGAAAGCCGCCCGATCAACCCCGGGGATCTTCCTCAAGACAACCGTCGCGATCGAAAGGAACCCGCCGGTCGAGCCGCAGGAGACAACGCCTTGGGCCCGCCCTTCTTTGACGAGGCTCACCGCGCGGTGCATCGAAGAGGTCTTCGCCCGCAAGGCATCCATCGCCCCGGTTTCCATCGCCAACACGTCTTGGGCTTCCTCAATTTCATGCTTTCCCTCGGGAAGCTCTTCTTTTTTCCCAACCAGAATCAACTTGCAGGCATCGCCGTATTTTTGCTCGAAAAGCTCAACGCCTTTCGCGAGTTCTTTCGGGCCAAGATCGGAACCCATCATATCGAGTGCAATGGTAACCATGGTTAAATCCTTTCGTACCGCGAAATAATAACACAAAAACGATTATTAAATCGTTATTACTTCAAAGCAGCGCCTTCGCTCTCGGCTTGGGCGAGTTTGATTAGGCTCGCAAAACCCGCTTGCTCAGGGTGCTCCAGCATATAAGAGGCGTCGTCTCTAGCGCATTCGAACATCCGAAAATCGTTGACCAGATTGACGAAAGCGAAGGAAGGAAGCCCGCTTTGGCGCACCCCCGAAAGCTCGCCCGGCCCTCTTCTTCTTAAATCTTCCTCGGCGATATGGAAGCCATCATCCGAATTCTCTAAGACCCGCAGCTTATCAAGATCGTCGGGATCGTTTCCTTCATAAAGCAATAAGCAAAGCGATTTCGAGCCATCGCGGCCAATGCGGCCGCGCAGCTGATGAAGGCTGCTCAGCGCGAAGTGGCTGGGGTCGTAAACCAAGATCAAATTGGCCTCTGGGACATCGATTCCAACCTCGATGACCGACGTCGAAACCAAGATGGGGCATAAGCCGGTCCTAAACGCGGCCAAAGCCGCCTCTTTTTCATCGACGTTCATTTTACCGTGCAGCAATGCGACCTTGCCTGGATAAAGCTTCTCATAGTGGTCATAAACCTCTTTGACGGAGGAGGATTTCGACTCGCCGATTTCGATCTGCGGGGCGACGACATACACCCTATGGCCGCCCGACAAACTGGCATCCACGGACTTCAAAACTCCTGCAGCTGTTGGCCGAATGATGACTGTTTTGACGGTTCTGCGGGAATTTGGAAATTCGGTGAGCGTCGAGACATCGAGGTCGCCATAGATCGTCATCGAGAGGGTTCTTGGGATTGGGGTGGCCGACATTAGGAGCACATCGGCATGGTCGCCTTTTTGGGCCAAAAGCGTTCTTTGGTTCACGCCGAACTTATGTTGTTCATCTACGATTGCCAGCCCTAATTTCGAGAAGGAAATCGGGCGGCTGAACAGCGCATGCGTGCCCACGGCGATGTCCGCGGTGCCATCGGCGAGGTCAATCGCGGAGAACTTCTTCTCCAACGCATCCATCTTCCCGGTCAAAAGCACGATTTGGACTTTGGTGCCCTCAAAGATCTTTTTGAGGTTTTCATAATGCTGCCTGGCCAAGGATTCGGTCGGGGCCATCAGCGCCCCTTGGGATCCGCGGAGGTAATTGGCGTAAAGAAGGATGGCGGCCACCAAGGTTTTGCCGGTTCCGACATCGCCTTGGAGCAAGCGGTACATCAAAGTGTCGCTGGCCATATCCTGCAAAGCTTCTTGGATGGCCTTCTTCTGGGAGTTGGTCAAAGAATAGGGAAGCTTGGCGATGAACGAATCGACTTTCGCGAAATCGATCTCGCCTTTGCCCCTAGCGATAACCTGCTTGTTCTTTTTGCGGATGATCTGGCTTTTCAACGAGAACATCAGCGCCTCTTCGTATTTCAAAAGCCGCTGCCCTTGGCGGATATCCTCTAGGCTCTTTGGGAAATGGCAGTTCCGAAGGGCCTCTTCGCGTTTAGGAAGCCGGTATTTCTGACGGAATGCGGCGGGAACGTGCTCATAGATCTTCCCTTTCTCCAGTTCGAAAGATTTTTGGACCAATTTTTGGAAGGCATAGTCCGGATAATCGGCGGGAAGGGTGTAAATCGGCACCAAAGCCTCCTCTGGCGGAATCTTTCCCTTCTTTAGGGAAAGAAGATTCATCTCATGGCGTTTCGCGTCGTAGGAGGCCGATATCGTGAATTCGGCGTCGGCCTGCAGCATCTTCCCCAAATATGGGCGATTCCAGGCCACGACCTTGTAATCATCGCCGTATTGATCGCGGAAAAGAAAAGTCGTGTTCGAGAGTTTGGCAAAGCGCAGAGTCTTCGGTACCCCGACCACCCGGCCAAGCAAAACCGCCCGGCCTTTATCGGGAAGATGATGCAGGGTTTCGCGGTCGGCATAATAAAAAGAATCGTAACGCCGCGGGAGATGCTCCAACACTTGATATGGAGCGAAGATCCCCATTTCGCCCAAGAGATAATTCAACCGGGGGGAGCTCGTAAGCTTCATGGCCTAATGATACAGCAAAACCGCCTTTAGGAAGGTCAAAAAGCCTCTTCGGCTTCATAAAACTTCCCTGATCGTCGCAAGATATATCTCCGCGATTTCCTTCCCGACGTATAAGGGGTGGTTCTCATCGAGCAGACAGCTATAGTTTTCATGGAGCCCATCCTTGAAGCAAGAAGCGGGAAGGCGGTCCGGGAAAACGCCGATGTATTTCGCCGTGGAAAGCAATGGTGTTTCGTGAAGGAGTTTATCCACGACGGGGTCATCGGGATGATAAACGCCGACGATCGGCGGAAGCGCCGGGATTTCCGCGACCTTATCAATCGATAAGATCTGGCAGATCTCATCCATGCGTTCGCGGTATTGCTCATACGGAACACCGGTCAAAGACGTGAAAATCCTCGGGTCGAAGGTCAGCTCGTCCTCCAGCTCGGCCGGTCGGAAATAAGTCGGCCCCGCCTCATCGATGATCGCGTGGACCCGGCCTTGGTATCTGCTGGCGTATTTTAAGGCCAGGTGGGCGCCTGAACTATACCCCCATAGCGCGATCCTCTTGGGGTCGATCTTGAATTCTTCTTGATGAAGGAGCAGGTAATCGATCGCCATATCGATGTCTTTCAACATATCGGCCATCGTCGGGCTCTTTCCCCGCAGCAGATGGACGAGGCGGTGATTGAAATTGACGTGCACGATCCCTTTTTCGAGCAGCGGTTTGCTGAGGTATTGGGCATTCACTCGATCGCCCGCGCACCAGGAGCCGCCATGGATGCTTATCACCGCCGGGTGCTGTGCTTGGTTGTCTTTTGGCACATAGATATCCATCGCCTGCTCAGGGTTGGCGTTATGCGCATAATAATGGGTGGCGTCGTTTCTTTCTTCCAGGTCGAAACGCAAATCCTCGGGATGGATATATTCAAAGCTCTGATCGGCGTTTTCGTGTTTCAAGGTGATATCGAGTCTCTTGGAATAGGCGACTTTGAACTGCACGAGCCCATCGACGCCTTGGATATCGTAATCGGCCTGAAACACCCGGTCTTCGACGCGATAGGGGCAATCGTCGATATGCAGCTGTTCGCCGCCGATCGTCACGAGCACCTCGGTTTTCCCATCGATCTCCGCCTCGGGGAAATAAGCTTCCATATCAGCCCGAATCCGCGTGTAGTAGCAGGCGCTCGTTGGCTCTTCGGAAAGATAATGGATCATTCCAACGTCCGCCTCGATGAATTTGCCATCCATATCGTAGGTGCTGAGCAAAGGCGGATCCTCTTCTTTTACAGAGGAATCGATTGGATCGCTCGAAGAAGGGGCTTCTAAACTCGAAGAGGTCGGGTCTTCAGCACTTGAACTAGTCGATGTTGGGGGCAAAGAATCGCTAAAAGAAAAACTGCTGATATCAGAATCAACAGGCGGCAACGAAGAACAGCTTGATAGCAGCAAAAGCGATAAGACGATCGTCTTGCCGTGAAAAAACATTTTCGCGCCCTTTGCGCCGCTATCTTATTCCATGAATCAAATTTGACAAACTTTTTTCATCATTAGTTGTCGTCTTTTTGGCGCAACCTGCCAAATTGTTTAAAAAAGCCCGCCAACGAGATAGGAATAGACGGGCTGGTCGCCTTTGCGGATTAGGACATCAAGGTTATCGCCATACTTCGCCTGGATCGTTTCGCCGATCTTGTCGACGACATTTTGCTCGACGTCTTTGCCGACGTAGATCGTGAGGGAGAAGGCTTCGTCATCGACGATTTCCTCCAATAGATCCATCAAAGCTTCTTCGCGGTCTTTGACGCAGCTGACGATCTTCTTGTCTTCCATCGCCATGTAATAATCCTTGGTGATGTGGACGCCTTCGATGTCGGTGTCTTTGATCGCGTAAGTGACCGAGCCAGAGCGGACGCTCTTCAGCGCGCCCTTCATGTCTTGATAAACATCATCGGGCTCGCCATCGGCAGAAAACTGCATGAGGGAGGCGATGCCCTGCGGGATCGTCTTCGAGGGGACGACCCTGGCGTTGATTTTGCCTTCTAAGACCGAGCAGGCTTGGGAGGCCGCCATCACGATATTGCTGTTATTTGGGAGGATGAAGACGTTTTCGGCGTTGAGCTTATCGATTGCCGAGAGGAAATCCTGGGTGGAAGGATTCATCGTCTGGCCGCCGGAAACGATCTGATTGGCCCCGAGTTCGCGGAAGATCTCATCGAGGCCTTCGCCGGAGCTCACGGCGATCAAACCGAATTTGGTCTTTTCTTTCTTGGCTTGCTTGCCCGCTTCGATATTGCCCTGGAAATCGGTGGCGATGCGGCCTTGCTCGATGTTCCGGTGCTCTTCGGACATATTCTCGATGGTGATCGTCACGAATTCGCCATAATTCTGGGCGTAGTTCAGCATGTTGCCCGGGGTGAGGGTATGGACATGGACTTTGACGATGTCCTCGTCGCGGACGAGAACGAGGGATTTGCCGTGGGTTGCGAGGAACTTCTGGAATTTCTTCTCGTCGAAGGGCTTCTTGCCGCTTCCTTCTTCGCCGAGGCGAATGATGAATTGGGTGCAATAGCCATAGCCTTCTTCGTCTTCGGAAAGCTGCGCGCCGGCATATAGCGGCACATCCGCCTGATTGAGGAAAGGAATTTCCGGCGATTGGGCGCTGGTTTCGACGTTTTCGACGCGTTCAACGACTTCTTCGTTGATCGCCTTCTCCATGCCCTCGAAGATCCGCCAGAGGCCGGTTCCACCGCTATCGACGACGCCGACTTCCTTCAAAACGGGGAGCAGCTCAGGGGTGTGGGCCAAGGATTTCTCGGCCTCGGCGACGACTTCCTTCATCAAGGTCTCGATGGAGGTGAGCGCTTTGGTTTTATCGACCAGGGCTTCGCTGGTCTCGCGGATGACGGTGAGGATTGTGCCCTCGACCGGCTTTTGGACGGCTTTATAGGCGACTTCCTTGCCGACTTTCAAGGCTTGAACGAATTCCTGAATGGTGATCTGCTTGGGGTTTTTGACGTTTTTAAGGCCTTCGGCGAACCCGCGGAAGATCTGGCTGGTGATGACGCCGGAGTTGCCCCTGGCACCCATCAAAAGACCCATCGAGAAGGCTTTGGAGAGGTCGTATACGCTCTCGTCGTTGCGGTTTTGGATTTCCTTCATGCCCGAGGTGAAGGTCAGGTTCATGTTCATGCCGGTATCGCCATCGGGAACCGGGAAAACATTGAGGCGGTCGACTTCGGGATAATGGTTATATAGATTGTTGGCACCGGAGATGAACATCTGCTTCAAGGTGCTCGCATTAATCGTTCTCATATTCTTTTACTCTTTCACGTCAGCAACATAGACGTTGACGGAGCTGAATCTGATCTGGAAGGTCTTCTCCAAGATGTACTTAACCCGCTTTTGGACTTCGGAAAGCACCTCGGTGAGCTTCACTCCGTAAGCAACGTAAAGATATAAAGTGACTTCGTAGCCTTTCGGGCCTTTGCGGGCGAAAATGCCCTTGGCATAGTCCTTTTCGGAAAGGCCGTGAGTCTCTTTTATGAACAGATCGGCGATGCTCGGGCGCGGGGCTAAGCCGATGACGCCATAGCACTCCGTCGCAGCTTTCCCCGCCAAGGTGGCGATGGACTCGAGGGAGATGTCGATCGTTCCGTAATTTGTCTTGTAATCTGCTCGCATTCTAAAACGCCTAAAATAGGCAACCGCTATCATACCCTATCTAGAAGCAGTATGCAAACGCCCCCTAAATAGGGGGCGCGGATAGCTAAGGGAACTAGGAGGCTCAAAGATAGAATTTCAGGGCCTCGAGTTCGGCGGCGTGATCGCCATAGACGAAGAGCATATGATTGCCGACCGGCGCGCTTAAAAGGTCGGCGATATCCTCATCGAATTGGACTTGGATCTGGCTCCGGCAGATGTCTTCGCGCTCGGGATTGGCGATGATCCTGCCTTTTTTGATGAGCAAATGATCGAGGGAAGCGTCGAGTTTGACCATCGTCACTTCCTCTTCCTTGAATTTGCCGCGGATCCCAAACCCGCTGCCCGACTCGAAATGGGTCATGAGGCGATAAGAAGTGAGCATCGAGAATGGACAGGTGCAATGTGCGTATTGGGCT
>CADCLZ010000054.1 GCA_902802365.1 uncultured Erysipelotrichaceae bacterium | reverse complement strand
TTATTTGCCGAGGTTAAGCTCTCTTTCGCGCTTAACCGTTTCGGCTTTGGCGATGTCCTTGCGGACCCGCTTGACTTCTTCGCCGTGCTCGAGCTGCCCGACCGCTTTCTTGCGGCGGAGTTCGAACAAGGTGCTGCGGAGCTCATAGATCTTCTCGTTGAGCTCTTCGGGCGATAATTCGCGGAATTCTTTGACTTCCATCGTTATTCTCCCTTCTCTTCGGCTTCCGGAGCGTCGTTGCCGGTGTCGGAGATGGTCTCCATGCCGGCGGTGGCTTCTTCTTCGGCCTTCAAGGCTTCGACCGCGGATTCGTGGGCTTCGCCCATCTTGGCGAGCTCTTCGGCGGTGAACTTGTGTTCGCTCTTGACCACTTTGCATTTGATCGGCAGCTTGTAGCTGGCAAGGCGGAGAGCCTCGCGGCAGATCTCACCGGAGATGCCGCCGATCTCGAACATCACGGTGCCGGCCTTGACGACGGCCACCCAGTTGTCCGGGGCGCCTTTGCCGGAACCCATACGGACTTCGGCGGGCTTTTTGGTTTTGGAGAGCTGCGGGAAGATCCTGATCCAGACTTTCCCAGCCCTATCGGTGTAACGGCTCAAGACGATACGGGCGCTTTCGATCTGACGATCGGTGATGTAGGCGCCCTCGAGGGCCTGGAGGCCATATTCTCCGAAGTCAACGTGGGCGCCGCCTTTGGCTTTGCCTTCGTAACTCAGGGAATGGGGCCGACGATACTTAACGCGTTTCGGCTGTAGCATTGGCTTCTCCTTTCGGCTCCTTCTCGGAACGTTCTTTCGCTTTCGCTTCGTCTTCTTCGACGTTCAGGCTCCGGCAGATCCAGACCTTGACGCCGATGCGGCCGTAGGTGGTCGCGGCGTCGACATGCGCGAAGTCGATGTCAGCGCGGAGGGTATGAAGAGGGACGACGCCTTCTTTGTAACCTTCGTCGCGGGCGATTTCGGCGCCGCCGAGACGACCAGAGCAGAGGGTGCGGCAGCCTTTGGCGCCGGCCTTCCTCATTCTCTGGATGGCTTTCTTCTGGGTCGCGCGGTAGGAAGCACGGTTCTCGAGCTCACTGGCGATCCACTTGGCGATCAAGGTCGCATCGAGGTCAGGATCCTTGACATCGACAATGTCGATGTGGAGGGTGCCGGACTTGACGATCTTGGCGAGACCAGCCTTGATCTTGGTCATGTTCGCGCCATCTTGGCCGAGGGCGACGCCCGGACGGGCGACGTGGGCCTGGATGCGGACGTCATGGCCTTTATCGGTCTTCTTGCGGAGGATGTCGATGTGCGACACGGCCGCGTCTTTGAGGACCTTTTCGAGGTAGCGGCGGATGGCCACATCCTCATTCAGGAAGGTCGCGTATTCCTGGTCGTTGGCATACCACTTGGAATTCCATTCGCGGTTGATGCCGATTCTCATGCCGACGGCATTGACTTTCTGTCCCATGGTTTATCGCTCCTTTCCTTACTCTCTTTCCTTCACGACAACGCGGAGGTTGGTGTTCCTCCGGATGAGCGGGCTCGCGCTGCCTTTGGCGCGCGGCGTGTACCGCTTGATCCGCAAGCCATCGGCGGCCTGGATCTCGGCGACGTAGAGCCGGTTCTTGTCCATGCCGAAGTTGTTGGTGGCATTGGCGGCGGCCGACTTGATCGCTTTGGCGACCGGGGTGCTCGCGGCTTTGTTCAGCATGCCGAGGATGCCAAGGGCTTCATCGACGTCCTTGCCGCGGACGACGTCGCAGACCAACCGGACTTTCCGCGGGGTGACGCGGACGTTGGTGGCGATGCAACGGGCTTCGGTGACTTTCGGTTTCTCCGGTTCGACCGGAGCGGCTTTCTTGGCGGCCTTGGCGGGTTTTTCCGCTTTCGGGGCCTTAGGCGCCTTTTCTTTCTTCGGAGCAGCCGCCTTTTTCTCGACGGTGGCTTCTTCTTTCTTCACTTTTTCTGCCATTTTTCAGCTCCTTATTTCTTGGCGGCCTGGTCGCCGGCGTTGTTGCCGTGGTGACCCTGGAAGGTCCGGGTCGGGGCGAATTCGCCGAGCTTATGGCCAACCATGTCCTCGGTGACGAAGACGGTGATGTGCTCGTGGCCGTTATAGACCGCGAAGGTTTGCTCCACGAAGGCGGGGTAGATCGTGGAACGGCGAGACCAAGTCTTGATGATCTCTTTGCGACCGGACTTCTGGAGGGCTTCAACCTTTTTCATAAGGTATTCGTCCACGAAGGGTCCTTTTTTGCTGGAACGTGCCATGTTCTATCTCCTTTCCTTATTTGCCATTCCGCCTTCTCATGATGAGGCGGGTGGAATTCTTCTTGACTCTGCGAGTCTTGACGCCCTGGGTGCGTTTACCCCACGGGCTGCGCGGCGCGTCGCGGCCGACCGGGCATTTGCCCTCGCCGCCGCCGTGCGGGTGGTCGACCGGGTTCATCGCGGAACCACGGACGGTCGGGCGGATGCCAAGCCAGCGGTTCTTGCCGGCTTTGCCGCGATTGATGAGGGACCAGTCTTCGTTGCCGACCAAGCCGATGGTCGCCCGGCAGTTCTTGAGGAGCTTGCGGACTTCGCCAGAGGCGAGGCGGACGATGACGTAGTTGCCTTCGATGCCGAGGATCTGGGCGGAAGTGCCCGCGGCCCGGCAGAGCTGTCCGCCTTTGCCAGGCTGGAGCTCAAGGTTATGGATGAAGGTTCCCTCAGGGATGTTCTGGAGTTCAAGGCAGTTGCCGGTTTTGATGTCGGTCGCCTTGCCGCTCACCACTTTGTCCCCCACTTTGAGGCCTTGCGGCTGGAGGATGTAGCGCTTCTCGCCGTCGGCATAGACCAGTAAGGCGATGTAGGCGTTGCGGTTAGGATCGTATTCGATCGCGCTCACGGTGGCGGGGATGTCATCCTTCTGCCTGCGGAAGTCGATGATGCGATAGCGGTTCTTGTTTCCGCCGCCATGATGACGGCAGGTGATCACTCCTTGGTTGTTACGGCCACCCTTCTTCTTCTTGGTGGCAAGCAACGATTTCTCAGGAGTGGCTTTGGTGATCTCTTCGAAGGTCGCGTTGGTCATCGCCCGACGGCTCTTCGTATAAGGGGTATAGGTTCTGATAGCCATTTCGTGTTTCTCCTATAGTGGATGCTTTTTAGATTTCTCTAATGGTGATTCCTTACTCTTTGAACAGGTCGATCGCTTCACCCTCATGGATGGCGACGACGGCTTTCTTGAAGCCGCTGACCGTTCCCTGGTAGCGTCCGCCGCGCGATTTCTTCTTCGCGAGGACGTTGATGACTTTGACGGAGTCGACTTCCACTTGGAAGATCCTTTGGAAGGCGAGCTTGATCTCGGTCTTGTTCGCATTCGCGCTCACACGCACGGTAACCTTATTGGTATCTTGCATAAGCGCCATGCTCTTCTCAGTGATCACCGGATCGATGATGACGTCGAAGTCATGAAGGGTGGCCTTGCCGAAGTCTTTCTTCGGGGCTTCCTTCTTTTCTTCTGCCTTCTTGGCAGGGGCTTTCTTCGCCGGGGCCTTTTTCTTAGCCGGGGCTTTCTTCGCCGGGGCCTTTTCTTCGGCTTCGACGACCTTCTTTTCTTCTTCAGCCATTATTCGAGGCCCTCCTCTAACAATTTGATGCCGGCCTTGCTGATCAGCAATTTGTCGGCGTTGAGGACGTCGTAGACGCTCACGTTGCCGAGCTCGTCCATGGTGACGTTCTCAATGTTGTTGGCGCTGAGAACAAAGTTCTCGACGCCTTTGTAGTCCTTGTCATCTTCGGGGAAATCGACGACGACGAGGGTTTTGCCTTCAAGCTTGAGACCAGCGAGGAGCTTCGCGAGCTCTTTGGTGCCGATCTTCTCGAGGCTCAGTTCTTCGACGACCACGATGTTCTCTTTCGCTTTTTCGGAGAGGACGCCGCGGAGGGCGAGGTTGTGGGCTTTCTTGTTCTGCTTGAGAACATAGTTCTGGTTGCCATCGGGTCCGAAGACGGTGCCGCCGCCGACATAGATCGGGGAGCGGGTGGAACCGGCGCGGGCGCGGCCGGTGCCTTTCTGACGGTATGGCTTCTTGCCGCCGCCGCTGACTTCGTGGCGCTTCTTGGTCTTGGCAGTCGCCTGACGGCGGTTGGCCTGATCGACCACGACCGCGTCATGGATGACTTGCTGGTTGATCTCTTCGAGGCCGAAGACGGTCGCGGAGACGCTGACGTCGCCTTTCTTTTCGCCGGTCGCGAGGGAGAAGACGGGAAGCTTGATTTTCTTTTCAGCCATTTTCGTTATTCTCCTTTCTCTTCAGCAGCCGCGTAGCTAACCAACGGTTTGACGACGGGCTTCTTGAATTGGGTCTTGATCGCGGTGCGGAGCATCACGAGGCTCTTTTTGGGTCCCGGGACGGCGCCTTTGACCAAGATGTAGTTCTTTTCGGCATTGACTTCGACCAAGGTGAGGTTGAGAACGCTCGCCTGATGCGGCGCCATGTGACCGGACATTTTCTTGCCGGGGATGACGCGGTTGTTATCACGGCCGTTGTTGGCGAGAGAGCCGATGCCGCGGTGATAGCCAGAGCCATGGCCTTTCGGGCCGATGTGGTGATGATCACACCGGATTATCTGTACGGCATCGAGATCAAAAGCGATGCTGACACATATGCCCGGCTGGAAAAACAGGTCAAAAACTATGACTGGTTTTATGATCGCAACATCATCGTCGCAGGTTCCACCCATGCGGCCCATGTCAGGGAGCATGTGCCTGAATGGTGGGGCATCATCACCGTAGAGCCTGATGAGATAGGGAAAACCGATTTCTATGTTCTGCGGGAAGCATCTGACAATCCAAAGGTAAAAGAAAAACGCAAGATCACAATCCTCTGGAGAACAGAGCTCAACCATCTGCTCGAAAAGAACAGCCTCCCGAAGTATAAGGAAAAGAGCAAGCTGTTCGTGCAGAATAAACTCCTGGAAAAAATCCCGGAAGAGATCCTCTGGAAGCAGGCATATGAAGAACTGTTTGAAAGGGACTATACTACAATCGAACAGGAAATAGAAGAATTCCGAAAAACCAGAAACAAATCCCGGACAGGGAAGGACAGACGCAGAAAGTCATGTATGAAGATCTCCGATCCTCCTGAGAGTGCCTTTCAGCAC
>CADCLZ010000053.1 GCA_902802365.1 uncultured Erysipelotrichaceae bacterium | reverse complement strand
GGTCCATATTGGCTTGATGGAGGGAAGCGACGGTTCCGACGTCCTTCCAATAGCCCCGGTAACGATAGACGACCATCTTCTTCTTCTCGGCCAGCATCTTCGGGATGATGTTCTTGCCGAAGTCATGCTCGCTCTTTTCGTCTTTGGCGTCGGCGCGGAGCTCCGCCCGCAAGACGGAGTATTTGAAGATATAGATGCCCATCGAAGCGAGGTTGCTGACCGGGTTCTTCGGTTTCTCGACGAACTGGACGATGTTGTCCTTCTCATCGGGCACCAAGATGCCGAAGCGGGAAGCCTCTTCCATCGGGACTTCGTAAACGGCGATGACGCAGTCGGCTTTGTTCTCCTCCGCCTTCTGGAGCATCTCGTTATAGGTCGTCGAATAGATATGGTCGCCGGAGAGGATCAAGACGTACTCGGGATCCACCCGATCGAGCCAATCGAGGTTCTGATAGATCGCATCGGCGGTCCCCAAGTACCAGGCAGAGCCTTCTTCGGTCTGCTTCGGCGTGAGGACGCTGGTGAGGGAACGGACGCCGTTAAGCCCCCATTTCTCGCCGTTTCCGATATAAGAATTCAAGACGCTCGACTCGTATTGAGTCATGACGCCAACGTTGTTGATGCCGCTATTGGCACAGTTCGAGAGCGGGAAGTCGATGATACGGTACTTTCCGCCATAACTCACCGCGGGTTTGGCGACTTTGCGCGTTAAAGCCTTCAGGCGCGTGCCCTTTCCGCCGGCGAGGATCATTGCCGCTAATTTCGTGGACATAATTACCCCCTAGTTGTCAGTTGCTTAAATCATACCACGGGTACACGCGGATACGCGAAGGGTAAACACAATTTGATCGATTTTAGTCATTTCCTCATTCTTTGTGCGGGAAAGCAAATCGAAAATGCAAGAAACCCTCGGATAACCGAGGGTCCTTTTTTTGGGGAGCGAACCATCCTTCGCCGTGGGCGCTTCCTAAACCTAAGCTGGCCGGGCCTTATCCCCAACAAGAGGCCAATCCAGCGGTTTTCTACGAAAATGTTTGTGAAGCGCCGTCGCTTATGCTATATTCTTTCAGCGCAAAAGCGCGCAAGAGGAGAGATTTATGTCCAAAGTTTGCCCAATCACTGGAAAAGGGCCGGTCTCCGGCAACAATCGCAGCCATTCTCTTCGTGCAACCCGCAGACGCTGGAACGTCAATCTCCAGAAGTACAAAGTCGAGATCAACGGCAAAGTCGTGACGATCCGGATGTCGGCCAGGGCCTATCGCACGTTGACCAAGACCACCGGCAAAAAAGAAGCTGCCGCTGAATAACCTTATCCAACAAGAAAAACAAGCCCAAGCGGCTTGTTTTTTATCATCTTAAGAAGAGGAGCAAGAAGGCGAATAAGAGGCTTAAGGAGGCGAGGGCGTCCAGCAAGATCCCGAGCCACTCGCTATAAGCGAGAAGGAAGTACTTCGGGCGCTTCACCACCACTTCGCCATCCGCCATCTGCTCGCTGGCCATCTTCGCCCATTCGCCGAATCTGGGGTTGGCCATCAAGAAGAGGTCGATCGCGCCGAAAGCGATCAAAAGCAACGCCATCGCCATCGGCCCGCCGTCGCCATTGGAATAGCGGATCAAGAAGATGCCTTCGAGGATATAGCTTAAGGCCGCCGAAACGAAATAGAGGGCGACCACCAGGATATGCGGCTTGTTGTAACGGGCCGGCAAGATCATCAAGAAGAATAAAAGAATCACGCGCGCGAGGTGGAAGAAAGCGGCCAAAAGCGCCAAGAAAAACACCCCATGCGGATAAAAGACGAAGGCGTCGACCAAGAACATCGCCGCCACCAGATCGAAAAGAAGGAACGCCCCGCCGAAGATGCGGGTCAATAGCTTCCCGTTCGACTCCGCCCCATCGAATAGCTCAAACGGGAAATCGGAGAAATAGGAATATTTCCTCCCGATTCTTTTCCTAAAGAAAAGCGGGCCGAAGAAAACGAAGGCCAAAAACGAAAAAGCGAGTCCTCCGATCATGGCGAATGCAAGATATAGGGAAGACTCGCTTGGGATCATTCTTTCAGTCCTTTCAGCCGTTTTGCGAAATCGGGATGGCCATAGAGGTAAGAACCGCTCACGAGGATGTCGGCGCCCGCTTGATAGCATAAGGGGCCAAACGTCGCGTTGATCCCGCCGTCGACTTCGATGAGCGGGCTCTTGGAGTCGCCGATCTTCTTTCTTAGCGTCTTGATCTTCTCCAGCGCCCCGTCGATGAACTGCTGCCCTCCGCGGCCCGGCTCGACCGACATGATGAGGACGAGGTAGACGGAATCCAGATACGGATATACCGCCTCAATCGGGGTATTGGGCTTGATCGAGACCGAGGCTTTCGCCCCCGCCTCTTCAATCAAGGAAATCGTCTTTCTGACTTCTTCTTCGTTCTGGCAGGCTTCCAGATGGAAGGTCACGTTATCCGCGCCGGCTTTGGCGAATTCGGGCCCGACGATCCAGGGCTTCTCGACCATGATGTGGACGTCGTTGAACAAGGTATGGGTCCCCTTAATTTGCTTCACTAATGAAACATCCCAGGTTTTCCGGGGGACGAAAACCCCATCCATGATATCGATGTGGATATAGTCCGCGCCGGAAGACTCCGCCAAGGCGATCGCTTCGGGGAGGTTGGCGGGATCGACAGACAAAATCGAGGGAGCAACCAGTTTCATTTGAAGCCGAAGAGCTTGGACATCAGCCCTTTCCTTTCTTTGAAGTTATCTTTGTCCGCCACCGCTTTCAAGATGGCGTCATGCATCTCGAGCGCGCTTTGATAACGCTCCTCCGGCCGTTTGCGGCAGGCGGTGATGATGATCTTATCGATCGAGCGCGGGATGCTCGGAAGCAGTTTGCTCGGCTCCAGAAGGCGGTGCTTGATCTGCTTCATCGCCACTTCCTCGGGGCTTTTGCCGTCGAAGGGAAGCCGGCCAGTCAATAATTCATAGAAGACGATTCCCATCGAATAGACGTCCGATTGGATGTCCGCGGCTTCGCCGAGGAGGATCTCGGGCGCGCAATAAAAGACGGTGCCCTGGATCGAATCGCCGCTGTTCTTGGCGCCGACCGGGGTGGCGATCCCGAAGTCGGTGATCTTCACCGTCCCGTCGGGGAGATAGAAGAGATTGTCCGGCTTGATGTCGCGATGGATGATCCCGTGCTTATGGATGTAATCGATGCCGCTGGTGAGCTGAAGCATCACCTCGCAGGCGTCCAAAAGATTGAAGACGACCTGGAAGCGGAGGATCTCGCGGATCGTCCTCCCTTTGACGTATTCGTTGGCCATATAAGGGCGGCCTTCGATCATCCCCTGACCATAGACTTTCACGATGTTCGGGTTATTGAGGCTGGCCGCGGCTTCGCATTCGTTCTGGAAACGCTCGAAGTTCTTGGCATCGTCCAAAAGATCCGCGCGCATGATCTTCAAAGAGACCACCTTGCGGAGCACGAGGTCATTGGCTTCGTATACATCGGCCATGCCGCCGGTGGCGATCCGGCTCACAATCCGATATCTTCCATCCACGCGATCGCCGATCTTAATCATGGAGCGCCTCCCAATAAGCCACGCCGATATTGTCGGAGCCGCCGTTGGCATTGGCGGTGCCGATCAGCGAGACGACTTTTTGATCGACGCGCTCATCGGTGGCGAGGATCGCCGAGATCTCCGGCTCGCTGACGTTGTTATAGAGCCCATCCGTGCAAAGCAGGATCCGCTCGCCGTGGTATTCGATGACGTTCACGTCCATCGAAAGGCTCGGGAAGATGCCGAGGGCATTCATCAGCACGTGGCGGTCGGGCCGCGATTCGGTTTCCTCGCGGCTGATCTTGCCCGTGCGGTAAAGATAATTCACATAAGTCTGATCGCTGGTGATCCGCTTCATCCGATCCCCCACCGCCAGATAGGCGCGGGAATCGCCGATGTTGATCAAGATGATCTTGTTCTTGACGATCATGGCGGCGCAGACCGTCGTCCCCATGCCGGTATAGACCGGGTTGCGGTCGGCCTCATCAAAGATCTGGCTATTGGCCAATTTGACGGCGCGTTCGAAGTTTCTCTTCTTAAAGAAGAGCGGGATGCCGGTTTTGGCTTTGCGGAAGCTATCGGAGATCGAATCGATCGCCATCTTCGAGGCGAAGTCGCCTTTATTTTGCCCGCCCATGCCATCGCAGACGATCAAAAGCACGTCGCCGTCGGCGTTGATCAAGGCCTTGGCTTGATCTTCGTTGTTGATCCGCACCCGACCGGGGTCGGTTTGGAAGGCAAAGGTTCCGTCGTATCGTTTAAGCATCGCGCTTCTCTTTCTCCACTTTGACTCGTAGCTGGCCGCAGGCGGCATCGATATCGGTGCCGAATTCCTTGCGGATCGTCGTGGTGATCCCCGCTTTCATGAGGCGGTCATGGAAGGTATGGATCGCGTTCTCGCTCGGCCGTTCAAACGGCTTCTCCTTGACGGGGTTCAAGGGGATGATATTCACATAGGCGTAGATCGCATGGCGCTTGATGAGCGAAGCGAGCTCTTCGGCGTGCTTCGGGGAATCGTTGAGCCCTTTGATCAAGATGTATTCAAACGTCACCCTCCGGCCGGCGTTATCCTCATAATCCTTCACCGCATCCATCAGCTTCTCTGTCTTGGGATCGTCACTGGGTTTAATCCCTTCCTCGGCCCATGCCGCAGCCCTGTCGAGGAGATCGGCAAGCGCAGTGCCATCAATTGTGCCGGTACCGACAACTCTGCCCAGTTCCTTCTTCACTTCTCCTGTACTGCTCAGGTATCTGGTGAGGATCAATGCGACCGCAGTATCGTAAGCGTTGAAATCGTACTTGTTGGTCATATGTGCCCGAACTCCCTTCCTGTTTTTCAGGACCAGAGAATAAATGAAGATTCTGCACATTGCAAGCCATAAGTCGAAAAAGGATCTCACAGCCTTTGTTAATTGTAAACTTTCTATCACTTTGGTGACAATATTCTCGTCTACCGCTTGACTCTATATCACTACGGTGATATAATTAGAGATTGTGGAAGTACCGACTTTTGGCCTTGGCAGAAAGAATAACGATTTCGGCCTGGGTTTTTACTGCACAGAGAGCAATGATCTTGCGAAGGAATGGGCAGTCTCCTCGTTGAGCGACGGTTTTTCAAACCGCTATACACTGGATACAGAATATCTGAACACGCTAAACCTGAACAGTCCGAATTACACGATCCTCAATTGGATCGCTGTGCTCGTTGAGCATCGTCTGTTCAGCATTAAGACCCCAATCGCGAGAAGAGCAAAGCAGTACCTGATCGAGCATTTCGGGGTCAATGTAAACGCATTTGACCTGATTACCGGCTACAGAGCCGATGATTCCTATTTCGACTTCGCAGAGGCTTTTTTGAATAACGCGATCACTGTCGAGCAGCTTTCCCGTGCTATGCGTCTCGGTAAGTTGGGAGAACAGATCGTCATCAAATCACAATTTGCATTTTCAAAGATTAAGTACGAAGGATTTGAAGTTGCCCGGAAGGACGAGTTCTATGTTCTTCGCAAAGCCAGAGATGATGAAGCCAATCAAACCTACCTGGATATTCAAGAGGAAGAGAGCGATGGCTTATATGTTCAGGATATTATAAGGGGAGGCATTTCCAATGACGATCCACGCATACCAAGAAACGTATCTGTCTAAAGCCCAAGCTTCACTTGGTGATGCTTTCGATTACGCCATCAACACTTGTGAAATCCCCGGCGAGGATTTTATCAAGTTCTTCACCGCAAGTTCAGTCAGCAAGCGAATGGAAAATGGCGAGCCTGCCTTTCTTGCAGGAAAAAGCGGAATTGAAATTGCAGTCGATGTTGTTCTTGATGCAACCGGAAAGCATCTCGACCGTGAACCACAGGAACATATGGGACGTTCCCGCGAATACTGGATCGGCTGGGCAGTCTGCTATTACCAATGGTACTCCGCAAGAAGCTTCAGTGACATCTTCAAGGTTCTCTCCTTTGAAGATCTGCAGAACATGTACTATACACTTCATGAAGCGGATATTACTAAATTTGCAGATATCGTTGATGATAAAATGCGGGACCACTTCAAAGAGACAAACCTGAAGCGCATCCGCACAATCTACGGCTGTACACAGGCTGAGCTTTCGGAACGATCCGGAGTATCCCTTCGTTCCATCCAGATGTACGAGCAGCGGAACAAAGACATCAACAAAGCAAGTGTCGAGGCACTCTACCGTATCTCTAAAGTCCTCGGCTGTACCATCGAAGATCTTCTCGAAAAATAATAGGTTATTCCCGCACAAAAAATTTTAGCCCGCTGGATTACTGAAAAGAAGTAACCTCAGCGGGCATTTGCATTAACACTCGACCTGTACATCATCATCGCTTACCAGCACCCGGCTCACCTCCCGGTTGAACCGGCCTTCATCCATGGTCTCCCATCCGAGAGCTTTCACAATTTCATCAATCAGGCTCTCCTCCAATCAGGCTCTCCTCGCTGATCAACCTGCAGCGGCAGCCATTCCCTTTCTGACCCTTCTGCCGTTCCCGGCAGTTCCAGGCTTTGTAGTAAACGCCGCCCTTCGTCTTCAGGGTCCTGCGTACAAAAGGAGCACCACATTCTCCACAGAATACTTTTCCGTAAAGAAAGTGGTGCTCTCCTGCTCCCAAGACTCCGTTTTTCAGATTATCCTTAAAACCTTTCTTGATTGCCTGCGCCTGATCCCACAGCTCCCGGCTGACAATTCCCTCATGATCATCGGTCAGGTAGTAATCCTTGTAGTCGCTGCGCTTCATCGGCTGGTGTGTCAGGTAATCTGTCGGCGGCTGCTTCATGAGGTGTTTATCGCCGACATAGGTCTCATTACTCAGAATGTCCTGGTTTGGCACCAGCTTTCCGTCTACCCCGTCATACCCGAGAATCCGGTTGCTGCCGATGTTGTAGTCTCCGTTTGCAAACCTCTGCTGATAAGCCCAGCGCCGGTTCAGGCCGATGGAGTTACTTTCATCCTGGGAGATTGCCCCCAGCAGCGCAAGCTGGAAATTGCTGGTCGGGTCATCCGTGCGGATGTTCTCCTTTTCAAAGATGACCGTCACATTGTTTGCCTTCAGGCGATCAACGTATTCCTGGCAGTTCCCGACGTTGCGGGAAAACCGGGCGATGTTCTTTACAAGGATAATGTCGAGCTTTCCTTGTTCTGCATCCGAGATCATCTGCTGGAAGCCTGGACGGTTCTTAACCTTTGTGCCGGTTCTGGCCTTATCCGCATAGATCCCGGCAAACTCCCAGCCTTCCGTTTCCTCGATCAACTTCTGATAAGCGGTCTTCTGGGTTTCGAAGCTCTCTTCCTGCTGTTCCTTATTCGTGCTGACCCTGGCATAGGCTGCCACACGGAACGTTGTCCGTTTCGGTTTCGCCTCAATCTTTCTTATGATCATCTTTTCCTCCGATCTTCGTTACACGCTTCTGTGCGACAAGCTGCTTTTCAAAAATGCTCTTCGGCCGGGCAGGAATGTACTCCCCGCTATCAACCCGGTTCAGATAAGTCTCATAAAGCTCTGCCACATGGGTAGGTTCCTCCGTCTGGTTCTTATCCATTGGGAGCGGCACCGTTGTCGAAAGTCCGCACTGCCAGTGAACTGTCACTTCCCAGTCGTAGGTCTTTTCCGTTGTTGCCGGACCCTTCTTGTGCGTCTGCAGCCTGGTTCCGTTTGTGCAGGAGAAGGTAACCTCCTTCACAAGGTCATCCAGAAACCAGTATTCAATGGTCGCCGGTGTTCCGATCCTCTGCGCTTCCCTCATACGTTTGGCAGCGTCCCC
>CADCLZ010000052.1 GCA_902802365.1 uncultured Erysipelotrichaceae bacterium | reverse complement strand
AACTGGAAGAGCTGCGTCAGGCCTTAAAAGAAGACCCGCGTTTTCAGCTGCTCGAACAAGCAAACGCGGAGGTCGAAGCCTCCGACGAAGTCAAAGAGCTGGCGAGGAAGAAAGACCGCGCGGCCGAGGAATATGAAGATGCGCTGCAGCATTTTGGCGACCCAAAGAAGATCGCTGAGAAGCGCAAAGCGCTTTTTTCCGCCAAACTCGCCCTCGATGAGCATCCGTTGATCGTCCGCTATAATCAAGCCTACCTCCCGTGCAAGGACCTGCTTTTGGCGATCGATGATCTTCTTTTCTCCGACTATCGGAAGAATCCTTATGGGGCGGAGGAAGGAAAATGCTGAAGATCACCGGGGGAACTTACCGTTCCAGGATGATCGATCTTCCCGAAGAAGGCACCGTCCCGACCAAGAACCGGGTGCGCGAAGCCTTGATGAGCGCGCTTTGTAATGATATCCCCGAGGCCAGGGTCCTCGATCTTTTTGCCGGGAGCGGAGCCCTTGGCATCGAAACCTTGAGCCGCGGAGCCTCTTTCTGCGACTTCGTCGATCTCTCGCCGCGCGCCTGCAAAGTCATCGAAGGGAACCTAAGAAGCCTCAAAGAAGAAAGAGCCAAAGTCCATGCCTTGGACTATCGGAATGCCTTGAAGGCTTTCCAAAGCGCGGGAAAGCGGTTTGATATCGTCTTCCTCGATCCGCCTTACGCCGATTTGGATGCTTATCAAGAAGCGGTCAAAACCCTGGAAGAAAGCGGCCTCCTCTCCGAACGGGCGGCTCTCGTGTTGGAGTTTGAAGGGGAACTCGAATATCAGTTCGCGGGCTTTGCCCGGCAAAAACGTTATAATTATGGCAGGACGCATGTCCTGATCTTGAGGAAAAGCTTATGAGAATCGCCGTTTATCCCGGAAGTTTCGACCCGATCACCATCGGCCATTTGGATATTCTCCGCCGGGCATTATCGATCTTCGACAAGGTCATCGTCTTGATCGCGATCAACCCGAAGAAAAAGAACGTTTTCTCCGTCGAGGAAAGAATCAAGATCATCCAAGAAGCCACCAAAGATCTATCGGGCGTGGAAGTCGATTCCACCGATGGCCTCACGGTCAATTACGCGAAGAAAGCCGGCGCGGTCGCCTTGATCCGCGGCCTTCGCGCGGTCACCGACTTCGAATATGAATTCCAGCTTTCCGCCGCCAACACCTTCGCGGACAGCTCGATCGAGACCGTCTTCTTCATGTCGCGGAAAGAGACGACCTTCATCTCCTCAAGCACGATCAACGAGCTTTACGAAGGCGCGATCGATATTTCGCCTCTGGTTCCGACCGCGGTGTTGGAAGCATATAAGAGAAAGAAAAAATAAAAGAGCCTTATGGCTCTTTTTTCTTTCCGTTTCGGAAGTTTATTTTAGGCGGACCACCGTGATGTTTTCGCCTTCTTTGCCCGCGGATTGGGAAGCGAGATAGGGGATCTCATAAGTGCCGTATTCGGAGATCTCGATGTTCTCCATCGGGATGCCGAGCTCGCGGAGATAAAGGGCATTGAGGAGAGGGAGGTCGACATAGTCGACGCCATGGCCGCGCTTGCAGACCGCGCGGTAGCCTTTTTGGATCAATTGCTCTTGGAGGGAACGCTCGGCGGGGTTATGGCTGAAGGTGAGCGCCGGGCCGAGGTAGCAGTCGAGTTTCTTTGGGTCGGCGTGTTCGCTCTGAAGGAAGGATTCCATATGGCGCTTAAGTTCACCGGAGAGGGTGGCTTCCTTATCGATTTTCATGCCGCCGAGGAGCCTTCCTTCATAGGAGAAGAAGAAGGGGATCTCGTCGCTGGAGACGATGGCCAGCTCTTTCTCCTCGCCGTATATAAAATTAGTTATTACGCGCGCCTGCGCAGGCTTCGTGAAAAGGTCGGTTTCCGCGTGCAGAGTCGCGGTCTCAAATTCAATGTGTCCCATGGCACACATTATAACAAAAGAAAAACCAGCACGGGGCTGGTTTTTGCGATGGGTTGCTCGCTTAGGCGTAATGCGCGGCGGAGAAGGGGTTGTCGGAATCGTCCGCGGTGTGATTCCACATATTCATCAAGGTCTGGGCCTTTTCGTATTTGGTGGCGCCATCAACGCCGAAGAGGATTTCGGAGACGCCCTGACGGCCAGTGCCGCTGCCGAGATAGATCGGGAGATCCTTGGCTTCCTGCGTGTAGTCGACCAAGACGATGGCCGGGGTCGGGAAGGCGGCGGTATCCGCATTCAAGAACGCTTCCATGTTGGTGTTGCCCTTGAAGTTATTGACGCCATAGGGAGTCTGCTCGAGCAAACGGGTGCCCGCATCTTCGAAGAAATCGGTATAGATCTGAAGATGACGCTGGAAGGCGGAATCCGAATTGTTCTCATTGTCGTCATCGGTGGACGAGGTCTCATCGGTGAAGATGGTGTGGATGGTGAACGGAAGTTTGGTCGGAGCGCTCTGGCCAACGATCGTGGTCGTGGTCGGGACATAACGGGATCCCCAGTAGTCTTCCAATTCTTGGAAGGCGGCCTGGATGTCTTTGCAGGAAGAGCAATCTTCGCTGACATAGACGAGGAAGAACTTCTCACCGAACTGGTTGTAATCCTCGGTATAAGCATCGCCGAAGGAGTTCACGTTGATGCTCTGGGTGATCTTGTCCGCTTCGGAGACCGGGGCGGCCGGATCCGCGTTGATCTCGAGTTCGCCTTCGAGCGAACGGCGATGCGCGGTGTAGTAGTTCTCGCTGCCTCCGCCGAGGGAGTTCACCCAATCGGTGAAGTAGGGGATCGAGAAGATGACGGCGAAGATCGCGCCGACGATGAGCAAGGGTTGGACCCAAGCGGTTTCTTTAATCCAGCGCCAGATTCTGCCGAATACTGAGCCGATTGCTTTCAAAATTTTCATTCAAGCCTCCGAAAAAGACACCTGTTTATGCATAAACAGCGCGACTATTCTATCATTCGCCCCCTAAAGGGGCAACAAAGAGTTGCTGTGAGTTTTTGGCGGAATTGAACGCTTGGGAAAACCAGCGCGAAAAAGCCTCTGATCTCGCTTGTTATCCTAACGCCCCTTGCTATAATCTAAACCGCTTTATGAATCAGAGCAAAAAAACCTTAAAAGACCGCTACGTCAGCTGGAGCTACGAGCATATCATCGCGAAACGGATCATCGAGTATTCTTTGATGTTCGTCGTCTGCACGCTCTCCGCGTTCATCTTCGCGTTTGGCTTCCGCGCCTTTTTGCAGCCGGTCAATCCTGCCGGAGGCACCGTCCAATCCTTGGTTTCGGGCGGGGTTTCGGGCATTGCTCAGAACATCACGATCATCTTGGAATTGATCTTCCCCGGCTTGCCCGGCTCGGCCTTTGCCAATTACCTCTATTCGATCCTTTATTTCGCTTTGAACATCCCGGTGTTCATCATCAGCTGGTTCGGGGTTGGAAAACGTTATACCGTTTTCACCCTGATCAACGTCATCGAGGTATCCCTATTCACCTCTTTGCTTCAGAACTTCGATTTCATCTATGAGCTCTTCGAAGTGATTTCCGCCAACGGCGGTTTCCTCTCCCGGGCGTTGTTCGCGGGCATTTGCACCGGCATCGCAGGCGCGCTCACCTTCAAGATGGACTTCTCCGATGGCGGGGTCGATTCGATCGCCTATTACATGGCTTTGAAGAAGAGCACCGGCGTTGGGAAATACGCCGTCGTGTTGAATCTCATCACCGTCAGCTTGTTCGCGGTTTTGTCCGCCGTTCAAAACAAAGGCGCCGGCGATACGATCCAGATCGTCGGTTCCGCTCTCTTCAGCGCGATGTACATGATCGTCGCTTCGACGGTCATCGATATGATCAATATCCGCAACAAAAAAGTGGAAATCAAGATCGTCACCAGCATGCCCGATTTGTCCAAGATTCTCCTACTTGAGATACCCCATGGACAGACTTTGAGCAAAGGCGTGGGTGGTTTTTCCGGCCAAGAACGCACCATCATCACCATGGTCGTCTCTGCCTATGAGGTCAACTCCGTCGTCAATATCGTTAAGAAAGAGGATCCGGCAGCTTTTGTCCAGGCAACCGCCTTGCAGCAGGTTTATGGTCGGTTCTTCATGCCGCCGATTAAATAGTCGTTCAAAAAAAGAATTCCATATCATTTACCGAAAAAGGAAACCATCGTTTTGGACCGACAATACGTCATCGTCAGGCTGCTTGGCCATGGCAAAGCGGCTATTCTTGCCTGGTTGAAAGCGTCACGACCGAGACGTTTCAGAAACACGAGACGATCTTCGGTCCGACGACGAACACGAGATACATCCATACCTTCGATCCCCCCGAACTCGACGAGCCTGCGGCGCACCGGAGCCTGATAGAAAGCCGGGGAAGCTACCAATACCGGCACGGGGAGCAAGAGCTTCAAGCCATCGAAGTCGCCATCCGGGGAATCGATTTCGAGCATGGTGCCGATGGCTGCTCCGTTTCGCTTTTCTTCCGCTTCGCCGACGGATCGTCGGACGGCATCATGCTGGGCTAGCGATTATAAAAAATGAAAAAGACTCTAAAGCAAGAGCCTTTTTTCTTCATCGTTTTGCATTTCCGCGGTCTTAAGATCCACGCCGACGATGGGCCCGTGTTTTAAGCGTATCGGGCACGCTGAATTCGCATTGGCGGAGGAATAGGGATTCGAACCCTAGCTGGAGCGTGGCCCCACTATCAGTTTTCGAAACTGACCCCTTCAACCGCTTGGGTATTCCTCCAGGGCGTGAAGATGATAGCACTAAACTTTCCCCGCGACAAATAGGAACTAAATTGAGGTGTTAGACCTCAATATGTGATAGGATAATCCCGTGATTTTTCTGGCTTTAGATGACATCAGCATCTCCTTCGACCGCTTGGATTCCTGGCTTTGGGTCGCGATTTTGGTTTTGCTGGCCTTGGTCGCCGCCTTCATCTTCTTTTTCGTCCAGAACGGGAACGAAGCCAAATACAAGACGACCCGCGACGACAAAGCGAACTCCGTCCGCGTCTTCGTGATCGATTACCCGAAGCAGTTGGTCACCTTCTTCAACGTTATAACTCGCCGCCGAGGAGCAGGTCGGCTTGATCGACTGGATCTCCAGGCTATTGGAACCCAATTCCGGGGCGGAGAACTTCCGCGAGATTGACGTCACGATCGATAAGAACAAGAAGCGTTATTTCTCGATGCTTCAGGTGAGTTCCGTCAACTACGAGGAAGGCAAGATCCATATGGAGAGTTACATCCTCAAGTACATGACCCCCGACCGCAGCGAGGCGAGCCTGCGCTTTGCGACCAACGCCGAATTCAACGAATTGGTGAAAACCGGCATCAAAGGCCGCGGCATTTCCTACTGCATCAGCTTCAAGTATAAGCGCGCCGCCGAAAGCGATAAGCCGATCGACCCGCGCATCTATGACCAGTTGAAAGACGTCGTCTTCCAAAATTGCGCCGGCCCGAAGCGGTATCTCCTTCAGATCTCCGGCAACGAATTGGTGCTCGCCGACTTGAAGGCCCAAGGCCAGCCCTCTGGCATGTTCACCGTCGACACCCTGCTGAAGGCGGTCAAACGCTACTTCGCGATCAACTCCTTGACCTCGCAGATCGAGGCGAGGGTCGGCATCGTCGAGCATAGCTATTTCCCCGGCGATGGCGATCAGATCGTCGCCGAAGCCCGGAAAGTCGCCCAGCTCTCCTACGAAACCAATAGCCCCTATACCTGGTATCAGAAGGGCAGAAGAAGCAACTTCGCGATGACCGAGGCGAGTTATCGCACCGAAGTCGAGCGCATCATCAACGACCGTCGACTCTCCTTCTTGTTCCGCCCGATGTTCTCGGTCGAGAAGATGGAAGCGGTGGGCTATCTCTCCGACACCCGCCCGCTCGATGCTTATTTCCCCTCGATCGAAGAACTCAAGAACTACGCCGAGCGCGCGGACGATGCGAAGAACCTCTTCGCGACGATCGCCAAGAACGTCGTCCCGATGTTCCTTTCGCAAAAGACATCCGATGAAGACGTCCTCTATTACCCGATCCGCATCGATGAGATGGGCTTCGTCCTCGAGGTGTTTGCCTCCTTAGGAAGATTCAAGAACAAGTCGATCTCCTTCATGATCGGCGAAGACGATATCCGCAGCCACCTCGCTTCGATGGGGATCGACCGCTTTGCGATGGCGGTCGGGGAGATCCGCAGCAAAGGCTATCAATGCTCGCTGCTCGTCAATGGCTCCGAACTCACCCTCCCGGATACCGTGTACGCCCAATTCGATTCTTATATCGTGAGTTTCGCCTTCGCGGGCGCATCCACGGGGATCGATACCAAGATCCGCGCGGAGCTCCATGCCTTGGTCGAGAAACTCATCAAATTCAACCGCCCGATCATGGCCAGCGACATCGACGGTTGGAACGCCATTGAGCTTTTGGTCCGTTCGGGCTTAAACTACATCTCCGCGGAAGTCTTCGCGCCCTACGAGAAGATGATCACGCCGATCAATCAAAAGAGTCTCAAGAAACTTCAGGATATCAAAGGATAACTTATGAACGAGAACATGAAGAAAAACGATGCCGTCACCCGCCAGGAAGACGATTTCGCCCAATGGTACACGGATGTGTGCCTCAAGGCCCAACTGATGAATTATAGCTCCGTCAAGGGCTTCATCAATTACCTGCCATATGGCTATGCCATCTGGGAGAATATCCAGAGCTTCGCCGATCAAAAATTCAAGGAGCATGGCGCGGAGAACGTCTACTTGCCCTTGGTGATCCCGCAGTCGCTATTCGCCAAGGAGAAAGAGCATGTCGAAGGCTTTGCCCCCGAGTGCTTGGTCGCCACGATTGGCGGCGCCAAGGACCTTGCGGATCCTTTGATCATCCGCCCGACCTCCGAAGTCCTCTTCTCCGATCTATATCGCAACCTTGTTTCCAGCTACCGCGATCTCCCGAAGAAATTCAATCAGTGGTGCTCCGTCGTCCGTTGGGAAAAAACCACCCGTCCGTTCCTCCGCGGCTCCGAGTTCCTCTGGCAGGAAGGCCACTGTCTCTTTGAGACAGAGGAGGAAGCCGAGAAGGATGCGCTCGATATGCTGGAAGTCTATGACTCGATCGGCAGAGACCTTCTCGCCATCCCGTTCATCAAAGGCAAGAAGACCGAGCATGAGAAATTCGCCGGCGCGGTCGCGACCTATTCGATCGAGGCCTTGATGCCCGATGGAAAGGCCCTCCAATCCGGAACCACGCATTATCTGGGCACCGGCTTTGCCAAGGCCGCGAACATCCAGTTCCTCGGCCGCGACCAAAAGCTCAACACCCCGCATCAGACCTCTTGGGGCGTTTCCACCCGCTTGATCGGGGCGATGATCATGGTCCATGGCGATGACAATGGTTTGGTCATCCCGCCCAGAGTCGCGCCGATCCAGATCGTCATCATCCCGATCCGCGGCGACAAAGTCCCGGCGGTCATCGAAGAATGCAAGAAGATGAAGGATCAGCTCACCAAGCTCGGCCTCAGGGTCAAGCTCGACGATTCGGATAAGACCCCGGGTTGGAAGTTCGCCGAATGGGAGATGAAGGGCGTGCCCCTTCGCCTCGAACTCGGCCCGCGCGACCTCGAAAACGGCACCATGTCCCTCGCCAAACGCTATAACGGCGAGAAATTGGTGTTCAACATCGCCGATCTCGATAAGCTGCCTGAGCTCGTGGAACAGATCCAGGAAGAGATGTATCAGAAGGCGAAGAAATACGTCGAAAGCCATATCACCGAAGTCCATTCTTGGGACGAGCTCAAAGCCGTCTTGGATAAGGGTGGCTATGCCAAGATGATGTGGAAGGAAAACGAAGCCCTCGAGCTGGAGATCAAGGAAAAGACCAATGGCG
>CADCLZ010000051.1:8692-11007 GCA_902802365.1 uncultured Erysipelotrichaceae bacterium | reverse complement strand
CTTCTTCCGCCGGGCAGAATGCCGCGAAATGGTCATCGGAAAGCCGCGCGGTGAATTCTTCCCCGAACTGGGCGGAGATCTTCTTGCCTAGTTCGACGAGGAACTCGTTGCCTTTGGCAAAGCCATAAGTGTCATTGATCGCCTTGAAGCCGCTGACGTCGAGGAAAAGATAGATATAGCTATTGGCGATGGGGCGTTTGGCGGCGATGAATTCCTTCACTTGGTTGAGGAAATGCGCGTAGTTATGGAGCTCAGTCAGGTCATCGTAATTGGCCTTATGCTCCAGCTCCTCGGCCTTGGTCGCGTCTTTATAACGTTGCTGATAAAGCGAGACGGCGACCATGACGAGGGAGATATAGAAGGTGATGTAATTGACGACGTCGCCCGAACGGAACTCGCGCTGATCGGAAAGGCTCAGCAATATGTAATAGAAGCCGAGGAAGATCACGCCCAGCATCGCGATGGAGAGGTATGGCTTCCAGACCAGCAAGCAGGCGACGTAAAGCACCATCGTCAGGAAGCAGATGATCATCTTGTCGGTTTCGCTGGTCGAAGCGAAACCGCTATAGGAGACCTTCATCCCGAACACCAGGCAGATCAAAGCGAAGAAGGTGATGCAAACCATGCCGAGCGGATCGGATTCGCGCTTTTTGAGCTTCATGAACAAACTGTAGCCGACGACGGTTAGGCCGAAGGTTCCGCTCAGGATATATAAAAGGATCAAGAAGAGGTTCTTGAAGACGTTGCTCGGCTTATCCCAAGCGCGGTATGGTTCCAAAAAAGCGAAGAAGGTGCGCGGCCCCGACGGTGATCCAAAACCGGAAGGTTGGCCGTTTGTTCTTATAGAGGCCGCCAAAGCAGAAGGCGAACATCACCACGCCAACCAAAAGAAGCAGCCAAAAGTTCGAGGTGTTCTTAAACAAAGAATCCCAATAATCCGCCCCATTGGCGACTTGGGGGATGATATATTTGTTGTGCTGACGGACGATCAGCCAGATCTCCAAAGCGACGACGACAAGGGCCATCAAAACGCCGGAACGGAGGTTGGACTCGTCCAGATAATGACGCACGTATTTTGAATTCTTCTTGAAGCCGAAATATTCGAGGACTTTCTTGAGGTAGCCAAGGGCCTTTTTCATAAATTCTCCATAATACTAAGCCCAACCGGGCTTCTAAGGCAAACAAAGGAAAAGGGCCTCCGATCAGAAGCCCCTTTTTGCTTGCCTTGCCTTAGTCTTCGAACAGCGGGGTCGAGAGATAACGTTCGCCGGTATCCGGGAAGACGCAGACGATGTTTTTGCCCGCGTTCTCCGGCCGTTTGGCGAGCGCGATGGCCGCGTATGCGGCGGCTCCCGAGGAAATCCCGACGAGGATCCCTTCGTTTCTCAAGGCGTCTTCATTCTCCACGGGGATGATTTCGTCGCAGATCCCCGTGTTAAGGGTCTTCGGGACGAAGCCCGCGCCGATCCCTTGGATCTTGTGCGGCCCGCTCACGCCTTTGGAAAGCACCGGCGAAGCGGCCGGTTCCACCGCCACGACTTTGACATCGGGGTTTTTGCTCTTCAGGTATTCCCCGACGCCCGAGATCGTGCCGCCCGTCCCGACGCCGGCGACGAAGAGATCGACTTTGCCGTCGAGGTCTTCGTAGATCTCCGGCCCGGTGGTCAGGAAATGGATCTTCGGGTTCATCGGATTGACGAATTGCCCGGGAATCACGGAACCCGGTATCGATTGAGCGAGCTCCGAGGCTTTTTCGATCGCCCCTTTCATCCCTTTGCTTCCTTCGGTGAGGACGAGCTTTGCCCCATAGCCCTTCATAAGCTTCTGGCGCTCCACCGACATCGTCTCCGGCATCACGATGATCGCGTGGTAGCCGCGGCTGGCGGCGACCATGCACAAACCGATGCCGGTGTTCCCGGAAGTCGGCTCGATGATCGTTGCGCCTTCCTTCAGGATCCCGCGCGCTTCCAAATCGTCGATCATTGCCTTCGCGATGCGGTCTTTTACAGATCCGCCAGGGTTGAAAAACTCCACTTTTGCGTAGATTTTAGCCTGGAGGCCAAGACACCTCTCGAGGTTGGATAATTCGACCAACGGGGTATGGCCGATCAATGCATCGATGTGCTTTTGAACGTTCATAGATGGCCTCCTATAAAAAACATCGCGGATAATGTGAACCACGACGCATTTTTTGGCAAGCAGGATGATCGGAAAACTATTCGATTTTCAAAAACTGATCAAAACCGGTCATCGTGAAGATGTCCATGATCTGGCTCGGGACCTTCTTGATGAGGAGGCTCCCCTGCTTCTTCATG
>CADCLZ010000051.1:5380-8667 GCA_902802365.1 uncultured Erysipelotrichaceae bacterium | reverse complement strand
CTTGACCCCGGGGAGCAAAGCCGTGACTTCTTCTTCTAGGGCGGTCGCGTTCGAGGTATCGATCCGATCTTCGAAGAAGATGGTGAGGGAATCGCCGGTACGAGAAGTTTTCAAAGCCATGGGGTTTCTCCTGTTTCTTGAGGTGTGATAATCATAAAACGAGAAGCCAGGCCCTTCAATTCATATCCGCCTTTTTCAGCAGGGCAAAAAGAAGCGGTCAGCTCCCTTTGCCTTCATAGATCAATGCGAAATAAGACGCCAGTTGGGCCGGCGTTTTTTGGAAGCCGTCCTCCACATATTCCATTAAGATGCCGAAGAAGGCGCTGGCTAAGGCTTCGGTGGCGAAGGGAATCGGGATCGCCAGATAGCTGCCGCGATAGAAAAGGAGGCTCTTCGCCAAAATGGGCTCGAGGCTTTCCTTTAGGCGCTTTTCGAAACCCAGGCGGTTCTCCGGCTTGCTCGCGCCCAATAAGAAGGCTTGCTTCCTGGCGAAGCAGGTGAAGAGACTCCGGAAAAGCGGGAAGAAGGAAAAGCTTTCCGGCCCCGCGAAGCGCTCGGCGCCGGCAAAGCAAGAGGAAACCAGCTTCCCGAATAGATCATCGATCCCCCGATAATGGAGATAGAAGGCCGAACGGGACACCCGGCCCTTCTTGGTCAAAGAAGCGACCGTGATCTTGGGCAACGAGGTTTCGTTCAGCAAAGAAACGAACGCCTCCTCGATGCGCTTCAACGTCTTTTGGGTTTTGCGATGCTTCCCGTCCATAAAGCAATAACAATGTACTTCAAATGGACACTTTTTGCATTTATGTCTTTTTAAATTGCATGTTTTTTTCATTTCCTTCGACCGCTTCTCGCATTTCGTTCATTTTTTCCCGATAAACCTACCCTTCTGTCGAAAGAAGGTTTAAACTAAATCAACCTTTCTAAAGAAAGGGCGAAAAAGGAGCCCATTTTTATGGACGAAATACGGATCATCGAGATCAAAAAATCGGTGTTCGCCGAAAATATCCAAACCGCGGATCAATTAAGAGCGCGGCTGAAGAAAGAAGGCAGTTTCCTTCTCAACGTCATGTCGAGCCCCGGCTCTGGCAAGACGACGACCCTCACGAAAGTCATCAATCTGCTCAAAGGCGAATTGAAGATCGGGTGCATGGAAGCCGACATCGATTCCGATGTGGACGCCAAAACCATCGCCGAGAAGACCGGGGTCGAATCGATCCAGCTCCATACCGGCGGCATGTGCCACCTCGATGCCGAGATGACCGCCCAAGGCCTCGATGGCCTCCAGGGCAAACACCTCGACCTCATTATCTTAGAAAACGTGGGCAACCTCGTCTGCCCGGCCGAATTCGATACCGGCGCCAGCGCGTCGATGACGATCCTCTCGGTCCCAGAAGGCGACGACAAACCCCTCAAATACCCGTTGATGTATCAAGTGTGCGATTTGGTGGTCATCAATAAGATCGACGCCATCTCCTTCTTTGATTTCGATATGGAGAAAGTGGAGAAGAACATCCGCTTCCGCAACCCCAAAGCCACCATCATCCCCATCTCCGCGAAAACCGGCGAAGGGGTTGACCAATTAGCCGCCTGGATCAAAAAGCAAGTCAAGAATTGGAAGGAGAATTGACCATGCCAGAGATTTATAACGACAATCCGCGCACCTTCTCGAAGTATGAAGGCGAAAAGAATCCGAACAAGAAGTATCTGAAGCTCGCGCAAAAGATCACCGATAACGTCGAAACCAAGCTGAAGATCACCTCGAGCTCCCCCGAATATTGGGGGCTCCGCGAGATGCTCACCGAAGAGGAAGTCGATGTCGCTTTGCGCATGAAGCTCCGCAAATTCTACACATTCGAGGAACTTTGCAAGCTCCAAGCCAAGCAATTCGAACCCGCCAAACTCCAAGAGCTCCTCGATTCGATGGCGGTCAAAGGCATCATCGAATACGACTATGGCGATCACTATAACGACGATGGCCCGATCCCCGATGCCCCGAAAATCAAACGCTATCGCATTTCTTTCTTCGTCCCGGGTTCCGCGGAGCTTTTCAACTCCTCCCTCGACCGCATCGAGGCCCACCCTCCGGTCGCCCGCTTCTTCGAGAGGATGACCTTCCTCCCCTTGGAGCACATCACCTCGATGGTCCCTCCCGGAGGCGATGGCATCGGCATGCACGTCATCCCGGTCGAGAAGGCGATCGACGCCAAGCAAGAAAGCAGCAAACTCGAGCATATCTCCTATTGGCTGAAGAAATACGAGGGCCATATCTCCGCCGGCATCTGCTCCTGCCGCGCCTCCCGCGCGATGCTGGAAGATGGCTGCGAAGACGACGTCAATGATTGGTGCGTCCAGCTCGGCGACATGGCCGACTACACCGTCGAGACCGGTCGCGCGCATTACATTACAAAGGAGCGCGCGCTCGAGATCATGCAGGCCTCCGAGGATAACGGCTTCGTCCATCAGACCACCAACATCGATGGCGAGGACCACATCTTCGACATCTGCAACTGCGACGTGAAGATCTGCAACGCCTTAAGGACCGCTTTGCTTTATAACACCCCGAACATGGAGCGTTCGGCCTACACCGCCCACGTGACCGCGGAGAACTGCGTCGCCTGCGGCCGCTGCGTCGAATTCTGCCCGGCCGGCGCCTTGAAGCTCGGCCAGAAGATCTGCTCCAAAGACGGGCCGATCGAATATCCGAAGCAGCCGCTCCCCGACAAGATCCACTGGGGCAAATACGGCTCGCGTGAATACCCACCCGACCGGCACCGCCCCCTGCAAAGCCGCCTGCCCCGCCCACGTCCCAGTTCAGGGTTATTTGAAGATGGCCAAGGAAGGCCGCTTCGAAGAAGCCCTCGCCCTCATCAAGCGGGAAAACCCCTTCCCCGCCGTCTGCGGCCGCGTCTGCAATAAGCGCTGCGAAGACGCCTGCACCCGCGGGAAGTTCGACCAGGCCGTCTCCATCGACGCCGTCAAGCGTTTCTTGGCCGACCGCGAGATCGAGCAGAATAAACGCTATGTCCCGAAGAAGCGGGTCGCGAGCCTCGTTGGCGAATTCGACGAGAAGATCGCGATCATCGGCGCCGGCCCCGCCGGCCTCAGCTGCGCCTATTACCTCGCCGAACGCGGCTACCACCCCACCGTCTTCGAGAAGCATAAGCGTCCGGGCGGCATGATGACCTACGGCATCCCGACCTACAAGCTTGAGAAAGACGTCATCGACAGCGAGATCGAGATCATCGAGAAACTCGGCGCCGAGATCAACTGCGGCGTCGAAGTCG
>CADCLZ010000051.1:0-5290 GCA_902802365.1 uncultured Erysipelotrichaceae bacterium | reverse complement strand
TCACCATCGAGGAACTCAAGAAGCAAGGCTATAAAGCCTTCTATATCGCCATCGGCTGCCAAGGCGGCCGCCGTCCCGGCGTCCCCAATGACGAAGCCAAGGGCACCGATATCGCCGTCCATTACCTGGAAGAAGCCTTCGAGAACAAACAGCAGAAGTTCGAGGACGAAGTCGTCGTCATCGGCGGCGGCAACGTCGCGGTCGACTGCGCCCGCACCGCGAAGCGCTTCGGCGCGAAGAAGGTCACGATGGTTGCCCTCGAATCCCGCGAGACTATGCCCGCTTCCAGCCACGAGATCGAAGAGACCTTGGAAGAAGGCATCGAGATCAGCAATTGCTGGGGCCCGAAGGAAGTCAAGGTCAACGAACAGGGCGAAGTCATCGGCATCGTCTTGAAGAAATGCCTCTCCACCATCGATCCGGAAACCAAGAAATTCAATCCGGTTTACGATGAGGACGAAACGATGGAGCTCAGCTGCCGCAAGCTCGTCTTCGCCATCGGCCAAGCGATCGAATGGGGCGACCTCCTCAAAGGGACCAAGGTCACCTTCTGGCACGGCAACTACCCGATCGCCGACAAATTCACCTATCAGACCGCGGATGAGGATATCTTCGTCGGCGGCGACGTCTACACCGGCCCGAAGTTCGTGATCGACGCGATCGCCCAAGGCCATGAAGCCGCCGAATCCTTGATCCGCCACGTCCGTCCGCACGCCCATATGACGATCGGCCGCGACCGGAGATACTTCCTCGAGCTCGATAAGAGCAACCTCGATTTCGGCGCCTATGACCATGCCGGCCGCGAAGAAGAGCGCTTCGATGAGAGCATCGACCGCAAGACTTCCTGGAAAGAGGCCAACATCGGCCTAAGCGAGGAGCAGGTCGCCAGGGAAACCGCCCGCTGCTTAAGCTGCGGCGCCACCATCGTCGATCAAAACCGCTGCATCGGCTGCGGCATCTGCACCACCAAGTGCGAATTCGATGCCATCCACCTCGTGCGCGACCATCCGCAGAACACCAACTACCGCTTTGCGGAGGATAAGATCAAAGGCCTCGGCGCCTATGCTTTGAAGCGCGCCTTCAAGATCATCGCCCACTCCGGCTCCAAAGAAGCCAAGATGATGCGCGCCAAGCGGAAAGCCTATAAGAAAGGCCTCGGCAAAGAGCTTAAGGCCAAGGGCATGAAGCATACCGGCAACGCCGTCAAGACCCCGGAAAGATAATCCATGCACGAATTAGGCATCGTTTTCTACGTGATCAAAGAGGCCGAGAAGGTCTGCAAGGAGAATCATCTGACCCATGTCAGCAAATTGACCTTGGAAGTCGGCGAAGTCTCCTCGATCGTCCCCTCCTACTTCCGCGATTGCTGGAAGTGGGCCGTCGAACGCAGCGAATACAT
Organism: uncultured Erysipelotrichaceae bacterium; assembly: GCA_902802365.1. GTDB lineage: Bacteria > Bacillota_I > Bacilli_A > RFN20 > CAG-826 > Alloenteromonas. Next base: position 3,891 of record CADCLZ010000051.1, on the reverse strand, counting down.
GAAGGGCTGCGTCCTCGACCTCGTGGTGTTGAAAGCGATCACCTATTGCCAGGACTGCAAGAAGACCTATAGCACCGTGGAGCATGGCAAAAAGTGCCCCTATTGCGGGTCGGAGCGCACCTATTTGGCCACCGGGAACGAGACCCTGATCAAGTCGATCGAGGCCTCCTGATCCACTTTTGGTTCGTACGCCTATTAGGCGAAAAATATAAGGAGGAAAAATGTCGAACAACAAAGAAAGAGTCTGCATCATCGGCGGCGGCCCCGCTGGTCTTAGCAGCGCCATGTATCTCGAGAAGAAAGGCTACGAGAACTACGTCATCTACGAAAAGCAAGGCAAGGTCGGCGGCAAATGCTATTCCCCGAAGATCAAGGTGAAGCATAACGGCGTCGAGGAGGAGAAATCCTTCGAGACCGGCGCGATCATGGGCGCCATCACTTACCATGCCGTCTCCGAGATGGAAGAATTCGGCGGTTATCACCATAAAGGCCCGGACTTCAAAGAAGGCGAGCCGAACATGCGCCGCGAGTTCCGCACCCTCGATGGGGTCATCGATGAATGGAGCAACCCGAAAGCCAATTTCTCGTTCAAGAAGCTCTTCGGCCTCCTCCGCCTCAAGAAGCAGATGAAGCGCCTCAATAAGCTCATGCAGACCAAATACGTCGGTTATGACTGCTATGGCCACCTTGGCGTAGCCAAAGGCGAATACTACGGCATCTCCAAAGGCGTCGACGGCCATTGCGGAGCCACCAAGGAGAACTCCTTCCCGAACTATATCAAGGGCACCAACCCCAATCTCAAGGACCTCGCCCTCCCCTTCTCCGAGTTCTGCAAGCTCAACAAAGTCGAGGAGGTCCAGCGCATCTGGATCGCCCCGTTCACCTCGTTCGGCTATGGCTTCTTCGATGAGATCCCGACCGCGCTCGTCATGAAATACCTCGACGTCACCACCGCCCTCGAGTTCGTCAACCTCCGCCTCTGGACTTGGCAAGACGGCACCCAGGAGATCTATATCCACGTCAACGACAAACTGAAGCACCCCGCCATCCTCAACACCGAAGTCGTCAAGGTGGAGCGTCCAGAAGGCGGCAAGATCAAAGTCACCATCTCCCAGGATGGCAAAGAAAGCGTCGAGGAATTCGATAAGCTGATCGTCACCACCCCGCTTGATCTCTTCAAAGACTACGCGGATGCCAGCGAGGAAGAGAAAGAGCTCTTCGGCAAGATCATCCACGAGAAATATTGCGACTACATCGCCACCTTCGAAGAAGGCAAGTCCCCGAACATCTCCGGCTACATGGTCGAGAACATGGTTCCGGAGCGCCTTGGCCACGCGATGGTCTACTATAACCGTTGGCAGTGCCTCGACCGCGATTGCCCGGCCACCGTCTATGCCCTCCGCAACCACGCCGGAAGCGAAGACGTCTCCTTCGAATACACGATGAAGACGATGGACGAAGACATGAAGCGCGTCGGCTTCCCGATCAAGGACAAGCTCTACGCCCAGGAAGTCTATTACTGCCCGCACGTCTCCCCGAAGGATTACGCCGAAGGCTGGTACGATAAGCTCGAGGCCCTCCAAGGCAAACGCAACACCTTCTATGCCGGCGAAATCATCTCCTTCGGCGATATGGAAGATACCTGCGCCGCCAGCAAGGACATCATCGGCCGCTTCTTCTAATCCCCACCTAAAACAAAAAACCGTCGCGATCCGCGGCGGTTTTCTTTCTTATGGGACATGATGACGGTAACGATTGAGGTCCACGCGCCCATTTTCCACGGGGATCCCTTCTTCCGCCAAACGTTTCTTTTGCCCTTCTAAGCCGCCGAAGGCGAAGTTTTCGGCCAGCTCCCCCTTCCCGTTCACGACCTTATAGCAAGGGTATTTCCGCGCGTCGGGGTTATGATGCAGGGCGTTCCCCACCGCGCGAGCAAGATGCGGGTTTCCTAGGCAAAGGGCGATGTCTTTATAGGTGACGACCTTCCCTTTGGGGATGCTCAAAAGGCATTCATATACCTGCTCGTCGAGCCCTTTCTTGCTCGGATCATTTGGAGAATGTGACTTGGACATCCCCTGCCCCTAACGCTTCCTGATAGCCTTCTAAATTGCAAAGCTTCCCCAAACGGGTGTAGCTATAGCTCGTTGAGAAGCTTTTGTAGAACAAAACGATGCAGCTATCCCCAAAGAGCATGAAGTCGCCTTCTTCGATCGCCCCGGGGTTCTTGGGGTCGCTCGGCAACGTCGCATCGAGATAGCGATACTTCTCGTTCCCGTTTAGCTCTTGCATGCTGAGGCTAAGCGGGAGAAGGTCCAAGAACGCCTTCCCGGCAGCAGAATCGGCTAACTCGATTTCGAAGTTTCTTTCCTTGATCAGGCAATTGATTTTCATAGTTTCCCCACGGTGGCTGCTCTCTAAAGTTGCCGACGAAGACGCTTCCTCGCTTATTGGGGTTTGGCAGCCCAGCAAAAAGGCGCTGATCCAGAAGACCGGGAAGCCTTTGAAGACTTTTCCAAGCCCTGTAGGAAGCTCTTTTCGCCGCATGCCTTCATCATACTGCCAGTTCGTTTGATTTGCTTTCTTTTTAGAAAAAAGACCGTGTCTGGAAAGAAAAAGGATTGACGCTTTCGCATCAATCCTCAGTCAACAACATGGCAGGGCAGAAGGAATTTTGATTTGCCTGATATAAGGCTTGTTTTGGACGGTTTGCTTATCAGCTTTCTCTTCCTTGGGCTTTTTGAAGCGGCTCTCCGAGTTGATGTGCTTGTCGATCTCCTTGAAGACCCGCTCGATCTGCGCCTTCGTCATTTCGGTGGTGCGGACATCAAAGCCAACCGCTTCGGAAATCCTATCGGGGTTCAACGAGTATTGGGAAATGAGGCGTTCAAGACGCTTGACCTGCTTGTCGGTCGCCGGCTCTTTCCTTCTGGCTTCCTCTTTCTCTTTCTTTGCTTTCTTCTCTTCGGGGGAGAGTTTCTTCGCGGCGTAGGCGTCGTCTAAGCCATATCCTCCATCCCCATCTCCTTCAGATACTCCGCCTTCGTTATGTTCGGATTGGCCTTCAGAAGATTGTAGGCTTTCTTCCAATGCTCCTTGTCGCATGAATTGATTCTCACGATTAGAGGGACTTCCGATTTTCGCAACGTTTTCAAAATATAGTCCACCTTGTCTACTTCGTTCATATTCGAGTTCCTCCTTGATTCGATCGGCAAAGTCTGCGTTCTCGAACTCGTTTCCGTAAATAGTTCTGCCGCTTATTCTACCGTCTTCTCTCATCGCGTCCAAGACGTAGACCGTTTCGTCCACCGCCGCAACGTAGTCGGTGACGGAGCCGTCCTTGCCGCCGAAATGCAATTCGAGCTCGTGCTCGATCCTCGCTCGGTGCTCTTTTGGCAAATCGGACAGAGCGCCTTTCCCGTATTTGTACCTGCCGGTCTTTGCGGCATAAACGAGTTCGCCTTCTTTGGGCTTCGCAATCTTTTCTCCTGCCAAAAGGCTCTCCATCGCATCTGCGATGAGGTTCGTGGCCTTGGAGAAGCCTTCGATTCGTTTGCTCGAAAGGAAGTTCTTGATTTTCCTTCCCAAGGATATCCTCTCGCCGACGGAGAGAGAGGACAAATCGGCCCCTGTCCTGACGTAGTTTTGGACGAAGTAGGCGAGCCGTTCTTTCGCCAGAGTATCCTCACTCGCGCCTTCATATGTCGCTTCGATGGCGTCGTCATTCTCGTGGAATATCTTGCTCAGGTCCGAATCGGCCTCAATCTGTCTAACCAATTTGGAATCGGCTCCATAATGCTGCAAAACACCGTGGGTAAGAACTTCGTGCGATAGAATCTGAGCGAGGTTGGCTTGCTGGTTATCCGAAAGACCCGGCGCGATGTATATCCGCTC
>CADCLZ010000050.1 GCA_902802365.1 uncultured Erysipelotrichaceae bacterium | reverse complement strand
ATCTCTATATGACTCCGCTCGCTCTCGATGGCGATGACTACACCAAGAACTGGGGCGTCTTGAGCGCTCCGGCGAAAGCCAACGGCACCAAGGGCGACGCCTATGCGCTCCCCGTGGCTCAAAAATTGGACGAGAAGATCGTCATCACCGTCTCCGATAAGGAAGGCGGCACTGGCCTCGCCGATGGCCTCAACCTCTACGTCGCCGGCGATTGGAACGGCTGGAACAACGCCGAAGCCAACAAGATGGCCTACGACTCCGTTTCCAAGAAGTATAGCTACACCATGCCGATCGATTGCTACGTCGGCGTCAAGCATGAATTCGGCGTCATCGCCACCTCCGACTGGAAGGGCAAACTCGTCATGGCCGGCGAAGAAGAAGGCTCTTTGGTCAACTTCGCCATCATCCCCGAAGCCAACAAGTACATGTACGACATCGTTGGCGACCTCTCTAAGGTCGGCACCACCGATTCCGCCGGCACCGTCAGTTATCACGGCGCCTATGTCAATGGCATCATCATCACCGTCACCGATAAGGAAGGCGGCACTGGCCTTGGCGCTGGCAAGAGCCTTTACATCGCTGGCAGCTGGAACGGCTGGAGCAACGCCGAAGCCAACAAGATGGCCTACGACTCCAATTCCAAGGAATACACCTACACCATCGCTGACGGCATCGCTCAGGTTGGTGCGGAACTTCAATTCGGCGTCATCTCCAATGCTAACTGGGCTGGCAAACTCTCCGCGGAAGGCGGCTCGAACTTCTCCTTCTCCCCGGAGCTCGGCAAACTCCACGTCAACATCGTCGGCGATCTCGCCAAGAACGGCGTTGAGGATAGCGTTGGCACCCTTACCTACGTTGCCTAATCCAACGAAACAGTAACGGAAACGGACTGAGATAACTCAGTCCGTTTTTTTATTGAAAAACCACTTCATTCTCTTTTGGCTTTGCTATAATGTAGCCAACAAAGGCAGGTAGAAAATATGCAAAAGAAAACCTTAATCCTTCTTTTGGGCGCGATGGCCATCCCGATGCTCGCGGGGTGCGAAGGCGGCAATCCGGCCGTCGATGCGCTTAGCTTCCAAACCGCGGAAGGCGATTTCCGCTTCCCGGCCGTCACCGAATTCAAAGACGATGTCGCTTCCTTGCCCGCCTTGGGGCAGAAAGACTTCACCGCCTTCGTCCCGGTCAGCAGCAATTACAACAAAGTCTGGGCGTGGAAGAGCGATGCTGGCAACACCAACCTCACTGGCGGAGTCTGGCCCGGCCAGGACATCAGCGAGCATTATAACGATGACTGGCTGAAGGTTTCTTTCAGCAACCTCGACGAAGTCAACATCATCTTCAGCACGAATGGCTCCCCGCAGACCCAGGATATGAAGATGGATCACCCCGGTTATTGGTGGTTCTGGCAATCCGACAACAACATCCACGATTCCACCCCGATCACCACCTGGCTCGACAAAGCCGCGTTCGTCGATGGCGATACCATTCAAGTGGTGGGCAGCAAGAAACTGACCAAGTTCGAGCTCTATGAAGGGACGGAGAAAGTCTTAGAAGGCATCCCGACCAGCAACGCGATCGACATCGAATTCGGCAATCGGCCGTGGGACCTTGAAAAAGGCTACTCCGTGAAAGCCACCCTCGAAGGCAGCGACACCGTCTTCGAGAAGGAAGTCGCGATCCAAAGCCTTTATAACGAAGAGACCTTCAACGCCAAATACGCTTATGAAGGCGATGACCTCGGCGTCACCTATACTTCCAGCAAATCGACGTTCAAAGTCTGGTCTCCTTTCTCCAGCGAGATCAACGTGAAGGTCTATGAAAACGGCACCCCGACCTCCATCGACAATGCCAAAGGCAGCGACCAAGTCTTCAAGACCGCGGCGATGCATAAAGGCGAAAAAGGCGTCTGGTCCGCGGAGATCGAAGGCGATCTTCACGGCAAGTACTACACCTTCGAAGTCACCAATTCGACCTACTCCAAGAGAGAAATCGTCGATCCCTATGCCCGTTCCGCGGGCGTGGATGGGGTGCGCGGTATGATCCTCGACCTTTCCAAGACCAATCCGGAAGGCTGGGATCAGATCGCCGTCAAACCGTACGACCGCAAGCAGCTCACCGTTTGGGAATGCCATATCGCCGATATGACTTCCTCCGCGACTTGGACCGGCACCGAAGCCAACCGCAAAAAGTACGCCGGCTTCCATGAAACGGGCACCACCTATACCGAAGACGGCGTCACCGTCAGGACCGGCTTCGACCACGTGAAGGAACTCGGCGTCAACGCCGTCCAGATCCTCCCGATGTTCGATCAGGCCAACGATGAGGTCAACGTCGAATTCAACTGGGGCTACAACCCCCTCAACTACAACGTCCCCGAAGGCTGCTATTCCAGCGATCCTTATGATGGCGCGGTCCGCGTCAAGGAATTGAAGGCGTTGATCGCCGATTACAGCAAGGCCGGCATCAACATCATCATGGACGTCGTCTATAACCATATGGGCGGCGCGATCGGCAGCAACTTCGACGTCCTCTTCCCGGGCTATTACTTCCGTTATAACGCCAACGGCGCCCTCTCCAACGGCTCGGGCTGCGGCAACGAAACCGCCTCCAACCATCAGATGTTCCGCAAATTCATGATCGATTCCTGCGTCTATTGGGCGAAGGAATATAAGCTCGGCGGCTTCCGCTTCGACCTTATGGGCCTCCATGATGTCGAGACGATGAACCAATTGGCGGCCGCCTGCCAGAAGGTCACCCCGAACATCTGCATCTATGGCGAGCCGTGGGCCGGCGGCACCTCGACCTCCGATTATCATCCCGCTCAGCAAGCCAATGGCAACGACTATGTCGGCTATGGCCAGTTCAATGACGGCATGCGCGACGCCTTGATCAAAGGCGGGCTCAATAGCTTTGATAAACTCGGCTGGGCCAGCGACCTCACCGTCTCCCATAACACCGATGCCCCGCAGATCTTGGCCGGCTTGGTCGGCACGACCTCTTCTAGCGGCACCATCGCCGATCCCGACAAGACGGTCAACTATGTGACCTGCCACGATAACTACACCCTTTATGATCGCCTTGCGGTCAACTGGGGCGCGACCGATTATGCCGGCTTCATCAAGAACATGGCGTTGGTCTCCGAGGCGATTGTCTTCACCTCCCAAGGCACTTCCTTCATGCTCGCGGGCGACGAATTCCTCCGCACCAAAGGCAAGAACTCGAACTCCTATGGCGGCGATGCGCTCGACGATTCGCTCCGTGGGCAGGGCTACCATGACTGGTACGAAGTCAATGAGCTCGACTACTCGTTGAAGATCAAAAACGCCGAAGTGGTGGAGAAGATGAAGAAACTCATCGCCCTCAAGCAAAGCGTCGATGGCCTCCATCTCGATGCCGCGGGCGCGAAGAACCTCCAGATCGAGAAGAACGATGCCGGTAACCTCATCCAATTCGAGATCAAAGACACCGCGAACAACAAGACCTATAAGATCGCCCACCAGGCGACTTGGCCGTTGAAGCGCTCGGCGGGATCGCTCATCCTCAACAATCCGACCCCGGCGGATTTCGGCGGTTATTCCCAACTTTACCTCTCGACGATCCGCCAGGAGGTGACCCTGAGTTCCTCGCTTACCCTTGAGCCGGGCGAAACGATTATCGCCGTTAAATGAACAAAGCGAAATAAAACAGAAGCCCTCTATTATATAGAGGGTTTTTCTAACTCTCTCCTTTACACTCCCAATGATAGCGTTTACAATAAAATCAAATTCAGGTTTACCAGCGAAGAAGTTTTCTTCTTCGCATGCAATGAAAGGAGTGTAGATTATGAATTTGAAGAAAGTAGCATTCTTGGCCAGTGCCGCTTTAATGGTCAGTTTCCTGGCCGGATGCAAAAGTAACTCTGGCACCGTCAATGCCGACCTGACCTATTGGTGCCCGTCTGTGGACAATGAGGTCATGGAGACCTTGGTCGAAAGGTTCAAGGCTTCCAAAGAAGAATACGCCGATCTCGTGATCCAGCGCGCTGCCAACTGGGGCGAAGGCGAAACCTCCAGCCAATTGGTCAAAGACATCAACAAGGCCGCCGATGTCATGCTGATGGCCGACGACAACATCCGCGCTTCCGTCGCCTCCGAAGGTTTGGCGGAACTCGATGCCTCCGACGTCACCAAGTTCACGACCGAAGCCGGCAAAGCGGCGGTGGACGCCTGCTCCATCGACGGGACCCTCTATGGCTTCCCGTATCGCGCCGACAACAGCCCGATGCCCTTCTATGACAAGACGATGTTCACCGGCGAAGACGCCAACAAGATCAATAGCCTCGAAGGTATGCTCGAAGTCGCGGAGAAGAACAACGCGAAGGTCTACCTCGATATGGGCAATGGCTGGTACAACGCCTTCTTGCTCTGGACCAATGGCGGGGACTTCGGCATCAACAAAGAAGATAACGGCAAGCTGAGCATCGCCACCAACTTCGGCGATCAGAGCGCCGAAACCAAGGCCACCCGCGGCAAGATCGCGAAGGTCCTTGAAGCCACCAAAGCCCTTTATAACAGGTATAAAGATGTGTGGGTGAGCTCCTCCGAGAACTCCCTCGTCGAAGCCGGTTTCAAAGGTGATGATGCGAATAACAAGATCGCGGTCGCGTTCCTTTGGAACGACATCACTGCCATCCGGGCGGCCAACAACAATGTCGCAGTCGCGAAGTGGCCGACCCTCAAAGTCGAAGAGAAGGATCTCCAACTCCATTGCTTCCAGTCCTACAAAGCCATCGTTTGCAAGAACGGCATCGATGAAGAACGCGTCGAACTCGCGAAAGAATTCGGCCGCTTCCTCGCCGGCGAAGACGCCCAGAAACTCCGCGCCGACTTGCTCCAGTATGGCCCCGCCGACCTCAGCGTCGCGGCGAGCTATGACGCCAGCAAGCTTCCCTTCTCCACGGCGATCCGCGAAATGCAAGCCGCGAACCTCACCCACTCCCAGGCCATCCGCACCACCGGTGATTTCTGGACCCCGATGCAGACCCTTGGCGAGCTCGTCATCAATAAGAGCACTGGCTGGGGCACCCTCGGCGATGCCGACACCGCTCTCCGCAGCCTCTGCCCAGACGGACAGCCTGTCTGGCAGCCTCACCACTGATGCCGGCACCGAACTTATAGTAGAGACGGAGAAACAGTTCTTCGTCATCCGGATGCAGGGAGAAGCGAAGTGTGTCCAGAATATCGCAGACGACCCGGCTGCTAAAGAAACTGTCCTCATAGTTCCGGCAGTGATAAGAGAGTCCTGTCTGCTCAAAGAAATCGATCAGCGGCAGGACGCTGTCGTTGTTGCGGAAGAGGACGGCCGTCC
>CADCLZ010000049.1 GCA_902802365.1 uncultured Erysipelotrichaceae bacterium | reverse complement strand
CCATAAGGTAATTGAAATAACCGATGTCGGTCATGAATTTCCGGAGCGGGGCCGAGAAGACTTCGCTTCCTTCTTTGATCTCCTTTTTGCACTTCTCCATCTTCGCGAGGAGCATCAGCATTGCGTTGATCGTTTTCCCTTTTAGGGAAGAGGATCCCGCGTCGATCTCTAAGAGGTAGTTGTATTCGGAGAGGCCGCGTTCTTTGGCTTCCTTCTTGAAACTCTCGATTGAGACGTCGCCGATGCCGCGGCGCGGCACATTGACGATGCGGTCAAAGGAGACATCGTCCAAAGGATTCACGAGCAAACGGAAATAAGCCAACGCGTCTTTGACTTCCTTGCGTTGATAGAAGCGTAATCCGCCGAAGATGCGATAAGGGATGCCGTCGGAGGCAAACTGCGATTCGAACGGACGGGTGACATAGGAGGAGCGATACAAAACCGCGATCTTCTGGTAATCGTTATCGTTCTCACGCGCGATTTTCTTGATTTGCTTAGTGACCCAAGCGGCTTCGTCCTCGGACGAATAGCCGCGATAGGTCATGATCTTCTCTCCTTCTTTCACTTCAGTGAAAAGGTCTTTCGGAACACGCTTTTTGTTATGGGCGATCAATTTGTTCGCCGCCGAGAGGATGACTTCGGTCGAACGGTAGTTCTGATTGAGGATGATCGTCTCGGCGTCGGGGAATTTGCGTTCGAAGTCGAGGATGATCTTCTGGTTCGCCCCGCGCCAGGTATAGATGGTCTGGTCAGGATCGCCGACGACATAGACGCAGGTATCCGGGGTGAGCAAAAGCTCAATCAGATGGTATTGGACATCGTTGGTGTCTTGGAACTCGTCGACGAGAATATGGTCGAATCTTTTCTGCCACTTTTCGCGGATGGGGGCAAATTCCTGAAGGATGAAGATCGTCTTCAAAAGCAGATCATCGAAATCCAAAGCGAACATCGCCGCTTTTCTGGCTTCGTATTCGTAATAGATCTTCAGGCATTCCTTCTCATCGGTCACATCGGCCTTGTTGGAGAGGACAACATCCTCTGGGTATTGCCCTTTGGTCTTTTTCACCCGGATGAAATGGAGAGATTGCTTCACGATCTCGTCTTTTTTCTTATGGCCGAGATCCACGCAGACTTCTTTGACCAAGCTGGCTTGATCGTCCTCATCGAAGATCGTGTAGTTGGCTGGATAACCGATTGCCTCCGCCTCAACCCGCAAAAAGCGGGCGCAGAAGCTATGGAAGGTCATGATGTGGAGGAAATCGCGGGCGGCCGGAACCAGGCTGACGGCGCGTTCTTTCATTTCCTGCGCCACTTTGTTGGTGAAAGCAATCGCGAGAATCCTTTTCGGATTGACGTCCATTTCACCGATCAGATAGGAGATTCGGTACGTCAAAACGCGCGTCTTGCCACTGCCCGCGCCGGCAACGATGCGAAGATGCTGGGCTTTGGAGGTGACCGCCTGGAATTGCACAGGGTTTAGGAGCGAATGATAATCCATATACTGAAATAAGTTTACTCTTAGTGCGGTTCCTTATAAATAAGGAAAGCCAATTTTATAAACAGTGTACGAGAAACTTTAGGGAAAAGGCGATTTGCACTAAAATCTTTATATGGCCGCATTCAAGGATCGGAAAACCTTTTTGGAGAATCTAACCTTCATGGCGCTGATGGCCGCGGTTGTGATCATCGCCTCGGTTTTCGCCGCCTTCGTTCCGCTTGGCGCCATCATCGTGATGATCGCCCTGCCCCTTCCTAGCGCTGTTATCGCCTTCTACTGCCGCCCACGTTATTACGTGATCTATCTCTTTGGGACGATCGGCATCGCGATCGCCGCCACCGCTTGGAATTTCTCCTCGACTTTGTTTTATACGATCCCCGCGGTTTTGACCGGCCTCCTCTATGGCTTTTTGAAACGTCGGGGCGCCAGCACCGCCGAAACGGTCTTCGTCACCGCGCTGCTAAACCTTGGGCTCAGCTATCTCTCGATTGCGGGATCGTTCAGCTTTCTGAATCGGAGAATGCCAAGACGCTCGTCATGGCCGCGGTCTTCGCCTATTCGCTGGTGCAGGCTTCGCTCAGCAATCTCTTCATCGCTTTGCAGACCCAGCCATTGGAGAACCAAAAAGCGAAGAGCAAAACCTATCTCCTCTATCCGGTTTATGGACTGACCCTGTTACTGGTTTTATTGCCATTATCCTTCTTTGAGGAAACGGTCTCTTATACCTTATTGGTCGCTAGCTCTTATTGGCTTGTTTTCTCCTGCGCCGAAGCCTTCCCATTGGCCCGAAAATGGATATATGCCCCCCTTGGATTGCTGTTTTTGCTTGGCGTTTTCTTCTTTTATTTCTTCTTCCCGTCTCTGCCGCTCATCAAGGCGATGCTCCTAGTTGGCTGCCCATTCGCGGGTTTGTTGCTCGGTTTATCGCTAAACAACTTGTCGTTGTTTAAATTCCCTTTGGAACCTACAATTAACGGGCAAGGGAAAGAATAATGCTCAAATTCCTGAAAAACTTCGGCCTCGGCTTGCTCTATATCCTCTTGTTCCCCCTGATTCTCGTCGGGGTTGTCTTTTATGCTCTCGTCGGATTCATCCGCTGCCTCTTCGAGTTCTTCGCGATCGTTTTCCGCTTCTTCCGCGGCGAGAAGATCTTCCCGCCCTATCCCGAGGATGTGAAGGCCCAAGCCATCTTGGCCAAAACCTATGGTTTGAAGGAAGAAAAGGAAGAGCCGGCCCCCGCTCCGGCCAATAATGTTTACGTCCAGCAGAATTATTATCAGCAGCCGATGACTGACCAAAACCCTGCCTTAGGGCAGCAGCCTCCTTATTTCAATCAGCCTTACCAGCAGATGCCCTAGCAGAATCCCGCCATCAATCAGCAGCCGATGAACCCGCAATATCAGCAGGTTCCCCAGCAGAATCCTTATCTTTCCCCAGAGAACGTCCCGCCGCAGCTTAGCCAAGAGGAAAACCCCTACCGGACCACCCTCAATATGCGTCCTTTGAATCAGCAGCAATCCACGCCGAGTTTCGCTCATTCTCGTGATGACGACGAGCCTTTCTCGACTGCGGAATACCACGGAGGAAACGACGATGAATAAGTTCTTCCTCCCTTTGTTGGCCTCATCGATGAACGAAAGCGATCGCCGCGCGTTGATCATCGTGATCGTGCTTTTGTTCTTCGTTTTCTTGATCCTTGGCCTCATTGGCATGGCGATCCGCGCCATCTTGCTGCATCAGGCCAAAGCCGCGGACACAATGCTATATGACGTGGCCGTCACCCACGTGGTCAATAACCCGGCCGCTTACCGTAAGCTCGGGGCGAAAAAGAACCTCCGCCTGTTCTTCCGTCAGAGTTTCTTCCCGTTCCTCATCATCGCCGTGGGCGTTTTGACTTGGGTGATCTACTCTTCGATCACTTCGACCTTCGATCACAATATCTTCGAGGAATTCGTCGATCTCCTCTTCGTGTGGGACTTCGGGAATCCGGATAATTACACGAAGGTTTTCGGCATCACCTTGCTTGCTCAGTGGCCAGCGCTCGTGGAGGGCTATCCGCGCTTCGAAATCGAGCACCTGGCTTCCTATATCGAAGTCGTGTTGATCGTCGTTGGCGCTTTGGCGTATTGATACGCCGCCCAAGGCTATATGGTCCGCACCTTCACCATCCGCAAACGCAGCCAAGAAGTCTTCGAGAAATCCTTGAAAGGATTAAGGGTCAACGAAGTCGATCCGAAAAATATCCCGCTCAGCCCGGAACAAATGGATCCAAACGATTCCAATCGTCTTTGATCAGTCTTCGAAATAGTCTTTGGAAATCCACCAACCGATGAAGTAGATGGTTTGGGTCAGAATGGTGCCCCCGATTTCAACGAGGTAGAACGGCTCGAACCCCTGCTGGTAAATCCGCATGCCGAAATCGATGCTCTGATAGATGAAGATCACGAAGAAAACGATCGCTGCCACGCCGACCATCCAAACCAAAAAGCTCCGGTGGGCAGTGTAGTTATAACCCGCGATTGCCGCGGCGATATAAAAGAGGGCAATCACGAAATCGAAGACCAGATCGGCGATCGTTTCCGGGTTGGTGAAGTCGAGCTCGTCGAAGGCGACGGTAAACGCCAAAACGATCAAGACGGTCAAAAGAGTCGTCATGATCAATAGGAGCGTTGATCCGATGTTGATCAACGCATAGCCAGCGGCCACCTTCTTCGGAAGGGCTTTTTTCTCCACCTGCGCTTCCATCTTTAGACAACATGCTCCACGATCGCCCAGCCAATCAAAATGATCAAAGCGGCGGTCAACGCCAAAAGGGTATAGAAAAGCCGTTTCCGGGCCAAGCCGCGTTTGGCTTCTTCCTCGGGAGTGAGCTCTTCTTTCTCTTCCGCTTGTCTTTCAATCGTCTCGGGCATAATGAAACTCAATACTTAATCGCGCTGGAGGTTCTCGGATACGGTTCGGTATCGCGGATGTTCGCGACGCCGGTGATATACATCAATAAACGGTCGAAGCCGATGCCGAAGCCAGAATGGACGCAGCCGCCGAACTTGCGGAGGTTGAGGTACCATTCCAAGCCTTGGGTATTCCCGATCTTATCCATCTTGGCCTTGAGGACATCGTAGTTATCTTCGCGCTGGGACCCGCCGATGATCTCCCCTTCGCCAGGAACCAAACAATCGCAGGCGGCCACGGTTTTGCCGTCGGGATTCTCTTTCATGTAGAAAGCTTTGATCTGTTTCGGATAGTCGGTGAGGAACACCGGGCCTTTGACGACCTCTTCGGTCAGATAACGTTCGTGTTCGGACTGGAGATCAACGCCCCAGGTGAGGTTCGGATTCTCAAACTTATGGCCAGCCTTAACCGCACTCTGGAGGCACTCGATACCTTCGGTATAAGTCATCTTCCTAAACGGTTTCGCAAGGACGGCTTCCAATTTCTCAATCGTGCCTTTGGCGATGAAGGTATCGAAGAACTTCATCTCGTCCGGGCAGTTCTCCAAGATGTAACGGATGCAGTATTTGATGCACCCTTCCATGACCTCCATGTCGTCTTCTAGATCGGCGAACGCCATTTCCGGCTCGATCATCCAGAACTCGGAAGCATGGCGCGGGGTATTCGACTTTTCCGCGCGGAAGGTCGGGCCAAAGGTATAGACCTTGCCAAACGCCAAGGCGAAAGGCTCAACGTGGAGCTGACCGGAGACGGTCAAGGAAACAGGCTTTCCATAGAAATCGTTCACCGGGTCTTTGGCATCGGTGATCACCGAGAAAACCGAGCCCGCGCCTTCGGCGTCATTGGTCGTGATCTCGGGGGTATGGACATAAACAAAGCCATTCTCTTGGAAGAAGGAATGGATCGCCATCGCGAGTTTGGAACGCACGCGATAGAGCGCGTTGAACGTGTTGGTGCGTGGGCGCATCGGCGCGATTTCGCGGAGATACTCTAGGCTCATCCTCTTCTTCTGAAGCGGATAGTCTTCGGAGACATTGCCCAAAAGAAGAATCTCTTTGGCGTGGATCTCAAACGGCTGCTTCATCTCCGGGGTCAAGACGATCTCCCCACGGATCCCAAGGCAGGCGCCAGTGAGGAAATGGGAGGCTTCTTCAAAGTTGGGGAGCTTTTCATCATAAACGACTTGAACGCACTTAAAGGCCGAACCGTCATTGATTTCGAGGAAACCAACGGCTTTGCTCGCTCGATTGGTACGCACCCAGCCAGCGATGTAGACCGGGTTGCTTTTCAGGAGGTCTTTCCCCTGTTTCAGCTCGTCATAGAGCTCTTTGATAGTGATGGCTTTTTCTTGCATAGCCTGTTAAGTATAAAGCCCCTACGGGCTTTTTTGTAGAGCTTAACCGAATCTTTTTCGGAAAGAAAAAGCCGTCCCAAGAAAGACGGCTAATTGCCTGGATCAATCGAATTTGTCCCATTCGTCGATCCGCCAGTTGGGATCGACCCCGAGGGTTAACGGGGCAAAGACCTTCCGTTCATAGAGCCGTTCGGCGACTTTGGCGATCATCGCCGCGTTATCGGTCGTGCACCATAGCGGCGGGATGATCAAATCCAGCTTCCGTTTGGCGGATTCTTCCTTCATCCGTTCGCGCAGATGCGAGTTGGCGCTGACGCCGCCGGCAAGGACGATCTGCTTCACCGCATATTTCTTCGCGGCACGCATTGCCCGATCGACGACCATCTTAATCGCGACATCTTGGAAGGAACGCGCCATATCGTCCAAACGAACCGGCTCGCCTTTCATTTTCAAGGTGTTGACCAAATTGATGACCTGGGTTTTTAACCCAGAATAGGAGAAATCTAAGGTATCGTGCGGCATTCTCGGCGGATGCAGTTCATACGTGGGCTGCCCAAGTTTGGCATGCTGATCGATCGGAAGCCCGCCGGGATATGGCAAACCCAAGACACGCGCCACTTTGTCATAGCATTCCCCGACCGCATCATCCATCGTTTCGCCGACGATCGCGAAGTCGAGGTCGCCTTTCATGACGACCAGCTCGGTATTTCCGCCGGAAACGACTACGCAAAGTAGTGGATAGATGAAATTCCCCGCATATTCGTTGGCATAGATATGCCCGGCCAAATGATGGACGGGGATCAAGGGCTTTTGATAAAGCATCGCGAGGGTTTTCGCGGCTTGTAAACCAACGTGGAGGCAGCCGATAAGGCCAGGGCCGCGGGTCACGGCGAAAGCATCGATGTCCGAAAGGGCCAAATGCGACTTCGCCAAAGCCTCGTTCAGGCAGACGGTGATGTTCTCGGCATGCAGGCGCGAGGCGATCTCCGGCATGACGCCGCCATATTTTTCGTGGACGGAAACCTGGGTCGCGATGACGTTGGCCAAAAGCTTCCCGCCTTCGGTGATCGCCACCGCGGTTTCGTCGCAGCTTGATTCGATTGCCAGGATCCTAGTCATTGATGAGGCTCCTTACGAAATAGAGGGCGTCTTCGCCGTCTTCATAATATTGTTTTTTGGTCACAATATATTCAAAAGCGTGCCGTTTATAGAACTTTTGCGCGGCTTCATTGTCTTTTCTAACTTCCAAGGTCAGGAAGGAAACCGGCTCCTTCTGCTCCTTTAAGAAGGCCAGGGTCGCCCCAAGAAGCCTGGTCCCAACGCCGTGTTTCCGGAAGGCTTCTTTGACGCCAAAAAGGCAAATGGAGGCCGAATCAAAGGTCAGCATGAAATCGATGAGGCCAACCACTTGGGCATCGACGACCGCCACGAAGATATGGCCGAAGGGATTCTTGAGGAGCTCAAAGCGGAAGTTATCTTCATCATATGGAGTCTCAAAGCATTCTTTGGAAATCTCGACGACTTGGGAAAGATCGGCGGAGATCATCGGACGGACGATGATTTTCATCGTCGCCGAGGAAGA
>CADCLZ010000048.1:9307-12782 GCA_902802365.1 uncultured Erysipelotrichaceae bacterium | reverse complement strand
ACGGTGAGGAAGCCGATGAGATTCCCGAGTGGGTATCTGTTGAGATTGCCAACGAGGACTACAGCAAGGACGAGGAAGGCAACTTCATCAAGGGCATCGACTACGACATGGTTGTTACCACTGAGGCTCTGCCCGAAGGTGTAGAGAGCCGTACTTGCCAGATTGTCTTCATGCAGACAGGTGCCAAGCTGACAGTCACCATCACTCAGAACATCGAGGGTGCTGGTCTCGGTCAATTTGGGGTCAAAAGACAAAGTGAGGTTGAATTCGAAAGAGAGGAACCCGCTTTCCTTATAGCGGCTCCGCAGCAGGAAAGTATCGACGTTTACCGTGGCGAAAATCTCCTCGAGGGCTTCGTCCACATCCTGCTGCTCCAAAGTGGCGTCGCCGATTTGAACGCTGCCCCCCTGCTCAAGGAAATAGCTATCGAGGGCGAGCAGGATCAAGGTCTCGAGATAATCTTCCTCATTCGGGGCGAGCTCGAAGGTATAAACATCATTCTTATCGCGCGAGAAGCTGAAGGCGGAGGGATCTTCATCGTATTCGTCCTTCAAGGAGTCCACCACATCGCCGGCGCTCATCTTAAGCAGATACGGGGCCAAGGCGAGCATCGCGCCGAATTCGCTTCCCGAGTCGCCGACGATCTTGCCTTTTTCGGGAAGATTCAAATCAAAGTCGAAGGAGCTTTCCCCTTGTCCTTCCTCGCTGCTGGAAGAGGAGGAGCTGGAAGGGATGATCTCCTCCAGAACCTCGCGGAGGGCGCCCCCGCTTTCCTCGAAGAATTTGGTGGCCGCGCTCACATCGTAATAGGCGGTCGAGTCATCGACATAGACGCCCATCGAGGCCGAATCGGAGAGCAACGCCTTATCGTCGTAATAGAAATTGAGTTCATTGATCTCGCCGAGGAGGTCGAGCTCTTCGACGGTGCCGTTGATGTTATTGACCAAAAGCTTTGCTTCTTTGGCCCCTAAGGCGATGGAGCGTTCCTTGCTGATGAGCCCGGCTTCACTCACGAAGATCGCCTCGCCGGCGAAATCGGTGGAACGGTAGCCGATGTTATCCTGCGAAAGCTCGTTCTGGATCGCTTGTTTAAGGCTTGCGAAATACTCGAGGCTTTTGTCTTCCTTCTCGCTGAAGGAATAGGAAATCTCCTTCTCGCAGGAAGCGAGGGCAAACGTCATGAGCAGCAGGAGCGCGTAGCGGGTTTTCTTCATCTGCGAACATTATAAGAGCAATCGCGGGAAAAAGGACGGGCAAATGATTTTTTGAAAAACGCGGGCAAGATAAGTACAATAAGTTGTATGCAAGACCTCTCGCACATCGTCGGTAACAACCTCGCTATCCTCCGTAAGGAGAAGGGCCTCACCCAATCGCAATTGGCCGATGTCCTCCACTATAGCGATAAGTCGATTTCGAAGTGGGAACTCGGCTATGCCATCCCCTCGGTCGACATCCTCAAAGAGTTCGCCGATTACTATGGGGTGACGATTGATTTCCTGATCACCGAGCAGCAGCCCGAATCCCTTCAGGAAGTGGTCGAGAACATGGAGGCGCCCAAAGACCCGCAGGGGGTCAATAAGGCGATCGTGTTATCGCTTTTGAATGTCGCCGTCTTCCTCGTCGCCACCTTGATCTTCGTCTCCGCCTTGATCCGCGGGGAGATCGGCACCTCGTGGATGGCCTTCATCTGGGCGGTCCCCGTCTGCTGCTTCGTCTCCTTGGCGTTCAGCCGCTTCTTCTATGGCAAAGGCATCGCCAACATCGTCTTGCTCTCCGCCTTCATCTGGAGTTTGGTCCTCGCGGTCTGCTTCCACTTCCAATTCGTCATCGGCGAAGTGATTTGGTATATCCTGAGCGTCTGCGTCCCGCTGCAGGTCATCATCATCCTGATGATCTTCATCCGCCGCCACGGCACGAACTGAAATAGACAAGATCAATGAGGCCTTTGGGCCTCTTTTTTTATTCTCTCTTTTTCTAAGAAAGCGGACTTTTGCAGGGAAAAAAGAGCCGATGCTAGGCGGAATTCTCTTTTATGGAGAATCGCTTTCTCCAAATCATCACCCCGATTTTCGGCGAAATAGAGCGCGCTCCCGCTTATACGCGCGAAAATACGTGGCGATGGGAAAAGACATCGAAGAAAAAAAGCAAATCGAACAGCAAGACGAAGCGGTTCAAGAGCCGCCGAAAGCGAAACGCCGCTTCCTCCCTAAGCCAATCCGCGCCGGATTGATCTGGGGCGGGAGCGCAATCCTCGCCATCGGGGCCGGGTTCGCCTCGGGCTTCCTCTACCATAAGCTGACCGACAATCCTCAGATAATTGAGATCGACGCGGCGACGCTCCAGATCGATCAAGACGCGCTGATGGAACGCTATCAGAAGGCGAAGGATTACGAGGAGCTGGAACCCTGGGAAGTGGCCAACATCGGGTTGATCAAATTCGCCCGGACCGAGAACCACCGCTCCACCGCCAAAGGGGAAGCGGTCGCCATGGGCCTCGTCACCCAGCACATCCGCTCGGCGGCGATCCGAAACGGCGATCAATACTTCGAGGAGTCGCTCTCCAAATCGGAAGGCGGCCTCGACATCCAGACCGGCTGGCGGATGTATGAGGATGAGCAGCAAGTCTCCACCCTCTACCCCTCCAAGGAGAAGACGATCAGCTCCGACGCTTCCAAAGCGAGTTGGGATGAGAGCAAGAAAGAGACCTTTGAGGATCCCGAAGCCTTCAAGGCGACGGTCGGCTACACGATCTCCGGCCACCTCTCCAATTACAACATCACGGAATATACCTACGTCAAAGAGGGAGACGATGCCCCATCAGGCGTTCCCACCTCCTTGCAAAAGACCGATGTGGGATATCTCCTCGAGTTGGAGCTCGACGTCAACCTCGCCTGCGAGGACTACAAGGTCCAGATGAAGCACACCTCGGACCTCTATGGATACCCCGTCTTCTCGTTCAGCCATCTCCAAATGGTCTTTGACCAAGAGCTCAACCTCTTGGAGATGACCAGCCACGAGAAATACAAAGCCGCGATCTCGCCCGTGATCTCGAGCGAAGTCGAAGGCACGATCACCACAACCTATGAATCCGATGGGATCTTCCCGATCCCCGGGCTCAAAGACAATGTACCTTACGCGAATTGATTCCAGGAGGTTAGACAATGAAGCGCATCAAATGGAATAAAAAGAAGATCATCAAACTCGGTGGCACCATCGGGGTCTACGGTCTTTTGTTCGGCATCGGCACCGCGACGGCGGTCAACCTGATCCCGCCCACCCCCAATCAGACGGTCGTCGTCAATAACGGGGGGCATATCAACGTCGAGGAAACCAAAGCCAAGACCTTCGTGAACCACCTGATCAATCAGGCGACCGGCGCCGGCCTTGCCCTCGATTTCGAAACCTTGGAGGCGTATCTGCCCGGAAAAGACGCCAACGACCCGTTGACCGGCAACAAGCTGGACGCCCAAGGCGC
>CADCLZ010000048.1:0-9269 GCA_902802365.1 uncultured Erysipelotrichaceae bacterium | reverse complement strand
CCTCATCCACGATGAGATCTACTTCAAGATCCAGGATAACGACGCCGACACCTGGGACGTCAAATACAAAGTCTCGGTCGCGGCCAGCGATGATCTCGACGGGGAAGGCAACACCCAGCTCGACCCGATCACCAACGGCATCCTCCAATTCGAATACGGCGACCTCGACTGGATCATCGAGGACATCCTCACCATCCTCAGCGATGGCGGGATCAACCTCGCCCTCCCCTCGCTCTCTTTGGGCGGCGAATCGGAAAGCGGTGACGGCGAAGAAGGCGCCGAGGACCCGGTTCAGATGATCATGGATTCGCTGAATGAACTCGAAGATGAAGGCGATTACTTCATCTGGAATCTCCCTTTGGGCGGGCAAACCTATTCGATCGGCCTCCCCTATGATGAAAACCTCCAGCTCGCCGGAGTCGATTTCCCGGCCAAAACCGGCGCCTCCCACGATGAGCAGGCTCCGTTTGAGATCCGCGAGAACGGCGTCCTCAAGGCTTCCCTCAAAGTCTCCGCGAAGATCAATCAAGGCGCCGACGCCCTCAATTGGGACAGCCTCGTCCCCGAAGACGCGGAAAGCTACCTCAACCTCAAGAACTCCGCCGGACTCTTCGAGAAGATCGCTCATTATGCGGTGACCCCGAAGCTCGGTCTGACCACCACCCATGGCGAGAATGAAGACGGGCTCCTCCTCACCCATTACAAAAAAGCTTCCGTGGACGCAGGCGCACCGTTGACCCAAGAAGACGTCATCGAGACCGCGACCCTCTCTTTGGACGGGAGCGTCGATCTTTCCGACGGCGCAATGAACGCCTTCGGCGCTTCGCTATCTTTCTCCTCGGAGAACGCCACCACATCGATCTCCGCGATCTATGACCAAGAAAAGGCCACCTACGTCAACCTCGACGACCTCCTCAAGGCGAAGATGAGCAAGGCGACCTTCGATGCCCTTTACGCCAAGATCAGCGATTTGATCTCCTCCGGCGCCGATGGCCAGGAAACCGCCCTCCAAAGCGAAGGGATCACCGAGGTGCTTGACGAAGTCCTCCCCGAACTGACGACCCCGTCCGTCATCGAAGACCTCAAAGCCGGCCATTACGAAGGCGTCCTCGATTTCATCGAATCGATCGAAACCGCGGATAACCTCATAGAGGTTAACCTCACCTTGGCTCCGCTGAACCTCGAAGGCAGGATCTCGATCCTCCTCGATGGCTCTTATGACGTCGATGGCATCGATACCTATCTCTCCGGGATCTCCTTCCGCGGATTGAAGCTCTCCTCGTTCCAACTCGATGGCACGATCAAGCTCGCCGCCTATCAAGAACCTTCCCTCAGCAACGAAGAAGCCGCCGAATACGGCGAACTCGATCATTTGCTTGGCCTTGCTGAGCAAATCGAAGCGATCGCCGATAGCAAAGCGGGCGAGCTCACCCTCTCCGGTTCGATCAAAACCGGCGGCGTCGACGAAGTCGGCCAAGACAAAGCCGTGAATTTCGAAGCCCCGGTCGCCTTCGACCTCAATCAGAAAGCCCTGGGCATGAAAGTCGACGTCGAGCAGATCTCGACCTCCTATACCCAGGATCATCATTTCTCCCTCCACTTAAATGGCGATGATGCGCTCAACGACGAGCTTAACGCCGTCTATTTCGCCTATGATTCGCATAACGATGACTTCATCCCCGAAAGCGAAGGCTCCTATCAAGGCGCCGACTCGCGCGGGAAGAGCCGCACCCAGCCCAAGAGCGAAGCCCTCAAAGGCTATCTCCCCTTCTCGTCGATCAATGACCTCATCGACCTCGTCCAAGGCATGATGCCGCAGGAAGAGAAAGCGGATTCCTTCTCGTTTGAGAAAGTCGCCGGCGCCGTCAGCCAAGTCGCGGGCGAGAACCTCGGCGAGAACCTCATCGACTACAAGTTCTTCTCCCTCCTCGACAAGAAGGTTCTGAAATCCTCGTCGTTAATCGGCGACACCCATACCTTCGTTTTGAATGGAAATCTCTTCGGAAGCGAAGAAGACGTCAGCCTCGAGTTGGTCTATCAGCCGAACCAAGGCGGGCTCAAGAGCCTCGCGGTCACCTATGGTGGAGCAAGCGTCTGCTTAAGCCTTGACGCCACCTCGCTCATCCATCCGGAGAACGTCTATGTCTTCGGCGATATGGCAACCCTTGACCTTGGCCAGTTCACCGATCTTTCCTCGCTTTATGATCTTGCCGATTTCGGCATCGGCTCCCTCGACTTAGGGAAGACCGCGACCAACACCTACGCCACTTATGACCTAGAAGGCGCGGTGAAGCTCGATCTCGCCGGCTATGAGATGAAGCCATTCGCCATCCGCCTCTTCCTCAAGGTCAATAGCTCGGACATCCACGCTCATTTGAAGCTCCATAACATCCCGCTCATCAAAGGGCTGAACGCCCCCGATAGCTCGATCTACTTCCGCGCCCAGGAGATGGAAGGCTACCGCAACGTCGACCTCTATTACCATGGCGGTTCCTCCACCAGCAATGGCGGCGATCTCTACATCACCCGCGATTCTTCCTATGGCAAAGTCCGCGCGGTCAAGGATTCGCTCCGCTTAAGCGGCAACGAGTTCCTCGGCCAGGCTCCGGAGGGAACCACCTATTCCTATAACGCCCTGGGCTGGCTCCTCACCTATGTCCTTGGCATCGATCAGGAGAACTTCGTCGCTGCCGAGCAAAGCGCCCCCGCGCAGGAAAGCGGCTTTTCGACCGCCCTCCCCGACTTCCTCACCAAGCGCGCCTTCCATATGGAGGACGTCCTCTCCGGCTATATCTACGACAACCAAGAAGCCAACCATCCGTCTTGGGCCCTCGGCTTCGACCTCGGCGAATTGATCGATGAGGCGGCGATCCTCGGCGATCTCACCATCAAGATGGAAGGCAGAAGCCTCTCCGACGCCCAAGAGAGCGCGACCTGGAAGACGTTGTCCAACATCGATCTCTCGGTGGCGATGGACCTCGGCGGCAAGATCCGCGCCGCTTCCGCGGGCGTGAGCCTCAGCCTTCTTAACGTCGCCAACGGCGTCTACACCGATGGCTTTGCCGATAACGGCTATCAGCAATACTTCCTCGCCGACGATGGCAGTGACATGGCCGCCCAAAACGTCTTTGGCGCCTTCAAGACCTACGATGGCTCGACCCTCCCGGGCAACCATTATCTCGGCATCAACTGATTCGAATCCATGAAACTCACCGCAAGGGAAAATAGGCTCCGCGCCTTCAATCGGAAAAACGCCCATTTATTGGCGGCGCTGTTTTCCCTTGCGCTTACTTCCTGCTTCCCGCACGAAGCCAAAGCGGAGCCGGCGAAAGAAGAGAATAAGACCTTCGCGGCCAGAAGCATCCAGCAAAGCCTCTCCCAAGGCGCCCAAGAAGGCTTCGCGCTGTCTTTCGATTCCTTCTGCTTGGAAGCTTCCGCGAACGGGAACGCCAAGCATCGGCTCACCGCCGATAACGGGAGCCTTTGCTTCCGGCTCGGCGATATGCTTTCTCTTCATTCCCTCGACCTCAATCTCGCGCTTCCCTTAGCCTATAATGAGGTCCGCCGCGAGCTCGATCTCTCTTTGATCGATGACGTCGTCTATTTCGCGGTGAGCAACCTCGACGATCCAAGCGCCTACTCTTTCGCCTATAAGGCAAACATCGCTTCTTACGACTCCCCGCTCGCCGGGCTCTCCCAGGATCCTTTGACCGGCGGCATCTACCAATATGAGTTCGGCGACCTCGATTACCTGATCGACGACATCCTCGGCATCCTCACCGACGGCGCCTCTTTGGCCACCCCGAATCTAGAAGGAGGCGCCTCGATCGATCTGAATGAGGTCCTCCAGTCCTTTGAGGGCATCGAGCAGACCCAGCGGAACTCCGCCCCTTATTTCATCTGGAATCTCCCATTGGGTGAGAAGACGCTTCCGATCGGCTTTGCAAGCGATGGCTCTTATGCGCTTAAAGGCGTCGACCTCCCCGCCAAAGAGGCAAACCTCAGCCAGTCTTCTTTCCAGATCAAATCCGGATTGAGCATTTCCTTCTCCGCGAAGATCGACCCATTGGCCCCGGAGCATTCTTTCTCGGCCCCCGAAAACGCGGATGATTATGCCCCGATCCTCAACTCCACCGCCTTATTCGAGAAGATCGCCCGCTACGCGAAGAGCAAACGCTTCTCCTTAAAGGCGTATCGCGATTCCTCGCTCTCCGAAGAAGGCTTATTCCTCTCCCACCATGAGGACGCCTATGTGAGCGAGACTTCCAAGAACTATCCGGCGGTCGACGAATCGATCGTCGCCAAGCTCTCCGCCAACGTCGATTTCTCCAGCGGCTCCTTCGATTCGGTGGCCGCGGGCATCGATTTGGTGGGCGGAGGAAGCGAGCAATACCTCGATCTCCATATCCTCGGCGGCGATGGCTATAACGGTTATCTCGACGTGAATGGCATCCTGAAGGCCAACACCACCAAAGCGGTCTTGGATGGGCTGATCGCCAGCGGCAAAGACTTCGCCAACGACCCCTTGATCGCCAACGATACCTTAAACGGCTTCTTCGGCAGCTTCTCGACCGGCGGCAGCCTCCTCGATGACATCTTGGGGAGCGACGCGCTTTCCGAAGCGATCAATGACGGAACCTATTCTAGGATCATCTCCTCCATCAGCCGCCTTGAAGGCGGAGCGGATATCCTCATCGAGGTCAACACCGCCTCTTTCGGCCTTTCCGGCTCGCTTTCGATCCTTTTAGAAGGCCAACTCAATCACCTCGCGGCGATCTCCTTCACCGATTTCGTCTTCGGCGGTTTCGGCGTCAGCGGAACTTTGATGATCGACGAATACGAAGAAGACGACTTCGACCCCTCCGACTACAAGAGCATGGACCATCTCCCGGGCATCACCGAGCAGATGAATGACCTCTTCGGCTCGAAATCCGCCGCTTTCTCCTTGAATGGCTATATCCTGCAGGCTTCCAAAAACGATGCCGAGCCCGATACCACCTACCAAATCGATGGCCAAAGCATCAACCAAGAAGGTTTTACCTTCTCAGGTTCCGGCTATTTCAACCTCGCCGAGAAGATCGGCGGCGGCACCGCCACCTTCGTCGACCGCAAACCCGACTACACCAACGACCACCATGTGAGCATCTTCGTCGAAGGCCCGGAAACCGAGCAGGAGAAGGAAGATACCTCCGAGGATTGGACCGCCTCCCTAACCGGCGCGGTGAACAATATGCTGTTTAGCTATGACTCCAAAAACGACGCCAATACCAATGTCGACGGGAAACACCCCAGGACCGACCCCAAGAGCAATCAGGGCCTAATGGGCCGCTTCTCCATCCATTCCTTGGACGGCATCTTCGATGTCCTCTCCGAGCTCATGGGCTCCACCGATGAAAGGATCACCAGCCTCCTCGATGGCACCTCTGGGACATCGCTTCTCTCCAAACTGCAAAATCGCGAGATCGCCCCGCTTCTCACCAATGGCATCCTCGTCGACGCCTCTTTGGGCGCGAATAAGGATCACTTCGAGATCTCCAAGACTCTGCTTGGCACCGCGGAGAATCTCAAGATCGATCTTTCCTTCGCCTCGGCCGACGGCGGCTTATCGCGCATCGAAGTATCCACCGCGATGGCCAGCGCCGACGGGAGCGTGAGCACCTTGATCTACCTCAACATCGGGATCGATGATCTCAAGGGCGCGGTCAGCAAAGCCTCGATCGCCGCCGCGGATCCCCGGATCGCTTCTTTGCTCGAAAGCCGCAACGCCTCCTCCACTTATGACTTCAGCTCGCTGAAGAGTTTGATCGAATACCTTTCCGGCACCTTGTTCCTCGGCCAAGATGCGCGCGGCTACAATTCCTACCACCTTAACGGCACGGTCACCCTGAGCTTGGGCAACATCACGATCGACCTCGATGCCTGGATCGCCGTCAAAGGGCGGTCGCTTAAGATCTTCGGCAACATCTCGCTCCCGATCATCGCGACCGGCATCAACTCGCCGCTGTCGCTCCATTTGATCGGCGGCCACCGCTACACGAGCTTCTATTACCATAATTCGGGCAACGAAGAAGCCACCGGCGGCCACGTCTATATCCGCCGGGTCGACATCTATAGCGATAGCCTCTCCGCCCTCACCCATCAGGTGAAGATGACCGGCAACGAATTCAAGAACGATATGGTCGGCTGGATCGTCGAATATATGCTCGGCATCCGGTCGAGCCTCCTTAATATCGGAACGACCGATAGCGAGGGCCAATCCATCCATTTCGAGGACGTCCTAAACGGCTTCACCTACAGCAAGCTGAGCGAATCCCTCCGCTGGGATTTCAAACTCAACGTCGGCGAGCTCGCCCACACCAACATGCTCGGCATCTTGGATGCCTATATCCTCGGCAGGGAAGTCAATGCCAATGCCGGCAGGGAAAAGACCTTGACGAAGCTTTATGGCACCCTCGGCCTCAACATCCTTTCCTCCGAAGGGAAGGAAGAAGCCTCGGATTCCCTCATCACCGCGACGATCGACCTCGGCCTCGCCAATGTTTCCACCGGCAGCTATCAAGACTGCTGGAACGACCAGGCGAATCAGTATTACATCACCTCGAAGAAGATCCTCTTCGTCACGACCTACACCCTCCATACCGAAACGGGGACGGTATCTTCTTTCTACGATAACCGCTTCTATGACAGCGAGACCCTCGCCTATAACGCCGGGGAGTATTACGGGTCGGCGATCCAGACGGGCGACGCCCAGAACTATTATTAAAGAAAAAGGGCTAAAGCCCTTTTTTCATAACTGACCGATGCTCTTGAGGTAGCGTTCTAAGATGATCATCGCCGCCCCGGAGTCGATGTGCTTTTTCTGCTTCTTCGCCTTCTCTCCGGAAGCGTGCATCATCTCGCTGGCCTCCACGGTGGAATTCCGTTCGTCTTGGAAATGAAGCGGGATGTTCGGGAACTCTTTTCGGAGGCGTTCGCCGAACTTCCGGCAGATCGGGGTCATCTCGCACTCATCGCCCGAGGGGAACAAAGGCAGGCCGAGGACGAAGATGAGGACCTCTTCGCGCTCGACGGCTTTCCTAATGCCTGCCATGGCTTCTTCGTATTCGCCGGCCTTGAAGCGGAGATTCGCCAAAGGGGTCGCGAAAAGACCGCTTCTGGAGATCGCCATCCCCAGCGAGCCTTTTCCTAAATCAAGGGCGAGAATATGTTTTTCCACGCCGCTTATTATATCGGTTCGGAAGCCAAGTTAAATAGACTTGCGCCCCGCCAATTTCCTCCGCTTCCGCTTTTTCTTCGGCTTCTTCTCTTCGTAAGATGGGCCGATCGCCTCGATCAGCTCATCGCCATGGTAATAAAGCGAGAGATGGAAAACGCCGTCGTCTTGGAGCAATAACGGCAAGAAGATCTTATCGCCTTCCCAAAGGCTTAGTTCCCCGACCTTTTCTTTCTTGATATAACGGAGTTCCCCTTCGTCGCACTCTTTGAGCTCCCCTTCCGCTTGCTTGCCGACGTAAAGGTACATGCGCTCCGGCGGGTATTTGTCATTGAGGAAGTCCACGTACCCGCGGTAGGCGTAACGCGTTAATCGCATGCCCGTTTCCTCGAGGAATTCGCGCTTCACGCATCGAAGCGGGGTCTCGCCAACTTCCACATGGCCCCCGACCCCGATCCATTTGCCTTCGTTGAGGTCGTTCTTCTTTTTGTTCCGATAAAGCATGAGATAGCATCCGTCTTTCTCGAAATAGCAAAGGGTGGTCTTCAATAGGCCTTGCTTGGCATACTCCAAAGCCATCTTCCGCCGCGTGTGCACGGCGAGGATCTCCGCCACCACGCGGTCTAATTCCTTTTCGATCTCGAAGCCCCAATAACGGAGGACGGCATAACCCTCTTTTTTGAGCTGGGCGTTTACTTCCTGATCGCGTTCGATGTTCCGTTTGATCTTCGGGATCCAGTATTCGCGATGGGAACGGATGCTCTTCTCGTTCTCTTCGAAACGATAGCCATGCCAGAACTCGGAGTCGCAGAAGATCGCGATCTTCTCCTGGCTGTTTACGATGTCGGGATGGCCATAGACGCGGGAGGAGTTCTTCCGATAGGTGAAGCCGCGTTCCCTCAATGCCTTGCGAAGTTTTACCTCGATCCCGGTTTCCTTCCCGCGGATATGCGACATCGTGAAAGAGACGACCTTGGGGTCGCGCGGGGTATAGATATGGGGTTTCTTCTCTTTCTTCTCGCTCATTTGGCTTTGATATAGCCGCGGCGGACGAACACCACCACGAGGTTAAGGCCGTAGATCGCGCTCATGACCTGGAAATCGAGGATCGCCTTGAAGAAAGTCGGGGAAACGGTTGGGAAAAGCATCCAAAGCAAGAAGAGCAACGGCAGGCTAAGGCTCGCCAACAAGCCGATCATGATCAGATAATGAAGGACCTGCCTCCCTCTTTTCCCCGGGGAATAGAACACCAGTTGATTGACCAATAGAAGCGCCAAACCGCCTGTAAGGGCGGAGGTGGCCGCCGAAGCGATCAATAAGGCGTAATGGGGCGGCACCGCTCCCAAAAGCCAAAGATAAGCGAAATGGAACAAGGCGAGGCTTAAGCCATAACGGCCCAGATCCACCAAAAGATAGATCCATAACGGCCGGTAGATCCGCATCGAGTCGGGCATCGGGTGGAAATGGCTGACCGCGTTATTGTCCTCGTAGACGGTCTTGATCGTGATCTCGTAGATCCCCCAAAGCTTCACGCAGGAGGTCAGAAAGCACATCTCGTAGTCATAACGGTTCCCCGGCACCTTCAAAGCAAGCGGCAGCAAAGCCTTCGGGATCGCCCTTAATCCGCTTTGGGTGTCGGAGACGTTCGCCCCGGTGCTCAGATGGAGGAAGCCGGTCGAGAAACGGTTCCCGAACCTGCTCCGCTCCGGTACTTCGGGGAGCGAGAAATCGCGGCAGCCGATCGTGAGGCTTTTCGGATGCTGGGAGCCGACCTTCTTCACCCGGAGGATATCGGGATAGGTATGCTGGCCATCGCCGTCGGCGGTCACGACGATATCCAAATCGGGATTCTTCTCCAACAAGGCGCGGAAGCCGGTTTTCAAAGCATGGCCCTTCCCACGGTTCTTTGGATAGGAGAGGACATCGAACACCGTCTGCTCTTGGATCTGTTGGAAGCATGGGACTTCTGATTCCACTGGCATATATTGTTCCGGGAGTAGTGATTGATATCATAATGTTTATCGGAAAGAATATCAGTTTTTCTGACAGAATCAGT
>CADCLZ010000047.1 GCA_902802365.1 uncultured Erysipelotrichaceae bacterium | reverse complement strand
AAAAAGAAATCAAGGGGAAGAAGATCTCCTTCATCGATACCCCAGGGCATGCGGCGTTCGCCGAAATGCGCGCCCGCGGGGCGAATGTCACCGACATCGTCATCTTGGTCGTCGCGGCCGATGACGGCGTCATGCCGCAGACGATCGAAGCGATCGGCCACGCCAAAGCAGCAGGGGCCGAGATCGTCGTCGCGATCAATAAGATCGACAAAGCCGGCTCCAACCCCCAGAAGGTCAAAGAAGAGCTCATGGCCCACGACGTCATCCTCGAAGAGTATGGCGGCGACGTGATGAGCTGCGAGATCTCCGCGAAGAAGAAAATCGGCATCGACGATCTCCTCGATATGGTCCTCCTCAAAGCGGAGATGATGGAACTCAAAGCCAATCCCAATCGCTATGCGATTGGTACGGTCTTGGAAGCCAACCTCGATAAAGGCGAGGGCCCCAAGGCGACCTTATTGGTCCAAAACGGCACCCTCCAGGCGACCGACTATGTCGTCGTCGGCGAGATCTATGGCAAGATCCGCAGGATGACCAATGAATTCCGCCAGGTGCTTAAGAGCGCCGGTCCTTCGACCCCGGTCTCCGTCACCGGCCTTTCCGGCGTCCCGAAAGCCGGCGACCGCTTCATGGCGTTCCCCAGCGAGAAAGAAGCCAAGGAAATCGCCGAAAAGCGCGCCTTAGAAGCCAAGGCCCAGAAGCAGGCCGGCACCGCGGCGATGAGCCTCGCCGACCTCAATAACTTGGTCAACGCCCAGGAAGTCACCGACGTCAATGTCGTCGTCAAAGCCGATACCGATGGCTCCGCCCAAGCGTTGAAGCAAAGCTTAGAGAAACTGAGCACCGACAAGATCCATATCAAGGTCTTGCTCGCCCAAGCCGGCGCGATCAGCGAGTCCGACGTCCTTTTGGCCTCGGCCAGCCGCGCCTTCATCTTCGGCTTCAACGTCCGCCCGGATGCCAGGGTGCGCGCCAAAGCCCAGGAAGAAGGGGTGGAGATCCGCTTGCACAGGATCATCTACGAACTCCTCGATGAGATGAATGCCGCCATGAAGGGCATGGTCAAAGTCGAGATGGTCGAAGAGGTCATGGGCCAGGTCGAGATCCGCCATATCTATAAGATCAGCAAAGTCGGGACCGTCGCGGGAAGCTATGTCACTTCCGGCGTCATCCAAAACGGCTCCAAAGTCCGCATTATGCGCGCGGGCATCGTCATCTACGAAGGCAAACTCGGCTCCCTGAAGCGTTTCAAAGACGACGTCAAAGAAGTCAAAGAAGGCTACGAATGCGGTTTGACCATCGAGAATTTCAACGACGTCAAAGAAGGCGACGTCGTCGAAGCCTACAAGATGGTGGAGAAAGAATAAGATGGCGGACAAAAGCCAAAGAATCAAAGCCCTGATCAGCCGCAACATCATGGACATCTGCCAGATGGAGCTTAAGAATCCGAAGATCGGATTCGTTTCGGTGAGCGAAGTCCGCCTCGCCAAAGATAACTCCATCGCCAAAGTCTATGTGACGTTTTTGGGCGCCAAATACCCGCATCAGAACTTTGCCGAGCTCGTGAAGACGGAAGGCTATGTCCGCAGCGCTTTGGCGCGCCGGATGGACTTATACAAAGTCCCGGAGATCGTCTTCGTCTACGATTCCTCTTACGAAGAAGCCGCTTCCCTCGAGGAAGCCCTCAACCGCGAGGAGAAGGATCTCGAGAAGATCAAGAAAGGCCTCTGATGGACGGGCTGTTTTTGCTCGATAAAGAAGTGGGCCTCACCTCCCGCGCGGTCGATAACCGCATCCAGAAAAAGTTTTCGCAAAAGAAGGTCGGTCATTTGGGGACCTTGGATCCCTTTGCCTCCGGCCTTTTGATTTTGGCCTTGGGAAAAGGGACCAAATACCTCCCTTATCTCCCCGACGGCAAGAAGACCTACGAAGCCAAACTCCGGCTTGGCTATCAAAGCGATACCGGGGATCCAACCGGGACGATAACTGGCGACGGCTCGTATACGAAGTTGGATATTGATGCGATTGAGAAGGCTCTAAAGAGCCTTTTAGGGAAATCGCTGCAGATTCCCCCGATGCAAAGCGCGATCAAGATCAATGGCAAAGCCCTCTATGAATTGGCCCACCGAGGGAAAGAGGTCGAACGTCGGCCGCGCGAAATCGAAGTGAGCAAAGCCGAACTGCTATCTTATGAAGACGGCATCGTTTCCTTCCGCGTCGAAGTGAGCAAAGGCACCTATGTCCGGACGCTTGGCGAAGATCTCGCGAAGAGGCTTGGGACGACTGGCTACCTCACCGAACTAAGAAGAACCGCGGTGGGGGATATCTCGCTTTTGAAGGCGAAGAAGCTCGATGAGCTAGGACCAGCCGATCTTGTGGATCCAAGCGAGTTGGTCGAGCTTCCCAAACGGGAAGTCGAAGAAGCCTCGGTGGCCAAAATCAAAAACGGGGTGAAGATCTCGCTCGAAGAAACCGCGGAAAAACTGCTTTTGACCTACCAAGGGGATGGCTTGGCCGTCTATTATAAAGTCGCGGAAGGCGTTTACGCCTCGGAAAGGGGATTGTTCTAATGGAAGTCATCGCATTGCTCCAAGACGGCCATCCCCAGAAGAAGCAAGGCTTGGTCCTCGCCCTCGGCGATTTCGACGGCGTGCACCTCGGCCATCGGAAATTGATCGAAGAAGGGAAAACGTTCGCCGGGGAAAGGCCCTTTGGCGTATTCCTTTTCGAGAACGATCCTTCGCTCTATCTTCCTAATGGCAAAGGAAAAAGGTTCCTTTCCGCCTTGGAGGATAAACTCTTTTATCTAAACCGCGCCGGCGCGAACCTCGCTTATGTCGCCGAAGTCTCCGAATCTTTCTTCTCCTTGAGCCCGCGGGAGTTCATTGAGCAATATCTCATCCCCCTTGGCGTAGAAGCGGTCGCGGTCGGGGAGGATTATCGCTTTGGCAAAGGCGCCCAAGGGACCCCGGAGCTTTTAAAGGAATACTTCGATGTCCATGTGACCAAGCTGCTCTTCGAAGGCAATGAGAAAATCGCCTCCAGGAGCATCAAGGCTTTGGTCGAAGACGGCCAGATCGAAACGGTCAATGCCCTTCTTGGGCATCCATACCGCGTCCAAGGCCAGGTCAAAGAAGGCCTTCATAACGGCAGGAAGATCGGCTTCCCGACCATCAACGTCCATAGCGAGTTCCCATATCTTCTCCCAAAGGTCGGCGTCTATGCCGGTATCGTCGAGATCGGCGGGGGAACCTATCATTCGATCATCAACGTCGGGAGCAATCCGACGATCGGGGTCCTTGACCATCCGATCCTCGAAGCCCATCTAAAAGACTTCAAGGAAAACGTCTATGGCGAGGAATGCCGGGTATCCTTCTTAACTTACCTCCGGCCAGAGATCAAATTCGCTAGTTTGAATGAGTTGAAAGACCAGCTTCAGGAAGACCTCAAAAAGCTGCCCTGACGATTCGAAAAAAGAAAAGCCCACAAAGTGGGCTATTTTCTTTATTTTCCTTCGGCCAGTTCCCTGGCCAGCGCTTCATCCGCCGCCTTCTTATGGGCGTCGTATTTCTTGCGTTCTGGGGTGGAGAGGATGCGTTTCCTCATCCGGAAGGAAGTCGGGGTGACCTCAACCAATTCGTCTTGGTTGATGTAATCGAGGCAGGCTTCCAAGGTCATTCTGCGCGGAGCCTTCAAGACGACCGTTTGATCCTTGGTGGAGCTACGGACGTTGGTCTGCGGCTTCACCGCGGTGACGTTGACCGCGAGGTCGACGGGATAGCGGTGCTCACCGACGATCATCCCTTCGTAGCAGGTCGTGCCCGGGGCGATGAACATCGTGCCATGGTCTTCGATCTTCTCGATGGAGTAGGGGGTCGCCGGTCCTTTGTCGGTCGAGACGAGCACACCCAAGGCGCGTTCGCCGATCTGGGTTTTGGCGACCGGGCGGTATTCGCGGAAGGTATGGTTGATGATGCCATAACCTTTGGTTAAGGTCAGGAAGTTGCTGACGAAGCCCAGCAATCCGCGGGAGGGGACGATATAGGTGAGGCGCGAGACGTCATTGCTATCGACCATGTCGAGGAGCTGGGCGCCGCGGTTGCCGAGGGTTTCCATGATGTCGCCGACGAATTCGGTCGGGACGTCGATCTGAAGATCCTCGTACGGCTCTTGTTTGACCCCATCGATCTCCTTGATGATGACGCGGGGTTTGCTGACCTCAAGCTCATAGCCTTCGCGGCGCATATTCTCTATGAGAACAGAGAGATGAAGTTCGCCGCGGCCGGAGACGATCCAGGTCTCGGTGTTCGGGATCCTTTCGTAGCGGAGCGAGACATCGCGTTGGATCTCGCTATAGAGGCGATCCTCGATCACGCGGGCGGTGACGAATTTGCCGTCTTGCCCACGGAGCGGGGAACTATTGGTGCCGAATTCCATCTGGAGGGTCGGCTCATCGATGCGGAGCGAGGGAAGGGGGTCGGGATGGCCTTGCTGGCAGATCGTCTCGCCGACGTTCTGCTCGGTGTTCCCGGCGATCGCGACGATGTCGCCGGCCTCGGCTTCATCGACCTCGATCCTTCGCATGCCATAGAAGGTGTAGAGCTTCATGACTTTGAAGTCTTTGGTGCTGCCATCACGCCGGACGTTGGTGACCATCGTGCCGACTTTGATCTTGCCGCGGGTGATCGTGCCGATGCCGATTCTTCCGACGAAGTCATTGTAATCGAGCAAAGCGGGCTGAATCTGCAGCGGGCCTTCAACTTCGGCTTTCGGCGCGGGGATGTATTTGAGGATGGTATCGAAGATCGGATCCATCGTGTGGGCTTGGGTCTCCGGATCCGGGCTCAAGGAAGAAGTGCCATTGAGCGCGGAGGCGTAGACGATCGGGAAATCGAGGAACTCATCGGGGGCGCCCAATTGGATGAAGAGGTCCAAGACCTCATCGATCGCTTTCTGGGCATCGGCGTTCGGCCGGTCGATCTTGTTGATGACGACGATCGGCTTGATGTGATTCTCGAGGGCGTTCTTTAGGACGAATCGGGTCTGGGGCATCGTGCCTTCGAAGGCATCGACCAGAAGAAGGCAGCCATCGACCATGTGCATGATGCGCTCGACCTCGCCGCCGAAGTCGGCGTGCCCTGGAGTGTCGACGATGTTGATCTTGGTGCCCTTGTATTTGATGGCAGTGGTCTTGGCCAAGATGGTGATGCCGCGCTCATGCTCCAAAGGATTGCTATCGAGCATGCGGTCTTGGATCGCCTCGTTGGCGCGGAAGGTGCCGGATTGGGTGAGAAGCTGATTGACCAAGGTGGTTTTCCCATGGTCGACGTGCGCGATGATGGCGATGTTACGGATGTCCATAGTTAACCCTCCTTGGCGAAAATGCCGTGAAAATAATAGTCTCGTGCAGGGGAGCGCGCAACGCTTTTTTCTTGGCATCACCATTTTCAAAAACCCGGCGACCTCCCAAGCCGGAAGCTCATCGGGGCCGCTGGGCATCGATGCAAAGATGTATTCAGGGGGAGCCTCACCGCTCAAACTTTTTTGAACCGATATTTCTTCTCCGCGCCATCAAACACCGATTCAAAGGGGAGATAGTCGTTCGAAAGAAAGGCTCTGATCTCCGCGATGTAGCGGTGAAAGGTCGGATTCGAGATCGCGAATTCATCTGCGGAGATGCTTTCCCCGCTTCTTGATCTTTCGTATAGAAAAAGAATGATTTGCGCTTTTCCAATTTCCATAAAAAATGCCTATAACTTGCGATAAAACCTACAAATATCAAATTACGATAACAGGAGAAGATCATCGCTATGAAGCCCGAAAAACGGACGCCTCTGATCCCTTTTTTATGCAAGCGGGAAGCAAGAGCGCGTTCCCTCGCTCCCAAAAACGAATCCGACCGGAATCGGAAGGTTTCGGAAAAAGAACTCCGAGAGGCCATGATAGATGAGGGCTTTTTTGAGCAATCGTTCTGGAAAGCGGATCGGAAAAGAAGAAAAACAAGGAAAATCCAATTTCCCTTTGTAAAAGGGGAGGGGAATCTCTATAATTGCCTCGACCCAGCGAAGTCATGACCCATCTCCTTGGATCTGGCCTCAGCTTGGCCCTAGCACAATGAAAGGAGAAAAACGATGGCATTAACCAAAGAAGAAACCGTCTCCTTGGTCAAGAAGTTCGGGAAGAACGAAAAAGACACCGGCTGCGCCGAAGTCCAGATCGCCCTCCTCAGCTCCAGGATCAAAGACCTGACGGCTCACCTCAAGAAGAACCCGCAGGATGCCGCCGCCCGCAGGAGCTTGTTCCTCCTCGTCGGCAAACGCCGTGGCCTTCTCAGCTATCTTCTGAACAGCGATTCCGAAGCCTACGCGAAGCTGATCGCGGAACTCGGCCTCAGGAAGTAAGCGTTTCCAGAAACAAAACCACCTTATTTGGTGGTTTTTTCTATGCTTACGCGGGCGTAGGTGGTAAACTACCCGCGGTTAAAATCGAGAAAAGGAAAAAACAAGAAACATGAAGAAAGTGTTTGAAACCGAATTCGCGGGCCGTCATCTGCAAGTCGAGACCGGCGAGATCGCGAAGCAGGCCGACGGTTCGGCCTTCGTTCGGTTCGGCGACACGGTGGTCCTGGCGACCGCTTGCTGCGCCGACGAACCCAAAGACGGGGACTTCTTCCCCCTCACCGTCAACTACGAAGAAAAGCAATACGCGGTCGGCAAAATCCCGGGCTCCTTCCTCCGCCGCGAGGGCAGGAGTGGAGAGCACGCCACCCTTACCGCCCGTTTGATCGACCGTCCGATCCGTCCGTTATTCGCCGATGGCTTCCGCAACGAAGTCCAAATCGTCGCCACCGTCATGAGCGTCGATCAGGACAACACCCCGGAAATGACCGGTATGCTCGGCGCCTCCTTGGCTCTCTGCATCTCCGACATCCCCTTCGATGGCCCGGTCGCCGGCGTCTATGTCGGCAGAGTCGACGGCAAATTCATCATCGACCCGACCGTTGAAGAAAAGGAAAAGAGCGACATCGACCTCGCCGTCGCGGGCACCGAAGAAGCGATCATGATGGTCGAAGCCGGCGCCTCCCAGGTTCCGGAAGAGGAAATGCTCGATGCGATCATGTTCGGCTTCGAAGCGATCAAAGAACTTTGCCGCTTCCAGAAGAAGATCATCGCTGAAATCGGCAAATCCAAGCGCGAGATCAGCCTCTATAAACCCGATCCCGTCATCGTCAAAGACATCCAGGACCGCATTGGCGAGCGCCTCGTCAAAGCGATCTCGATCTTCGATAAGCTCGAGCGTCAGGATGCCGTCGATGCCCTCAAGAAGGAAATCGATGACGACTACGATAACCGCGAATACGATTCCGAGCGCGATCACAACATGACCATGCTCATGGTCCATGACATCGAAGAGCAGATGGTCGCCGCCGAAGTCCGTCGGTTGATCATCGAAGACCATATCCGTCCGGATGGCCGCAAAGTCGACGAGATCCGTCCGCGCGACGCCCAGGTCGACCTACTCCCGCGTGCCCATGGCTCTGCCATGTTCACCCGTGGCCAGACCCAGGTCATCGGCACGACCACCCTTGGCGCCTTAAGCGACAAACAGATCATTGACAACCTCACTGGCGAGACCTCCAGAAGGTTCATGCATCACTATAACTTCCCGCCTTATTCCGTCGGCGAAATCGGCAGAATGGGCGCTCCTGGCCGTCGTGAGATCGGCCATGGCAAACTCGGCGAGAGGGCGCTTAGCTACGTCCTTCCCTCCGAAGAGGAATTCCCGTACACCATCCGCTGCGTCGCCGACGTCGTCGAGAGCAACGGTTCCTCCTCTCAGGCCTCGATCTGCGCCAACTGCATGTCGCTCATGGCCGCCGGCGTCCCGATCAAGGGGATCGTCTCCGGCATCGCGATGGGCTTGATCACCAACGACCCGAGCCGCAGCCCGGACAAAGAGACCAACCATTACACCATCCTCACCGATATCCAGGGTTTGGAAGACCATTTCGGTGACATGGACTTCAAGTGCGCCGGCACCGAGAAGGGTTTGACCGCCCTCCAAATGGACATCAAGATCCACGGCGTCACCCGCGAAGTTCTCCACGAAGCCCTCGAGCAGGCTAAGAAAGCCCGCGCCGAGATCCGCGAAGTCATCAAATCCGCGATCCCCGAACCGCGCCCCGAAGTCAGCGAATACGCCCCGAAGATGGTCACCTTCAAGATCGACACCGCGAAGATCCGCGACGTCATCGGCAAAGGCGGCGAGACGATCAACGGCATCATCCGCGAGACCGGCGCCCAAGTCGATGTCGAGGAAGATGGCACCATCAATATCTATCACTCCGAGAAGGCCAAGCTCGAGCAGGCCAAGGCGATGATCGATGCGATCGTTCGCGAAGCGAAGATCGGCG
Organism: uncultured Erysipelotrichaceae bacterium; assembly: GCA_902802365.1. Taxonomy (GTDB): domain Bacteria; phylum Bacillota_I; class Bacilli_A; order RFN20; family CAG-826; genus Alloenteromonas. Next base: position 1,305 of record CADCLZ010000047.1, on the reverse strand, counting down.
AGATCTATGAAGGCCAGGTCACCCGCGTCGAGAATTACGGCGCGTTCGTGAACCTCTTCGGGACCACCGATGGCCTCTGCCATGTCAGCAGGCTCGATTGGAAGTACATCGAAGACGCCAACGACGTCATCAAAGTCGGCGACACCCTGAAAGTGGTGGTCATCGGCCTCGAAGACGGCAAGGTCAAAGTCAGCCATCGCGAGTTCCTCGATAAACCCGAGGACTACGTCGAGCGCAAGGAGCGCCCCTCCGGCGGCCATGGCAATGGCAACCGCGGCGGCCACGGCGGAAACTTCCATGGCAACAATCGCGGCGGAAACCGCGGCGGCCATGGTGGCAAAGACCGCTAAGCAAAACGAAACAAAAGAGCCGATCAGCCGGCTCTTTTTGTTTCTTTCATGTTCATCGCCGCAATCGCGGTTTCGCTCATCTTCTTCTTCGAGAGGAAGTCTTGGAGATCCTCCCCGGTTTCGAGGCGCCAATCCTTCGTATAAAGATAAAGCTTATAAAGGAGTTCGTCTTGCTTCAATTCTTTCTCATCCAGGTCTTCGAAATGGATCGCCAAGAGGACCAAGAAGTAGCGGCGGAGATAGGTGAGGATCGTCTCTTCAATCCAGAAGGAGAAGCTCACGCCTTTCATTCTTCCAATGTCATAAAAGGCCAAATAAATCGGCAAAGCATCCGCTTCATTATGGTAGATATCGACGAAGCGATAGTCATAAGAGGAGAGATCTTCTTTGGCGCTGAAGTCGATCGCGTCCCCTTTGACGATCTTGATCTTCTCTTTATGGGGGAAGAGGGGAAGAAGGTTCTCCTCGAAGATCTCGATGACCGCTGGATCGTCTTCGACGATCGTGACCGAGCAGACATCCTCTTTCTCCGCGCACATGAAGGCGTAATAGCCAAGGCCAAGGCCATAGGTCAATACCTTCCCTTTGGCCTCTTCGATCGGCTTCTTCATCGTGTTGATCTCATGGGGGATCAAGCTCATCCAGATCTTCCCGAACTTCTCGATCGCCGGGGCCTTGAAGCCTTCTTTGAAATAGCCTAACGGGGTGAATTCGGCATAGCGCGCCTTCGGGTTTGCGCTGATCTCATCGAGGAGGAAGGCTTCATAAGGTTCGTAATAGCGCCAGCCGAGGCGTACGCCTTTGACCGAGGCGAAGGAAATGTCCTTCAGCAATCGGTAGTAGGGGTTGCTCTCGTAGTCTTCCTTCCGCAATGGCCTGACCCGATCCAGATTCAGGAAACCGAGGAAGGAAGGATCCTCATGGTCAGGGTAAATGTCCACGCGGTGGAAGAACA
>CADCLZ010000046.1 GCA_902802365.1 uncultured Erysipelotrichaceae bacterium | reverse complement strand
TAATACTTCTGGAGATCGTTGATGCAGTTGATGAGCGGAGTGAGCGAAGGATCCTTCTTCTCGATATGGGCTTCTTTTATAAGCCGCTCATCGTGGAAGTTGGAGAGCTCGGCGACTTTGCGGACCGCTTCTTCGAAGGAGATGCCCTCCTTCTTCATCACGAAGCTGATCGCGTTGCCGCCCGTATTGCACACGAAGCATTTGAAGATCTGCTTCTCGCGCGAGATGTTCAAGGACGGGTTGCTGTCGTCATGGAACGGGCAGACCGCAACGAAAGAACGACCCTTCTGGATCACGTTGAGGTAATTGGACACAATGTCGACGATATCGGCATTGCGCAACACTTCTTCAACTAACTCTCTCGAATACACAACTCTTCCTTTATACTATGTATAGAACTACTAATTTTTTCCTATTTATCAACTATTATTAGAAGAAGCACTTCTCGGTGAAATAGTTGATCAAATCGCTGATCGGCATGCGGACTTGCTGCATGGAATCGCGTTCGCGGATGGTGACGCAGCCGTCTTGTTCGGTCTCGAAATCGACGGTCACGCAGAATGGGGTGCCGATTTCATCCTGCCGGCGATAACGCTTGCCGATCGAGGCGGTCTCGTCATAGGTGCAGCTGAAATGCTTGTCGAGGAGCGATAAGACCTCCATGGCCTTCTCCCCTAGCTTCTTGCTAAGCGGCAAGACGGCGACCTTATAAGGAGCCACGGCCGGGATCAGGTGCATGACGATGCGGGTATCGCCGCCTTCCAGCTCTTCTTCGTCATAAGCATCGACCAAGGTCATGAGGACCAAGCGGTCTAAGCCCATCGAAGGCTCGATGACGTAAGGGATATAACGCTCATTGGTCTCGGGATCGAGATAGGAAAGGTCCTGCTTCGAGTAGTCCTGATGGCGTTTGAGGTCATAATCGGTGCGGTCGGCTACGCCGAGGATCTCGCCCCAGCCCAGAGTCGGGAACTTATACTCGACGTCGGTGGTCGCTTTGCTATAGAAAGCGAGCTCGGCCGGCTCATGATCGCGGAAACGGAGATTCTCTTCCTTCACGCCGAGGGAACCGACGAACTTCAGGCAATAGTCCTTCCAGTAGGCGAACCATTCCAAGTCGGTGCCGGGCTTGCAGAAGAATTCCATCTCCATCTGATCGAATTCGCGGGTGCGGAACGTGAAGTTCCCCGGGGTGATCTCGTTGCGGAAGGCTTTGCCGGTATTGCAGATGCCGAACGGGATCTTCTTCCTGGTGGTGCGCTGGACGTTCTTGAAGTTGACGAAGACGCCTTGGGCGGTCTCCGGGCGGAGGTAGACGACCGAGGAGGAATCATCGGTTACACCGATGTGGGTCTTGAACATCATGTTGAATTTTCGGATCGGGGTGAAGTCTTTCTTCCCGCAGACCGGGCATTTCACATCGTGGGTATGGATGAATTCGTCCATCTGGGCAAAGTCCATGCCGTCGACATCGACATCCGGGAATTGCTCTTTGATCAATTCGTCGGCCCGATGACGCGCCTTGCAGGCTTTGCAATCGAGCATCGGATCATTGAAGGTCGTGACGTGGCCGGTGGCTTCCCAGACGCGGGGATTCATCAAGATCGCAGCGTCGATCCCGACATTCGTCGGAGATTCCTGGACGAAGCGTTTCCACCACATCTGGCGGATGTTCTTCTTAATCTCGGAGCCAAGCGGGCCATAGTCCCAGGTGTTGCTCAGACCGTTATAGATCTGCGAGCCCTGGAAAATGTAGCCGCTGGTTTGGAGGTGCGTGGTGATTTTATCGAATTCAAATTTGTCGGACATATCTCACTCCTAAGAGAAATGCTTCCATAAGGAAGCCAACCGCGAAAGTATACTCATTCGCCAATTATAGTGTCAACCCTGTATAAGGGTACTTATGAAAGCTTTTCGATAACCGAAAGGCTCTTGAGGTTGGTCCCGGTCAGCTGATGGAGATAAAGACCGAGTTCCGCGTAAAGCGGAATGGTCTCCCCGCGCTCAAAGGCGATGCGGGTCAAAGACGTTAAAGGGACCCGGAATAGATAACGGAGGATCTTGAGCTTCCTTGGGGAGGCCATGACCGCGCTCTCTCCGTGGCAATGATCATTGCAAAGGAAGCCGCCTTCTTCGTAAGACAAAGCGTTGATCGCGGTTTTCTTATGGCAGACGACGCATTCATCGACGTCGAGCCCAATGCCGAAGTCGACCATGAGGTGGGCGAAATAGATCAATCCGATCGTCAAAGGGTCGAAGCCTTCTTTGATTGCTTTGAGGCAATCATGAAGCCAAGGATAGAGTTCCCCGCCTTCTCCGGGCTGAATGATCTTGGCGCTGATCTCTTCCAAGAAACTAAGGATGGCGAATTGCTCGAGCTTCTGCTCCTTGGGGAGGAAGCTTTCGATCGGTTTCGACTCGGTTAAGGTCGCGCTGCCGCTCGAAGAGACGCTGAGGGCGAAAGAAGCATGGCTCAGCGCTTGGACCGAGGCGCGGTTCTTGCTGGTCAATTTCCCGATTCCGCGCGCATAGAAAGAGAACAGCCCATCGGGTCCGAGGGCGTTCACCATCGCATCGGCCTCTTTGGTTTGGCTGAGGCGGATCACAATTCCTTCTTTGACGATTTTCTCACTGGTTGCCATAGCCGAATTCTAAAAGGGCTTTGGGGTCATTGCGCCAATTGGGGATCGTCGCGACTTGTGCATTCAGCACAGTGATATGCTCGTGCCACATCCGTTCCAGTTCATGGCGGGCGGCCATCGAAATCTTCTTGATCATCTCGCCGCCTTTGCCGATGACAATCGCCTTATGGGAGTCTTTCTCCACCACAATCGTCGCGTTGATTTTGTAGCCGCCATCGATCTTTTCCAACGAATCGATCTTGACCGCGCACTGATGGGGAATCTCCTGTTTGAGGAAATGGAGGAGCTCCTGGCGGATGACTTCCTTCGCCTGATAGGCGTGGTCTTTGTCGGTGATCATATCCTCCGGGAAGAAAGGTTCCCCCTCCATAAGATATGGCAAAACCGCCTGCTTGATCTCTTTGATCCCAAAGTTCTCGATGAACGAAGCTTCGATGAGCGGGTAATCCGGGAACGCCTTATTGAGGGCGGCTTTTTCCTGCATGGCGGTCTCGGGATTGATGAGGTCGATCTTGTTGAGGACCACGAAAACTTTGCTGCTCGTCTTGATCGAGGAAAGGATGGAGATGTCTTTCTCGAGGCTCTCCACTCCCGCATCGATCAGATACAGCAAGACTTCCGCGTCTTTTGAGGAAGAAAAAGCCTGCTCGCGCATATGGCGATCAAGCGCTTCGGGCCCCATATAGATCCCTGGGGTATCGACGAAGACCATTTGATAGCCGGATTCGTTGAGGATCCCGAGGATATTGTCGCGGGTCGTCTGGGCTTTCCGCGAGACGATCGAAACTTTTTTGCTAAGCAAAGCATTGAGCAAAGTCGACTTGCCGACGTTCGGCCGGCCCATGATGGCGATGAAACCTACCTTCATAGATCTCCTCCCGAAAAGGCAAAGGGCAAAAGCTCCTCGGCATCGGTCTCACGGATGTCGCCGCGGAGATTGGATAGATAGATCGGGGCATGCGCCGGGAAGAGCTCGCTGATCACCTGACGGCAGGCGCCGCAAGGCGAGCACGGGCCTTCGGTATCGGCGATGATCGCGAGGGCGGCGAAGTCTTCGCTGCTTTTGCCGTGCATCATCGCATTGTAGATGGCGTTTCTCTCCGCGCACATGCAAAGCGGATAGGAGGAATTCTCCACGTTGGCGCCTTGATAGACGGTGCCGTCGGTGCATAAAAGCGCCGCGCCTACGGCGAAGTGGCTATATGGGGAATAAGAAAGCTCTCTGGCCTCTTCGGCGATCGCGATCAGTTGGGCTTTGTCCATGTCTTCTCCTCCTGTTCAAGGATTTCTTCTTGCAGCGGGAACATAATCTCTTCGTCTTCCTTCTTCATATGGTCATAGCCGAGCAGATGCAGCAAGCCATGCACGAAGAGGAATCGGAGCTCGCGGAGCTCGCTGTTGCCGATTTCCGCCGCTTGGCGCCGGGCTTGGGGGACGGAGATGAAGATCTCGCCGAGCATCTGGGGGACATTGGGGTCATTGATCTGATCCCGCGGGTCCTTGTCGTCTAGGAAAGCGAAGCTGATGACGTCGGTCACGCGGTCGATCTTCCGGTAATTGCGGTTGATCGTCTGAATCGTCTCATCGCCGACCAAGGAAACATCGACCTCGAAGTTGGTCTTCACGCCCAAACGGGCGAAGGCGGTCTCCATGATGTGGGCGTATCGGGCCTCGAGTTCATTAAGCGTTGGGTCCACGGCGTTATCAAAATATAGTTCCATAGAACCATATTTTAGCATAAAGCTATGCCTTGGGTGCGAAATGTCCGAGGAAATAGGCCTCTTCCTTCAAAAACTCGTCGCGGCCGAACAGCGCGCTGAAGAATTTCTGGCACTCTTCGCCGAAGAGATATAGCCCCATCAGCCAGACGAAGAAGGCATTGAGGCTCGTCGATGAATCGGAAAGGAACGCCACTCCCAAAGCCAAGAGGACCTCCACCGCCATAAATAGATAGTCACGGTAAATCGTGAGATCGGCGACTCGGTAGGTCAAAGCCGAGAGTTCTTTCGCCGTCACTTTCTCGTGGCCGGGAGTCCTGGAATCGGTGAGGAAATCCTCTTCTAGTCGCGCGAGCTCCTCCCCTCGCCTCAACAGCTTCGGATAGAGGGCCGCGCGCTCCAAAACCAGGGCCAAGCAAAGGCCCAGCATCGCGACGCCCATCCAAAGCTCGTTGAGGGAGAAGAGCACGAGCAAAGCCGCGATCTCCAGAGCGCCCGCCCATAAACTGGGCTCTCTCGAGAAAATCCCGGCTTTGAACCGATGAAAATGCAAATAAGCCTCCTTGCGCTTCCTGGGTTCGATCCCATAAAGCGAATCGAGGTAAACCAAATCGAATTCCCGCATCTTCTTGGAGGAGAAAGCGCGCGAGAAGACGCTTAATAAGGCAAACGAAGAAAATAGGGCCACGGTGAGCGGGAAACTCCCCTCTTCATCGACGAAATAAAGGGCGAGGAACACCAGCAAAACGCTGACGCTTCTGGCCAGGTTAAGGATCATCATCGTCCCGCGTTTTACGAAGGTCGGCTTTGGGATTTGCTCCGGCTTCGGGACAAAAGAATCTTTCTTTAGAAAAATCCCGGCGAAAATATTTAGGAAAGCAGCTTCCTTGAGCCTCCTTTTCCCTCTCGCTGGGTCAAGGAGGATATAGCGCCCAAAGCGTCCCTTGCGGAGATAGACCATATGCGAAAGGCCATCCTCCTGGACGAGGGCGAGGACCGGTTCATCGAGGTAACGCGCGATCTTCTCCTTCTTTCCCATCCGATAAGCCTTGAGGATCAGCCCGTGCTTGGCGGCGTATTCCATCAGTTCGCGAAGAGAGGGCGCCTTCCCATAGATCGGCGGTTCCTCAAGGTGCGCGAAAGAGCGCTCACGGGAATAATGGGCAAGGGCCATTTTGATGCAGGCGAACCCGCAGCCCTTTTCTTGGCGTTGGTAAATCAAGGTCTCCACATTACCTTATAGACATCGAAAACGCGTTTTGGGCAAAAAATATGAAAAAAGCCTCCATTTTTTTCGGAGGCTTCATTTTGTAAGCTTTAGGCTTACCACTTTTTGCGGCGAGCCATCTCGGACTTCTGCTTGCGCTTGAGTCCTTTTTTC
>CADCLZ010000045.1 GCA_902802365.1 uncultured Erysipelotrichaceae bacterium | reverse complement strand
GGCGGCTTTATGGCCGAGGTAGCGCGGAAGGCCGCGGAGATTGGCCCATCTTCCGTTGCCGTCCATGATGAAAGCGACGTGCTCGCACTTCTTGCTCAGTTTGAATTCGGGGTTTGCCATAGGGGAATTATACAACGCGTACGCACAAAAAAAGGAGCAAATGAATTTTTGCTCCTTTTCCTTGGCTTTTTTCGTTAGATCGTCATGATCTCATTGGTTTTTTCTTCCAAGAGATCTTCGACTTTCTTGCTCTGCTCGTCCATGACCTTCTCGAGGTCTTTCTTCAGACGGTCTTTGTAGTCGTCGGACATCGTGTCATCGACCTTGACGAGATCCATGACGTCGCGGCGGATGTTGCGGAGGGAGACCTTGGCTTCCTCGGCGATGCCTTTGGCTTGCTTAGCGACCTGCTGACGGATTTCCTGGGTCAAAGCGGGGACGATCAGGCGGATGCAATCGGATTCGACCTGCGGGTTGATGCCGATGTTGGCGGCGGCGATGGCCTGGGCGATCGGCTTCAGATCTTCGCGGCTATAGGGCTTCACGAGGATCTGGCGGGGCTCCGGCACGGAGACGCCGCAGAGATTGACGATATCCATCTTCTCGCCGTAGTAGTCGCATTTGATGCCATCCAAAATCGCCGGGTTGGCCCGGGCGCTCCTAAGGTGGGCGAACGAATACTTCAGCGATTCGATGCTCTTTTCCATGCGCTTTTGCGCATCAATGACCAATTCATCCATGGTTATACCTCCTTGCGGATCGTGGTTCCGATCTCTTCGCCGGTGACGACTTTCAGGAAAGCGGCCGGGTCATCCATATTGAAGACGCGGATAACGACGTTCTTGCCTTCGAGCATCGCCGCGGCGGTGAGATCCAATACGTCGAGTTTCTTCTCGACCAACTGATGGAAGCTGAGTTCCTTGATCATCTTGGCGTCGGTATGTTTGCGCGGGTCTTTGTCAAAGACGCCGTCGACGCCGTTTTTCGCCATCAAGATGGCGTCGGCCTCCACCTCGAGGGCGCGCAAGGTGGCGCAGCTATCGGTGGTGAAGTATGGGTTGCCGGTTCCACCGGCAAAGATGACGACGCGGCCTTCGTCGAGGTGGTGCATCGCCTTCCTTCTGATATAAGGCTCGCAGCACTGGGGCACGTTGATCGCGCTCATGACCCGGCAGGAGATGCCGCGCTGCTCGATCGCGTTTTGGAGGGCCATCGCGTTGAGGATAGTGCCGAGCATCCCCATGTAGTCGGCCTGGGCCTGCTCGATGCCGATATGATCGGCCGTCCGGCCGCGGAAAATGTTCCCGGCCCCGGTCACGATGCCGATCTCAACGCCCAAGGAACGGATTTCCTCGACGGCTTTGGCGACCATTTCGAGCTTTGCTCGATCATAGATGCTGTGATTTTTCTCATCGCTTAAGGCCTCGCCGGAGACCTTGATGATGATCCGCTTGTATATGCTTTTCATAGTAGGAGCATTATAAAACAAAAAAAGAGCCCCTTGAAGGGCTCTGTTTGTTCGGGAAGTTATTTCGCGATGCCTTCGCCGACCTTGTAGCGGATGAAGCGGAGGATCTTGACGTCGTTCTCTTTGAGGACTTGGCCAACGGTCTTGCTCTCGTCGAGGATGTAGCCTTGGAATTCAAAGCAGCTCTGGGAGAGGACTTTCTTGACCTTGTTCTCGATGATGTTGGCCTTCATCTGCTCCGGCTTGCCGGCAAGCTTCGGATCATTGTCGACCTCGGTCTTGGCGATGTTGCGCTCGCGATCGCGATCGGCGGCGGGGACATCTTCCAAGGTGAGGTAAGCGGGATCGTCGGCCGCGACGGACATCGCAAGCGGCTTGGCGATTTCGACGTTCTCTTTGTTGAGAACGACGAGGACGCCGATCTTGCCACCCTGATGGATGTAGGAACCGAAGGACTGGCCTTCTTCGATCTTGACGATCTCGAAGCGGCGGAGGTCGAACTTCTCGCCCATCGCGACGGTGGCGTTGGCGAAGAGGTCCTGGGTAAGGGCTTTGGCTTCCTCAACGGTCGCCGGCTCTTTTTCCATCAAGACATCGAGGACGCCTTCGACGAGTTCGTGGAACTTATCGGAAGCGGAGACGAAGTCGGTCTCGCAGTTGACCTCGACGATCGCGGCTTTCTTGCCGCACTTCGGGCAGACGCGAACGAGGGAGAGACCCTCAGCGGCGATGCGGCCAGCTTTGCTGGCGGCTTTCGCGATGCCTTTTTCGCGGAGCCAGTCGATGGCTTTTTCGATCTCGCCGTCATTGGCGACGAGGGCTTTCTTGCAGTCCATGATGCCCGCACCGGTGCGGTCACGGAGCTCTTTGATCAAATCAATGGTAACGGCAGGCATTATTTTTCCTCCTTAGCGGGTTCGGCGGGAACTTCGGCCGGGGTTTCCTCAACCGGCTTTTCCTCGGCGGGTTTCTCCTCAGCGGGCTTGGCAGCTTCTTGCTGAGAACGATAGGCGGCGCGGCGAGCGGCGCGCTCGGCCTGCATCTTCTGATAGCGTTCTTCACGCTCTTTGCGGGCCTGGCGGATCGCGGCTTTGCGCTGTTCGTTGGCGATGTCGGCGACGCGGATCGCATCAACCATGGTGGCCTCGGGGCCTTCATCGACGACGTAAGCGACTTCGGTGACGCCGCCACGGGCTTCGACGACGGCATCGGCGAGGACGCCGATCAGCAATTTGATGGCGCTGGAAGCGGCGTTGTTGGTCGGGATCGGGAAGTCGATGAGATCGGGATCATCGGAAGTGTCGCAGAGGGCGAACACCGGGATGTTGAGCTTGCGGGCTTCGAGGACCGCGTTGTGCTCGAGGTTCGGGTCAACGAGGACGATGGCCTGCGGGAGACGACGCATCTCTTTGATGCCTTCGAGGTTCTTCTGAAGCTTGCCGAGTTCCTTGCGGAGGATAGCGACTTCTTTCTTGGGAAGCCGATCAAAAGTGCCATCGGTTTCCTGCGCTTCGAGTTCACGGAGATAGCGGGTCCTGTTGAGGATGGTCCGGAAGTTGGTCAGCGTGCCGCCGAGCCAACGGTTGGTGATATAGAAGGAGCCGGAGCGGACAGCCTCGTCGATGACGATCTGCTGGGACTGGGGCTTGGTGCCGACGAAGAGGATCTTGCCGCCTTCGCTGACGATGGCCTTAAGGGCCTTGTAGGAGGCGTTGACGCGTTCGACGGTCTTCGCCAAGTCGATGATGTAGATCCCGTTGCGGGCGCCATAGATGAAGCGGCCCATCTTCGGGTTCCAGCGCCTGGTCTGGTGGCCGAAGTGGACACCGGCTTCGAGAAGTTTCTTCATCGTCATGATCGGCGCGTTGGGATCATGAAGGACTTGAGCCATGCTGGGCTCGGCAGGCGCTGCTTCCGCAGCTTCGGCGACCGGTTCTTCGACGACCGCCTCTTTGATTTCGTCACTCATTGTGGTGACCTCCATTCGTTTTTGCCTCCCCCGTTTCGAAGGACTGACCACCGGTTCGCTTTTTAAGCTATTTCGCCCGAACCGGAACTCGGCGTCCCATCCGCGAGGTGCGTATTTGCCGCTAAAAGCGGCGAAAAGAGTATACACATTCGCCTACGTACGTACAAGAAATTTTCGAAAAGAAAACCCGCCCCGAGCGGAGCGGGTCGATTCTTTTTCGCGATCGTTTATTCGGCTTGGACGGGCTGCTGGCTTTCGGCGACGAGGCCAAAGATGCCGCCGAGGACGTAGAAGATTTCGCCGGAGATCACACCGACGACGATGGCGGTGACGTGCTCGCGGACGTTCCTGGTGTTGTCCTTAAGGGCTTTGATCGCTTTGCCGACGATGATGAGGGCGACGACGGAGAAGACCAAGTAGAGGAAGCAAACGACGATGCCGGTGATGCCGAGGCTCAAAGCGGCGAGGGCTTCTTCGCTCGGATTCTCAAAATCCATCTGGCTGACGCCGACGATTGTGGAGATGAGACTGGCGACAAAGCCGATGGCGAGGCCGATGACGGCGATGATGTTGAAGATCCTTCCGATCTTGTACATGATTTTAGAAGCGTTGGACATAAAATTCCTCCTTTAAGTACGCTGATTATAGCGATATTGCCGGGCAAAAAATAGAGAATATTGAGATTTGATTTTCCAGCGCATCGGCGAATGCTTATTTTTTTCTTCGGCTGGGGAAATGCGCCGCGTATTGCTCTTGGAGGGCTTTTTGCGAAACGTGGGTGTACACCTGGGTCGTGTTGATGCTCTCATGGCCCAGCACTTCCTGGATTAAGCGGAGATCTGCGCCGTTTTCGAGCAAATGCGTCGCGAAAGAATGCCGGAGCTCGTGGGGATGCAAGCCAAGGTATTTCCCGGTCTTCTAATCGGTCTGCTTGAGGATGTATTCCAGCCCGCGGACGGTTAGGCCGCGGCCTTTGGCGTTCAGGAAGAACTTGTCGGATTTCAGTTGGTCTTTGTTGTTTAAAAGGAGGCTGGGCCTTAGCTTCGATGCGTATCTCCTCATCGCCTGGGAAGCTTCTTTGGAGAAGGGGACCAGGCGTTCTTTCTTGCCTTTTCCGAACACGCGGATCGTCCGCGAGTTGTAATCGATTTCGCGCGAGGTCAAGGCGACGATCTCCGAGGCGCGCATCCCAGAGGCATATAAAAGCTCAAGCAAAGCTTGATCGCGGTCCTTCAAAGGGTCGTCCCGCTGCTCATTGGCTTGGAAAAGCCCCTTCACTTCATCGACGTAAAGGGTCTTTGGATACGTGATGTCCGCCTTGGGGGAGGAAACCGCGCGGAAGGGATTGCTGGCCACCAAACCTTCGGAAAGCAAAAAGTCGTAAAAAGAACGCAGGGCGCTCATCCTTCGTTGGCAGCTCCTCTTGCTGATGTTATCCATCAATTCCCTGGTGAGGAAATTGCGGACGATCACCCGGTCGACAGAGTCGAAGAGGATGCCTTCTTTTTGGATATAATCCAAAAACTTGTCGATGTCCCGACGATAATTCTCCACTGTTTTCTCGCTGTAATTCCGCTGATAAAGCAGATGGTCGCAGTACTGCTTTTCCTGTTTATTCATGACGTTTGGACCAGGTAGATTCTACCAAAGCCAAACTTCGCATAATAGTGTTTTCCCGGTGGTTTTTGTCATTGTCCGGGATCAGGGCCCAATTGGCGTTCATCGGCTGGAAATATTTGCCGGAAGCATGGAGGATGTAATCGATCAAGGCGCCGAGGACGCTTTCGCGGGGAAAAACGATCGGCGGAAGGTTTTTGATGCTTCGGTCAAGCTGGATGGCGGCGGCAATCCCCATCGCCGCGCTTTCGACATAGCCTTCTACGCCGGAAAGCTGCCCGGCGATAAAGATGTCCGGGCGCACTTTGAGGGAAAGATTCTCGTTGAGGATCCTCGGAGAGTCGAGATATGCGTTTCGATGCATCAGGCCATAGGAAAGGAATTCGGCGTTTGTGAGCCCGGGGATCATGCGGAAGACCCGCCGCTGCTCAGGATATGTCAGATTGGTTTGGAAACCGACCAGGTTATAGTAATCGCCGAGTTTGTTGTCTTGGCGGAGTTGCACGACCGCGTAAGGACGCGTGCCATCGGGCTTTTCCAAGCCAAAAGGCTTGAGCGGACCATGACGGAGGGTTTCCGGGCCGCGGGAGGCGATCACTTCGATCGGCAAACATCCTTCGAAATATTTGGTGTCGAAGGAATGGAGCTCCGCTTTTTGGGCGCCGATCAGCGCATGGTAAAACGCATAGTACTCTTCCTTGTTCATCGGGCAGTTGATGTATGATGCGTCAGACTGCTCATAACGCGATTT
>CADCLZ010000044.1 GCA_902802365.1 uncultured Erysipelotrichaceae bacterium | reverse complement strand
TCACCCATCAAATCGAGTTTGCCAAAAAGATTTCGTCCAAGACGCTTTTCCTCTATTCCGGGGAAGTGGATTGCCTAGGAAAAACAAGCGAAGTCTTTACTTCGCCAAGTCCGAAATTCGCGGAATTCTTAGCTGTGGAAAACGCCTAATTTAGTATCGATTATTCCCAATTTGCAAGGATTTTGGCGATCTCTTGAAACAAATTCACTTCGCTAGAAAAGTCGTGGTGGTCCGGACGGTCGATGTCGAGCGATCTCGTCGCGTATAGCGAAATACCAGCCGTCGTCGGAATCGCGTCCCACGGCTCGAATATGGGCTTCGACGGAGAGAGCGAAGTTCGTCCTTTCGTAGAGAATGGGCGTCGTCATGGGACATCATCGAAACAAGAACGAGATCGATCGCTAACCCCGATCGATCTTTTCTTTTGCCCTAGGCAAAAAGACGATTGCCCCTAAGCCATAGAACAACGCCATATCGCCTCCGTAATGAATCGTCTTAAAGACGATCCCCTCCACGACGTCCCAGATGATGATTAGGAATAGCCCGACGAAATAAGCGAGGAAAGCGCCTTTCTTCTGCGCGTCTAAATCAGCCATATCCATCCCCTTGTTCTGGGTTTGGGCTTGCTTTCAGATTTCTTCTTTCTCCATCTTCGCATCCTCCTTTTTCCAAGTACGCTTGTCAACGCGATTTGTGTCGTTTTTTCGTTTATGGAATAAAGAATTTGTGAGTTGGCCAAATTGCGCAAAATAAAAAGCGCAAGTATAATGAAACCATGAATGAGCTGCGCAAAAAAAGAAAAGAACTCGGGATGACCCAGATCGACGCCGCAAGGACGCTGGGTGTTTCCAGGAGAACTTATCAGACTTATGAAGAAGAGAACGCTTCCGGCATCACCTACGACCAGCTGCTGGAGCAGATCACCCAGTTGGGTCTTGAGGAGGGCAGCAACGCCATCCTGGGGATTCGCCTCATTAAGCAAAACTGCAAAATGGTTTTTGAAAGATACCCAAAGGTTAAATGCGCATACCTTTTTGGCAGCTATGCGCGAGGCCAAGCCTCCGCAAATAGCGATATTGATCTTCTTGTTGTTTGCGAGCCGATGGGCATGGAGTTCTTGTTGATAGGCGCAGATCTTCAAGACGCGTTGCACAAAGAAATCGACATGCTGAGTTATGAGCAGCTTTTGGATAATGAGAGCCTTCTCAAAGAAGTTCTTATGGAAGGAGTGAAGATCTATGGATGAAAAAATAATGCTCCGCCTAGACAGCGCCTTAAAGCACATTCGCTTAGCGCAAGAAGATTTAGACGGCGTTTCTTTAGATGATTTAAGAAAGTCTTTGCCCCTTCAGAAAGCCGTATGTTCTTCCTTGGTCCAAATTGGGGAAACGATGAAAAAGATCCGCGTGCTTCTCGAGGAGAAATATCCTAAATTGCCGTGGCGGTTTTCTGCGACGACAAGGAATTTCTTGGTCCATGACTATGAGGCGGTTAACTCCAGAATCGTTTATCTAACCGTCAAAGAAGATCTGCCAGTTTTAGAAGCGGGTCTTTTGGCCATTAAAAACGATTTTGAAAACGGCATCCTGGTCACCGAACGCCTCATTCTTCGGAAGTTTCGGCTTACTGACGCGCCCTTGGTGTTCCAAAACTGGGCCTCCGACTCCGAAGTCACGAAATATTTGACCTGGCCGAACCACAAAAACGTTCAAGAGACCGAGAAAATCGTGAAGATATGGGTTGAAGAAGAAGGAAAGCCCGGCGTCCATCGCTACACGATCACCGAAAAAGGCCGCGATGAGCCAATCGGCGGAATCGACGTGGTGGAATATCTCGATGATGCCCCGGTCCTTGGGTATTGCCTGTCCAGGAAGCATTGGAACAAAGGCTATATGACCGAGGCGGCGAAAGCCTTCATCCAATATCTCTTTGATATCGGTTACGATTCCATCAAGATCTCCGCGATGAAAGAGAACATCGGGAGCAACCGCGTCATCGCGAAATGCGGGTTCCGCTTCGTGAAGGAAGAGCACTTAGAGCATATTTCGCCCTGGAAAGAAGAACCCGCAGACGTGAATTGGTACGAGATTTCGCGGAAATAAGCGACCCATTGATTAAAAAAGCCCCCGCCAAAAGCGAGGGCCTTTCATTATTTTCGAATCAGATAACCCCAAGCGGGATGAGGATGGCCAAGCAAAGGACCACCGTGCCCCAAACCGAGGCCAGGAAGATCTTCTGGAACTTCGGGCTCTTGTCGGGCACATAAACCGCGGCGATGAAGAAGGGGACGTAAGTGGTGATGAAGACGGGAAGCGCGCCCCACCAAGGATAGACCCAGATGAAGGCCGGGGTGGCCGCGAGAAAGATCTCAAAGGCCGCAAAGAGGATCGACATCGAAAGCATGGTCGCGAATTTGCAGGGGATCCCCTTGAAGTTCCCGCGGGCGAAGTAACGCACGCTATGATCTTCGGGCATCATCTTGTAGGCGATGATCCCGGCGATCGAGAACATCATCGAAAGCTCCCAGCTGACGCCGATTAGGAGAACGAAGGAAGTGCTTTGATTGGAAACCGCCCAAAGCGGGTATTTCCAGATCTTCGCGATGATCGCATTCGCGATCTCATAGAGCCAATGGACCCCATAAAGCGAGAAACCGGCGACGATCGCCTTCCAGTTTTTCTTCTGCGCTTCGCTCCAATAGATGTAGAAAACGACCGCGAGCAGGGCGATGAACGTCCAGTTGAAGTTATTCAAATCGCGCGGGATGATCGATTCCACGGCTTGTTTGGCCGCGTCGCTGTTATCGCCAAAAAACATATCGACTCCTTTCTTGGCTTGTTTCTTTGGAATTATCTTCCATCCGTAGGGATGGATAAGTCAAGGGAACCGTGTCTGGATCGGGGGCGTCCCCGGCGGAATTTCCCGATAAAAAACGACATTCTTCAAACTTTCGCTTTTTTTCTTAGGAAAAAAGGTGAAAAGGCATTATCATTCTTTCTCGGCGAGGTGACACACCAATGAAATTCGACGTTATATTCGTGGGCGCGGGCCCAGCTGGCTATTTCGCGGCTTATGAGCTCAATAAGCTGAAACCCGAACTGAAGATCGCTTTGATCGATGGCGGCAACTCCATCGAGAAACGGCACTGCCCGGTTTTGGAGCACAAACTTCAGAAATGCCCCTTGAACGCCAAAGGCTATAGCGAATGCTATCCCGCCTGCTCGATCACCAATGGCTTCGGTGGGGCAGGGGCCTACTCCGATGGCAAATTCAACATCACCACCGAGTTCGGCGGCTGGCTCACCGATTATATCGAGGAGGAAGAGCTCCTCGACGTCATCGACTATATTGATAAAATCAACCTCGACTTCGGCGCGACCGACGTCATCACCGATCCCAATGACCCAAAGGTCAAATCGATCGAGCGTCGCGCGATGGCCGCGGGCCTCAAATTGCTCCGTAGCAAAGTAAGGCACTTAGGCACCGAGGAAAACCTCAAGATCCTCACCAGGATCTCCGATTATCTAAAGCCCCGCGTTTCGATGTTCTTCGGCAAGAAAGTCAAAGACGTCCTCGTCGAAGATAAGAAAGTCAAAGGCATCGTCATGGAAGATGGCACCGTCTATGAAGCCGACTTCGTTTCCTTATCCGTCGGTAGGGAAGGCTCCAAGTGGCTCGGTGAAACCCTCGAGAAGTTCGGCGTCCAGTTCAGCCAGAACCAAGTCGATGTCGGCGTCCGCGTCGAATGCCCGAACCTCGTGATGGAGGAAATCAATGAGACCCTCTACGAGGGCAAGTTCATCCGCCAGACGAGAAACGGCAACACGGTCAGAACCTTCTGCTCCAACCCCGGCGGCCATGTCGTCGTCGAGAACTACGAAGGCGTGGTCAACGTCAATGGCCATAGCTATAGCGACAGCAAGCTCTCCTCCGAGAACACCAACTTCGCCTTATTGGTCTCCCATCATTTCTCAGAGCCGTTCAAGGCGCCGAACGAATATGCGAAGAAAGTCTCCTCGCTCGCCAATCAATTGGCCTGCGGCGGCGTCCTCGTTCAGCGTTATGGCGACCTCCGTTTAGGCAGGCGCTCCACCGAGAAGAGGATCAAGGAAGGCTTCGTTCGCCCGACCCTCAAAGAAGCGGTCCCCGGCGACCTCTCGCTCTGCCTCCCGATGAAAACCTTAGAAGCAATCATTGAAATGATTGAAGTCCTCGATAAAGTCACCCCGGGCATTGCGACCGAGCACACCCTCCTCTATGGCGTGGAGGCCAAATATTATTCGGCCCACCCCGGCATCAAGAAGACCCTGGAGCTCAAAGACATCGAGAATCTCTATGTCGGCGGCGATGGGGCGGGGCTCACCAGAGGCTTGGCCCAGGCCGGTGCTAGCGGCATCTTGATCGCCAGAGACATCGCCTCCAGGAAATAAGCAATCCATGAAATCGGTTACATCGGTAGCCGATTTTATTTTTTTCTCTACAAGCGCGCGATTGGGTTTACTATTTAATACTGTTTTGACCCTTAAGGGCTAAGAGGAATAGTTATGGAAAGACATGTTGGCACGGTTTCGCGCGGCATCCGCACCCCGATTGTGCGAGAAGGCGACGATATCGTTTCTTTCGTCAGCGACGCGGTTTTGACCGCGGCAAGAGATCCCGAGTGGGGGTTTAAGGTCCGCGACCGCGACATCATCGCGATCACCGAAGCGGTGGTCGGAAGAGCCCAAGGCAACTACGCCAGCGTCGAAGACATCGCCTTCGACGTCAAGAAGAAGACCGGCGGCGAAACCGTCGGCGTCCTCTTCCCAATCCTTTCCAGGAACCGCTTTGCGATCTGCCTCCGCGGCATCGCCAAAGGCGTTAAGAAGATCGTCCTCCAGCTCTCCTATCCCAGCGATGAAGTCGGCAATCAGCTCATCTCGCTCAAGGAAGTCGAAGACAAAGGCGTCGATCCCTATAAGGATGTCTTGAGCCTTGAGAAATACCGCGAGCTCTTCGGCTACAAAGTCCATAAGTTCACCGGCGTCGACTATGTCGACTATTATCAGAAATTGATCGAATCCTGCGGCGCGGAAGTCGAAGTCATCTTCGCGAACGACCCGAAGGCGATCCTCCCCTATACCGATGTGGTGATCGCCGCGGACATCCATACCGCCCCGCGCACCAAGAAGATCCTCCAAGAGGCCGGCGCCAAGATCGTCCTCGGCTTGGATAACATCCTCGATGCCCCCGTCAATGGCAGCGGATATAACGAAGACTATGGCCTGCTTGGCTCGAACAAAGCCACCGAAGACAAGGTCAAGCTCTTCCCCCGCGATGGCCAGGGCTTGGTCGATGCCATCCAAAAGGTGATGCTTGAAAAGACCGGCAAGCACGTCGAAGTCATGATCTATGGCGACGGCGGCTTCAAAGACCCCGTCTGCGGCATCTGGGAGTTCGCCGACCCGGTGGTCTCCCCCTTCCATACGGCCGGATTAAAAGGCACCCCGAACGAACTGAAGATCAAATATCTCGCGGATAACGATTTCGCTTCCTTAAGCGGCGAATCCCTCCAGGACGCGATCGTCTCCCAGATCGAGAAGAAAGACTCCAACCTCTATGGCAAGATGGCTTCCGAAGGAACCACTCCGCGTCAGTTGACCGATTTGATCGGCTCGCTTTGCGACCTCACCTCCGGCTCTGGCGATAAGGGCACCCCGGTCGTCTACATCCAAGGCTATTTCGATAACTACGCGACCAAATAAAGGAGACTATGAATATGGAATACGCAGTCCGTGACCCAAACATGAAGCGCATCAACAGCAAGGAATTGGCGGATGCCTTCATCGACGAGCAAGTCAAATTGCTCAAAGAGCAAATCGGTGACAAGAAAGTGCTCCTCGCCCTCTCCGGCGGGGTCGACTCCTCGGTGGTCGC
>CADCLZ010000043.1 GCA_902802365.1 uncultured Erysipelotrichaceae bacterium | reverse complement strand
GATGTAGGAGTCGCCGTTGGATCCGAGGTCGTTGGAGGGGACGCCTTTGCCGGTCAAAACGCCGGAGCCGTCGGCCCCGTCTTTGCCATCGGCGCCATCTTTTCCATCTTTTCCATCGGCGCCGTCTTTGCCGTCGGCGCCATCTTTTCCGTCGGCGCCGGTGTCGCCCTTGTCGCCTTTGTCGCCTTTATCGCCCTTATCGCCCTTATCGCCTTTCTCGCCTTTGATTTGGTCGAGCCAGTCTTCATAGGACAGCGGGTCGGTTTCATTCGCGCGATATAACTCATAGATCGCATAGATCTCGGGATTCACGTCGGATGAGGATTCGTTCGCCTCATGGCAGCCGGCCATGCCAAAGGCCATGGCGGTCGCGAGAGCCGAAAGCATTAGTTTGTTTCTCTTTTTCATATTTGCTCCTATTGCGGTTTTCTTTATTATAGCTACCCCCCCCGATTGCAAATAAAACTGCCCATCTTAGATACTTTGGTTCTTTTGTTGAAAAACCGGTCTTTAAACCGGTCTGTTTTCATTCTTGCCGCGAGATGATTTTGCTCAACGCCAAAATGCAAACTGCCCCGAAGCCGTTTTGAAGCAATCAAAGATCAAAAAAGGCAATTTTATGAAAAAAGAACCAATGGCAATGCATTGGTTCCATTTCCGCGAAATGGTGATCCCTGAGGGACTCGAACCCGCGACCCGCTGATTAAGAGTCAGCTGCTCTACCAACTGAGCTAAGGGACCATGCGCTTTTATGCGCTTGTGTATTTTATCCTTATGCTTGTGGGCGCGCAAGAAAAAGAAAGAGAAATGGGTTCCCTTTGCAAAAAAGCCCCAGGTTTCCCTAGGGCGGTCCCAATCCCACCAATCGGTTCAAACGACTCGATCGAGCTCGCTTTGATCGGCTCTCTCATGGCGAAGATAAAGATCGTCGCGCGCCGTTATGATGGCTGAAATATCTTCTTCATTCAAAAGATGGTCGGCATAGGCTTCTTCGAGAGAGGAGAAGATGCCGTCATGATAAACGATGGGGACCTGGCTTTGGCTGGGGAAGGCGATTCCGCGCTCAGCCACATGAACCACAACCCCCTGATGATCTTCTTGCTGGTAGGTTGGAAGATAAATGGGCGCGGGAACCTTGCCGCTGTTCGCTGTGTAATAGAAACGGTTTCCGCCATTCTCCCCTTCTTCCAAAATCTCCATGAAGGTCCTTGGCATCAGATTCAAGACATAAGCCCCGTGAAAATCGCCATAGAAATCGGCGATGCGCATATTATCGCGCGAAAGAATATGGTTCGGGGCGAACCAGCCTTCCACGCCGAATATGGCAAGCTCTTTTCCTTTCTTTTCCTGAACCGCGGCATAGGCATCGTTGAGGATCTTGGCCCTCAAGGAAGAGGCGTTCTCTTTGGGGGTTGGCTCGATAAGCGCGATTTTCGCTTCTTGCTCGCGCACCACTTCATCGAAGCCTGAGGCATATTCTTGGTTGGCTTGGGATTCGATGAGGCGTTTGATGTCCGCTTGGTCCAAAAGATCATAACGGTAGGCTTCCGGAAGGCTCAGGATGTCTTCGCCATGCCAAAGCAAAGGAAGCTCGCATTGAAAGAAAGGAAAGGGTTTGGCGGGGCTTTGCAAAACGGAACCGTCCTTTTCGATCCCCTCCTTAGGATCGGAATCGCCCATGTTCGGCTGATAACTGATCACCAAGGAATCGTCATAATAAGTCCGGGTTTTGGCGAAGACGGTGAGGTTGGAGAAGCCGGTGTAATAGAAATAATCCGTCTTCACCGTGTGCCATTGCCCTTGATCGCCTAAGTAATGAACGTCGAGGATGACTTCTTTTGGGTCGCTGAAGGAGTTTTGGAAACAAGAGAGGAAATATTCCGACATCATCATCGGCTCAAAGGGGGATTCCCCTTCTTTTTGGCAAGCGGAAAGAGACAAAAGGATCAAGGGCATGACCAACATTTTCCTTCTCATGACCAACAAGATAAAAGATTTTTCAAAAAAAACAACCTTTTCCATAGAAAAAAGCCCCAGGTTTCCCTGAGGCTTGATTTCGCTGCTTCCGAAATTAATGGAGAATGTCGGAGACGGTGCCGGCGCCAACGGTCCTGCCACCCTCACGGATGGAGAACTTGGTGCCTTTTTCCATGGCGATCGGGTGGATCAACGTGACGTTGAAGGTGACGTTGTCGCCAGGCATAACCATATCGGTGCCAGCCGGGAGGTCGATGTTCCCGGTGATATCGGTGGTGCGGAAGAAGAACTGCGGACGATAGCCGTTGATGAAGGCGGTGTGACGGCCACCTTCTTCTTTGGTCAAGACGTAGACCGCGGCGGTGAACTTGTCGTGCGGGACGATGGAGCCCGGCTTGGCAAGGACCTGACCACGTTCGACTTGGTCATGGGTGATACCACGGAGCAAAGCGCCGATGTTGTCGCCGCCCTGCGCGTAGTCAAGGGTCTTGCGGAACATTTCGAGACCGGTGACGACGGTCTTCTGGGTCGGACGGATACCGACGATTTCGGCTTCGTCGTTCATCTTGATGACACCACGCTCGACACGGCCGGTGACGACGGTGCCACGGCCAGAGATGGTCATGACGTCTTCGATCGGGAGGAGGAAAGGCTTGTCGTCTTCGCGGAGCGGATCGTTGACATAGCTATCAAGGGCATCGAGAAGCTCTTGGATGCAAGAGGCCGCGGGATCATCGGCGGAGTTGACCTGGCCGGCTTTGAGGGCGGAACCCTTGATGACGGGGAGGTCATCGCCGGGGAAGCCGTATTTGTTGAGGAGGTCGCGGACGTCCATTTCGACGATGTCGACGAGCTCGGGGTCATCGACCTGGTCGGTCTTGTTGAGGAAGACGACGATCTGCGGAACGCCGACCTGACGGGCGAGCAAGACGTGCTCACGGGTCTGCGGCATGACGCCGTCGGTGGCGGCGACAACGAGGATGGCGGCGTCCATCTGGGCGGCGCCGGTGATCATGTTCTTGATGTAGTCAGCATGCCCCGGGCAGTCGACGTGAGCGTAGTGACGCTTGTTGGTTTCGTACTCGACGTGGGCGGAGTTGATTGTGATACCACGGGCCCGCTCTTCGGGAGTGGCATCGATGTTGGCATAAGCCATGTCTTTGGCTAAGCCTTTGAACGAAAGGTAGTGGGTGATGGCCGCGGTGAGGGTGGTCTTGCCGTGGTCAACGTGGCCGATGGTGCCGACGTTCACGTGAACGCGGTCACGGTTGAATTTTTCTTTTGCCATTCTTTGTGTCTCCTTAGTAATGGTGATTTTTTCAGGCTGTTAAAGTTTAGGACAACGGGATTGCTTTCGCAATACTTTAAGGCGCCTGAACCCTTTTATTCCCCGTGCGCGGCCTTGATGACTTTCTCCTGGATGAACTTCGGGCACGGTCCATAGTGATCGAAGCTCATCGTGAAGTTGCCACGGCCTTGGGTGATGGAACGAAGATCGGTGACATAGCCGAACATTTCCGCCAACGGGACTTCGCAGTCCACTTCTTTCGCGTTGGCGTGCTGGCTCTCGCCGACCATGTTCCCACGACGCCGGGCGATATCGCCGACGACGTCGCCATAATATTGTTCGGGAATCGTGATCTCGACCTTCATGATCGGTTCGAGGATGACGGGGTCGCACTTCGGCCCGGCGTTTTTAAGCGCCAAGCTGGCCGCGACCTTATAAGCGGCTTCCGAGGAGTCGACTTCGTGCGAAGAACCATCGAACAAGGTGGCTTTCACGTCGATCAACGGGTAACCCGCCAATAAGCCTCTCTGCATCGCGTCTTCCAGACCTTGCTGGGTCGGACGGATGAATTCTTTCGGGACCGAGCCGCCGACGGTGGCGTCGACGAATTCGAATCCTTTGCCGGGGTTGGGTTCGAAGCGGATCCAGACATCGCCGTATTGGCCATGCCCGCCGGTCTGCTTGACGTAACGGCCCTGGGCTTCGCCGGTCTTGCGGATCGTCTCGCGGTAGTTGACCTGCGGGGCGCCGACGTTGACTTCGACTTTGAACTCGCGGCGCATACGATCGACCAAGATGTCGAGCTGGAGCTCACCAACGCCCGCGATGATGGTCTGACCGGTTTCCTCGTTCGTATGAACGCGGAAGGTCGGATCTTCCTCGGCGAGCTTTTGGAGGGCGTTCGCCATCTTTTCCTGGTCGGCCTTGGTCTTGGGCTCCACCGCTTCTTCGAGAACGGGCTCGGGGAAGGTGAGGGACTCGAGGACGACCGGGGTCTCCTGCTCGCTCATGGTATCGCCGGTGGTCGTCTGCTTAAGGCCGACGACCGCGCCGATCTCGCCGGCGTGGAGGACTTCCACTTCCTGACGATGGTTCGCGTGCATTAGGACCAAACGGCCGATTCTCTCTTTGACGCCCCGGGAGCTGTTATAGACATAGGAGCCGGATTTCAAGAGGCCTTGGTAGACCCGGACATAGGCCAAGCGGCCGATGAAGGGGTCGGTGGCGATTTTGAAGGCGAGGCCGACGAAGGGTTTCTCATCGTTGGGCTCGCAGACGTAATCTTCGCCTTTGAGGGTGCCTTTTTCGCCCGGGATGTCGAGCGGGGACGGCAGATAATCCACGACGGCGTCAAGCAACGGCTGGACGCACTTGTTCTTATAAGCGGTGCCGCAGAGGACCGGGAAGAATTCGCCGGTCAAGACGGCTTTGCGGATGGCGGACTTGATCTCGTCGACGCTGATCTCCTCTTCTTCGAGGACCTTCATCATGAGCTCATCGTCGAAGCCGGCGAGCTTCTCTAAGAGGATCGAACGGAGTTCTTCGACTTTGTCCTTAAGATCCGCCGGGACCTCTCCGATCGTCGGGGCGTCGTCTTTGTCGTTATCATAGACGTAGGATTTACGCTCGATGATGTCGACGCAGCCGACGAAGTTCTGGCTTCTGCCGATCGGGTATTGGATGGCCGCGGCATTGACGCCAAGGCGCTCTTTGAGCGAGTTGACGCACATATCGAAGTCGGCGCCGGTGGCATCCATCTTGTTGCAGAAGACGATGCGGGGAACGCCGTATTTCGTCGCTTGCCGCCAGACGGTTTCGGTCTGGGGCTCAACGCCGTTTTTCGAGTCAAGGACGGTGACCGCGCCATCAAGGACGCGCAGGGAGCGCTCGACTTCGACGGTGAAGTCGACGTGCCCTGGAGTGTCGATGATGTTGAAGCGGACGCCTTTCCAGAAGCAGGTGGTCGCAGAGGAGGTAATCGTGATGCCCCTCTCCTGCTCTTGGGCCATCCAGTCCATGGTCGCGGTGCCTTCATGCACCTCGCCGATCTTATGGGTGCGGCCGGTGTAATAGAGGATGCGCTCAGTCGTCGTGGTCTTGCCAGCGTCGATGTGAGCCATAATCCCGATGTTCCTGGTGTGAGGGAGGTCGTAAGTGGCGCTCTCCTGAATTACGTTTTCGTCTGCCATTGGGATCTCCTTATCTATTACCAGCGGTAATGGGCATAGGCTTTGTTGGCCTCAGCCATCTTGTGGACGTCTTCTCTCTTCTTGACCGATCCGCCGACGCCGTTAGCGGCATCGATGATCTCGGCAGCGAGTTTCTGTTCCATGGTCTTTTCGCCACGGAGACGGGCATAGGTGACGAGCCAGCGGAGTCCGAGGGTCTGTTTCCTCTCAGGGGAAACCTCGACTGGGACCTGATAGTTGGCAGCGCCGATGCGGCGAACTTTGAGTTCGACTTCGGGCATGATGTTGTGGATGGCGGTCGCGAAGACGTCGATGGCGGGTTTGCCGGTCTTCTCTTCGATTTGCTTGAACGCCTTGTAGATGATGGTCTGCGCGGTGCCGCGTTTGCCGTCCAACATGACGCGGTTGATCAAGCGGGTGACGAGTTTGGAGTTATAAATTGGATCGGGGAGCACGTCGCGCTTCTCGACAGAACCTTTGCGTGGCATAGTCTATAATCTCCTTTCCTTATTTCTTCGGC
>CADCLZ010000042.1 GCA_902802365.1 uncultured Erysipelotrichaceae bacterium | reverse complement strand
GAACGCTTCAGCTTCACCGTCTTGATCGAACCGGAAAAAAGCGAGGTGTTCGAAAGCAAAGAGGAATATGCCGCTTTCCTTAAGGAACAGGAAAATAACTTCGAGGATCCCGAATTCGCGAATCTATTGTCCAAGATTGATCCAGTTGCGAAAAAAGAGGAGTAATTACTCCTCTTTCTTTTCTTTTTTATTTTGTTCTTCCGCTTTTTTGTTCTTGGCTTCCTGCGTCCTTGCCAGGTCGCGGGAATCGAAGACGGCCTCTTGCTCGGCGATCGCATTTTCCAGGGCTTCGCCCAAGAAGCGGGCGTTCTTCGCGATCAAGGAATTGGGATGGTTCTCGACGTAGATCCTTTCCTCCTCGGCATCGGCGAACACCAAGGAGCTATCCTTCGCGATGACGGTCTTGGAGAGCTTATCATGGAAGCCCTGATGGTTCCTCCCGAGCACCATCATCATGTAGTCGATGATGAAATAGAAGGAGAATAACGGCAAGGTGATCAACGGATGCTGGATCAATAAGGCCATATAGGGGCCGGCGAGCAACAGATAATGGACGAGCATCTGCCACTTCTTCGCCCGATAGCCATCCTCGGAGATCACCATGATCTTGAAGAAGCGTTTGCCGAGGGTTTTCCCGCTTTTGGAAAGAAGCGGGATGATA
This sequence comes from uncultured Erysipelotrichaceae bacterium, assembly GCA_902802365.1. Taxonomy (GTDB): domain Bacteria; phylum Bacillota_I; class Bacilli_A; order RFN20; family CAG-826; genus Alloenteromonas. The sequence continues at coordinate 6,083 of CADCLZ010000042.1, read as the reverse complement.
AAGAGGAAGACCGTCGGGCCGACGATGATCGAGGGGGCGAAGGAATAGAAGTTCCCATTCGCCTGGATCTCGACTTGCCTGGCCGCGTATTCCTGGTTGTTGAAATGGCCGACGGTTTGCTGATATAACGCGGTTTTGCTGTTGGCGTTATATAGATAGGTGAAGACCAAGTGGGCAGAGGTTAGGTCCCCATGGGCGAATTTCTCCGCGATATCGGCGGTATAAACGGGCATGGCGTCATAAGCAAAGCCCGCGGTTTCAGGGAGCGTGAAATAGGAATTCCCATTTCCGGATTCCATGATGCCGAAGAGCTTTTGGTAAACCCATTTCCCCACCGCGAGGGAATATTCGCGGCTCCCTTTTTCCGCCGGGCTATAAAAACCATCGTCTTGGGAGAAGCAGAAGGCCTCTTCTTTCCCCACGACGTCATAGAAATAATGCCAGATCTTCCCTTCGACCTCTTCGATCGCGCTTTGATATGAAGCGAGGTTCTCCTCCACTTTCGGCGCGTAGGAATGAAACCCCCCTTCTTCATCAAAAGAAGCTAAGCCCGACGCCACGGCATATTCATCCCATGCCTTCGCGGCCTCTGAGCCATGGAAGATCTCTTCATAGACCAAAGGGCGCCCGATGGCGAAGAGCAAAATCACCCCCAAAACGAGGATGAAGGCGAAATCGACCAGATGGGCCATCGAATCTTTGAACCACCCGGCGGGTTTGATGTAAGGCGGGATCTTTCTCGGCACGAGTATAGTCTAATCCAAAAAGAGACCATGACAAGAAAAAGGCCCCTAAAAGGGACCTTTTCGGTTGGTTTTTTTTTTTATCTCTTTCTTTGAGCAACGCGCTGGAATAAGCGCCGAGGGTGAGGGAGCCCTCCGCGAGTTTGGCGGCGGTTTTGACGGTTTGGAGCTCCGCGGCGATCTGGCTGACCTCGGGGAGGCTCACGGTCTCTTCGCTGCTATTGGCGTTATGGATGAGGTAATAGACTTCTTCGTTCAAGGTGATCTTGAATCCGCAGCAACGGCTTTGGCCGAGGTCCAATGACTCAAAGGCGCCCTTCCGGAAAAGGTCTTTGTAGGAGTTCCTGATCTTCAGGACTTTTTTGTAATGGTTATAGGCGCTATCGGGGTTGGCCTGGGCTTTCTTGACCGTATCCTCGGTCTGCTCTTTGACCTCGAAGCCTTCGGGTTGCTTGCAGTTATGGCTATCGCCTTCACCCCAAACCATCGCCTGGCGGCGCATCGCATCGGTCATGTCGGAGGAAGCGCGGCTACCAAGCATCGAAAGCTCTTCGCCATAGTACATAAACGGGGTGCCCGGGGTGAGCAAATAGGCGGAAGCCATGCATTTCCTCGCCTCTTCGGCAAGCTTCAGGCCATTGCGGTAGCTGCCCCAACGGTCCATGTCGTGGTTGGTGATGAAATAGCAGAGGTCGGCATCCGCCCGTTTGGCGCGCAAAAGGGTCTGATGCCTTTGCACCGCATCGGTGAACTGGCTCTGGCCGCCTTTGGTGACCATCTTGCCGACGGAGCCCGCCGCGGTTAAGCCGCAGGTCGGGAAGTTGAAGATATTCATCCCGCTTCCGGCAAGATATGCGATGTTATTGATGTCTTCGACCCAGTTCTCGCCGACCAGATAGACATCGGCTTTCTTCGCCTTCGCCGAATCGGCGAGGAACTTCATCGCCTCAAAGTTCTTTTGGTCGTTCCCGGTGATGTTGCCGTTCGAATTGGTGCAATAGAAATATTTCACCGCGTCATAACGGAAGCCGGCCGCCCCATGATCGATCCAAAAATCCTGGATCTTCTTGAATTCGGAACGGACGTATTGGCTGTCCCAGTTGAATTCGGGCATCGAGGAATCGAAGTTGGTTTCGACATAGCCGGAAGAGGGGAACAGGGTATAGCCGTATTTGGGCTCGTTGGTGATGACGAAGTTATCGTAATATGGGCTGTCGGTCTGACGTTTGGCGATCGCCGATTCGAAGTTCTTGAACCATTGGGATCCGCTCCAGGCATGGTTGAAAACCATGTCGAGGATGATGCCGATGCCTTTTTCCTTCGCGGCTTTGGCAAGGGAATCGAAATCCTCCAAAGTCCCGAAGCTCGAATCGACCGCGTAATAGTCGCCGACATTGTATTTATGGTAGGTGTTGGAGGGATGGATCGGGGTCAACCAGAGATTGGAGACGCCAAGATCATCGAGGTAATCGAGCTTCTCCTCGATCCCTTTGAGGTCGCCGATCCCATCGCCGTTCGAGTCGGAGAAGGAGCCGACGAAGATCTCATAAAACGCCGAGCCGCCGGCATTATCCACCGCTTCTTCTTGCTGACCGCAGGAAAAAAGGCTGAGGCTCATCGTGGCGATTGAGAATGGGAGCAGCCAACGGAGAATGTGCTTTTTCATAGGTTTCCTCCTAAAAAGATAAGGGCCTTGGGACCGGGCCCAAGGCCCTTTTTGGGCAAAAGGTGAGGGCGAAAGGACTAGCCTTTGACCGCGCCGCCGGTGACGCCGGAAACGTAGTAGCGTTGCATCATGATGAACAGGATGGAGGTCGGGATGGCGACGATGACCGCGCCGGCGAAGAACTGGCCCCAATAATGGCCGCGGAGGCCGTCGGTGGTCGAGGTGATCATCTGCTGCAGCTGAACGGCGACGGTCGTGATCGAGCCGCCGGCGTAGTTCTGCGGGGAGCCAAGCAAATACCTGGCGGTGATGAATTCGCCCCACGGACCCATGAAGGAGGTCAAGATCTGGTAGACGATGATCGGCTTCGAGAGCGGGAGGGTGATCTTCCAGAAGATCTGCACACGGGTGGCGCCATCGATCATGGCCGCTTCGTCGATCTGCTTGGAGATGGTGTCGAAGAAGCCCTTCATGATGTAGTAACCCATGCCGGCGCCGCCCGAATAGGTGATGATCAAGGCCCAGATGGCGTGATCGCCATTGAGGCCTAAGATATCGAAGAACCAATACAAGACGATCAAGCCGAGGAAGCCCGGGAACATGCCCATCAAAAGGATGATGCGCATCATGAGCTGCCGGCCCTTGAAGCGGAGGCGGCTGAAGGCGTAGGAAGTCATAAGGACGAACAGCGAGCTGATGATCGCGGCGATGATTGCCACGAAGAGCGTCGTGAAGAACGAGCCGAAGACGATGCCGTTTTCCGTCATGCGCCAGAAGAAGATGTAGTTCGAGGCAATGTAACGGATGCTGCCGTCGGCATTGTCGCGGTAGACATTCATGAAGAGGTCCTTGAAGTTATCGATGCCCCATTCCTGCGGGATGAAGCGGGTCAAGCCGGCAGAACCGATCTCCACGTTGAAACTTTGGAGAAGGATCCAGACGATCGGGCTCAGCCAGATAACGACCATGATGGTGAGCAAGACGTAGATCACCGTATTGCTGATGATGCGGGCGGTGCGAATGGAGGTGTGCTTTTGCTTGCTGCCGCGATTGGCGAGGGTGGCAGTGTTTTCTTTGTCGATGTTTGCCATTATTGGAACTCCTCCTCATTCTTAACCGACCCCATGCGTCCGTACATGACCATGGAGAAGAAGCCGCAGACCATGAACATCAAGCAGCCGATGACCGAGCCCATCGAACGTTCGGGCAAGGTCTTATCGACGGTCAGCTTATAAAGCCAAGTGATCAAGATGTCGGTATGGCCGGCATTGAAGCGGCTGAGCTCGGGAACGTCGCTGGCGTTCGGGCCGCCGCCGGAAAGGAAGTAGATGACGTTGAAGTTGTTGATGTTGCCGATGAAGGTGGTGAGGAGGGACGGGCCCGTGACGAAGAGGATGTACGGGACGGTGATCTTCCAGAACCTGGTCCAGGCATTGGCGCCATCGATCTGCGCGGATTCGTAGAGGTCTTCGGGGATGTTCATGAGGATGCCCGAGGTGGAGAGCATCGTGTACGGGACGCCGACCCACATATTGAGGATGACGATCATGAACTTGATGAAGGTGTAATTGGAATCGAGCTCAAATAACGGGGTGCCGTTGGTGATGACGCTGAGGAAGGGGATCTTCCAGCCAAAGGAATTGGCGAACATCGTGTTGAGCGGTCCATCGGCCGAGAAGAGGTTGGAGATAACCAACAAGGTGATGAACTGCGGGATCGCGATGGTGATGACGAAGCAAGTCCGCCAGAACCCTTTGAAGTGGATGCCCTTCTTATTGATGATCAAAGCGAGGACGATACCGCCAATGTAGTTGGTGAAGGTGGCGAGGATCGCCCAGGCGATCGTCCAGCGGAGCAAGGTTCCGAAGACGATCATGAAATCGCCGCCGCCCATGCCGAAGACATTGCCCCACGCATCGAAGTTCCAATCGAAGCGATTGGCGGTGTGGGCGCTGTCCCAGTTGGTGAAGGCGATGAGGATCGAGAAGATGAGCGGGAGCATCGAGGTCGCGATCGCGCCGATGGTCGGAAGGGCCAAAACGGTGGTCGCGAACTTCTCGTCGGTGAATTGCTTCGCCTGCTTCTTGAACTGGAGGACCTGACCGTGGAACGGGGTTTCCTGAAGTTTCTTGCCAAACGGCTCTAGGCGCTGGCCACGGAGTTCGAGCAACGCGGCGGCCGCTTCTTCGGTGCCGCACTTTTTGTGGGCTTTGGCGAAATCGCGGTAGACCATCTCCGCATAATATCTGCGGATGCCATAGGCTTCATAGAGATGATCGATGAACGGCTTTTTGCCTTTTTCGAGGAACTCTTCGTTCTGCCGGTATTCGCGGTAGACCTTCTGGAGGCCTTCGCCTTCTTTGCCAAGCTCCACGCTATTGGCCCGGAGGAAGCCATCGTATTTGGCTTGCTCCTTTTCCGCTTCTAAGCGGAGGGCTTCTTTCATCGCGGAATCATTGCCGAGGTTCTCATTGACGGCTTTGGCGAGGACGATGCCAAGCTCACGGGCGATCTCGAAGGAGACATCGAAGTCGCCGACGATGCGGCTTAAGGCATCTTTCTTATTGATCTTGGCGTTATGCGGGAGGGCCTGGGCGCCGTTGGCAAGCGAGACCTTGTCCTCGGCGAAAGCGCAGCGGAGCAGCTCATCGAGGTCGGAATAAACCTTAAGCCGCGCCCGGCAATCGCGGGTGATGGAATGGAAATCGTTGTATTTGTCGTATGTGTGATGGAAACGGAGGGAGTCGATCTCCAGCCAGTTCTGCACGTAGGCTGGGCCGCTATCCTTCTTCCGCGTTTTTCCTTTAATTTCTTCCAAGGGACATAGGAGATGAAGCGCGCGCTCAACCGGTCATAGCCATACTTGTTGCGCATCGCTTTGTAGACCTTCCTCGCCGAGGCTTTCTCGAAATTGATTTCGGGGAATTCGTCCTGATGATGGAAGACGTAGAGAGCGTTGTCGCGGGCATTGCCGAAATCAAGCTCATGGAGGATCACATAGTCATCGTAAGCGGCTTTGATGCCCTTAAGGTAAACGATGATATAGGCGATACAAACGAAGATGGCGAGGATGCCATAGATCAAGCGGAGGTGCGAGTCGCCGAAACGCGGATAACCCGGAGTGCCTTTCGCCGGGTTCAGATTGAACAGGTTCGCGATGCTGCCGCCGCCGGAGAGAACCATGAAAGCGACGAAAAGCAGTTCGACGACGAAGAAGACCACGCCGTCGACCCTCTGCCCATATTTGAACGGGCCAATGCCCTGAACCAAGAAGCTCAGGCGGCCCCAAAGATCCATCTCGCGGAACATCCGCGCGTATTTGCGGATGCCAAAATACAACCCTTTGCCGATTTTATAGATCCCGAAGAAGAAGCCGGCGATGATCGTGACGAACGTCTTGAGGATATCGAGGACAAAACCAAGCAGCCAAAGGCCGATTTTCAAGAGGAAGTTGAGGATGCCGTTGCCCAAAGCGACATACCAAGGTTCCGGAGTCCATTCGGCATTGCCGACGGATGCGGTAAGGGCGGAAGAAGGAATCAGGCCATAGATGACGGCATCCGGGTTATGAGCCTGGAGACAGGCGATAAGTCCTCTCAGGTAGGTTTCGAAGGTAAATGGATCGTCGTAGAAACCAAGAGAAAGGAAAATGGCAGCCGCGATCAGCAAAGAAA
>CADCLZ010000041.1 GCA_902802365.1 uncultured Erysipelotrichaceae bacterium | reverse complement strand
CCCTAAAGGGCTTTTTCTTTCACTTGGCAAAAAACGGTCTATAATCCCTTTTTGGTAAGAAAGGAAAAAAAGAAAAATGGCAAAAGCAAATAAATCGATGCCGGTCCTCCTTTATGGCATCGTGCTGATCGTCTTAGGCATTGCGTTGGCGATCGGCGGCGTCGGCACCGCGGAGAAATTGCTCAACATCCTGATGACCGTCATCGGCGTGGTCCTCCTCGTCTATGGCATCGTCTCGATCGTCCAAGGGCAGCTGATCCTCGGCATCATCGAAATCGCCGTCGGCGTCGTGATCCTCGTCATGGGCTGGGTCTTGGCCTGGGTGGCTCTCATCATCTTGGCGGTCGCCTTGATCCTCTATGGGGTCCGCGACCTGTTCACGATGCGGCCCTTCGCCTTCCATGCGTTGGTCCAAATCGTCGCCGGCGTGATGATCATCCTCCTCGCCGTCGGCGTCAACTGGGCGTGGGAATTCGTCAACGTCTTCTACATCGTTTCCGGTGTCTTGATGGCCATCGACGGCGTCTTGATCCTCCTCCATCGCTAAAAGCGAAAGAAAAGAAAAAGAAGCGGGTTCGCTTCTTTTTTTGTTGGCTGATGGTTTATTCGATCGCGAAATTGATCGTGCCCGAATGATCGATCGGATGGTCGGCCGCGTCGTTTTCTAGACTCATTTCGGTATCCAAGATGGCGAGTTTCTCCATTAACGAGTTCTTGACTAAATCGGGCAAGGAACCGATCGAATCCTCGATCTTCGCGACCATGATCTGCTGGAGGTTGAGGATGAGGCGCTTGTTCGCGACATCGAGGGAGAGGTAGTCGCTGATGCCATCGCTACCCGCCATCGCCTCCGCCACCCGGTTGAAGATGGTCTCGACAAAGTCCTGGCTCATCTGCAATTCCCCTAAATAGATGTTTTTCACATCGAGGTAGAACTCGTTTTTGTTCGGCGAAGGTTCCGCCGATTGCTGGGCTTCGATGATCGCATAGACATCATAGCCATTGATCGAAAGCGAAATGGTGATGAGGAGGGTGTTGTTCAGCACCTTGGCATAGAAATCGTTTACGGCGATATAGGCAAAATGATAGCCATCTTCTTCTTCGGCCGCGAAGGGGAAGCACTGCCCATGGAGCGCGCTGGCGCGGAAGCGAGTGGTGAAGGTTTCGTCGCTGATCGAGACCAACTGGTTGCCGTGGGTGGTCAAATAAGTGGTCAAAGCGGTCTGCTTATCGCTATCCAAAGGATTGGCCAGCGCATCGTTTAGTTTCTCAGTGAAGCCAGCGGCGATATTGACCGGATTCTGATTGCTGTCTTCGTCGATCCCGTCATGGTTCGGATCGTAGATCGAGTCGTACCAGCTTGGCTTATAGTGTTGGATGCTCGCGATGCCGGAAGAGAAGGCGGCGTTTCCCGCTTCGCCTTTGTCCGACAAGAAAGAATCGCCTTTTGCCTGCACGAGTTTATCGAGGGCGGCGCAGGCGTCTTCATCCGCGAGGTCGCCATCGTCGCGGAGATAACCGCGGACCAAGAAAGTCATGAAACCCGAGAAATATTCGGCATCCTGCTCGATATAGCCCTGATCGAGGAGATATTCGGCATAAGAGGCGCAAGCGGCGTAGTCGATGTCCGCCAAGATCGCGTCTTTCGCGCTGGGGAGCAAGGTCGCGTTGGTATGGAACTTCGTAAGGTCGAATCCGGCGCCGATCGCTTCATTGGCCCCGAAATTGATCTTGAGCAGGTCGTTATCGACGATGTCGGAGAGCAGCGAGGTGAACAAAGCGAGGTTTTCGCCTTCCCCGGCGTTTTCCTTAAGGATCTGGCCCAGGTCATCGAGCAAGGTCGAAATCGGATAGGTCAACGAAAGATTCGCGAGGTCGACGTCGATATGAAGCCCGGCGTCCGCCAGAGGTTTTTCAATGTCTTCGTCTTTGACGAAGCTCTTGATGTTGGCTTTGACGATCGGCTGGGCATCGATCCGCCCGAGCTTCGCGTTTTCGATCGCGAAGGAGAAATAAGCGTCATTCGCGGTTCCGTTATTTTCATCCGGATCCACGTATTTGGCCTTGGTCTTCAGCTCGACCTTGGTTTGGAAGACCCCGAATGCGGCGGCGGAGACGAAGAAGCTCACGTTCTCGCCGTCGATGTCGATCTTATAGCCCTTGAGAAAGCTTTGCGCTTGCGCGGGGATCGCGGATTCCAATGTGTAGTGGAGGATGTTGTTTAGGTCATCCTCATTGAGGGCGAAGTCGATTTTGCCGCTGGTCTTAGTGTCGTCTAGCGATTCCACCAAGCGTTGCTGAATCCGCTTGCCGGCATCGAAATCGTCCGCGTATTCATAAGTAATTGACGCACCGTCATAAAAAAGGGCATAAATCAATCCGACTGCCGCAACGGGGATCGCGATCACGATGATGAGCAAGACAATGAAGAACCTTGCAATTCCGGGCAGCCTTCTCTTTTTCACATTCTTTGCCATGGAGTTCACCTCTTGGTCTAATTTTATGTTGGTTCGGCCGGGGATGAAAGGCGTTTCCCGCCCCGAAACCTTCTTTTCCTAAAAGAAATCCGTATAATGAAGGCGTATGAACCCATGGAAAGATATTGATTCAAGCAGAATCACCCCCGAGAAATTTCTCGCCTACATCGAGATCTCGAAAGGCTCGAAGAACAAATACGAGCTTGACAAAGAGTCCGGCCTTTTGAAGCTGGACCGCATCCTTTACACCTCCACCCAATACCCGCAGAACTACGGCTTCATCCCGAAGACCTACGCGGAAGATCATGACCCCCTCGACGTATTGGTCATCACCTCGGAAACCATCCTTCCGATGACCTTGGTCAACTGCAAGCCGATCGGGATGATCGACATGATCGATCAGGGCATGCGCGACGTCAAAATCCTCGCCGTCTGCCCGAATGATCCCTTCTATCAGGGCTATGACAGCATCGATCAGCTCCCGCAGCACATCGTGAACGAGATCCAATATTTCTTCGAAACCTATAAGGTTTTGGAAGGAAAAGAAACCTTGGTGCCTGGCCTCCAAGGCAAAGAAGAGGCCCTCAAGGTCATCCAAGAGGCCATTGAGCGTTACAAAATCAGAATCCAAGGCCATTAATCGGCGAAGATGGATTTCAGCGGTTGGGAAAAACTCTCCCTCGTCGATTACGACGACAATATCACCACGACCTTATTCATGGCCGGGTGCAATTTCCGTTGCCCATTTTGCCATAATCGCGACCTTGTCCTCCACCCAGAGCACGCCCCGACGATACCGTGGTCTGAGATCATGGAATACCTCAAGAAGCGGCAAGGGGTTTTGGATGCCGTCTGCGTCTCCGGCGGCGAGCCGACCTTGATGCCCGATCTAGAGGAAAAGCTCCGCGACATCAAATCGCTTGGTTTCCTAGTGAAGTTAGATTCCAATGGCTCAAACCCCCTTCTTTTACGCAAACTCGTATCAATGTCCCTCGTGGATTATGTCGCGATGGACATCAAAAACAGCAAAAAGCGTTATGCGGAGACCATTGGCTTCAAAACCTATGACCTTTCCAAAATCGAGGAATCGGTGAAGTTTTTGATGGAATCGGGCATCGGCTATGAGTTCCGGACCACGATGATGGAAGAATTCCACGACGAGGAAGCGATCAAAGAGATCGGCGAATGGATCGCCGGGGCCAAACGTTATTTCCTCCAGCTCTATATCGAGTCGGAGCACGTGATTCAGACTGGGCACACCCCGATCCCGAAGGAAAAAGCCGAACGCTTCCTCGAGATCCTAAAGCCTTATGTCCCGAATGCGAAACTAAGGGGATATGAATAAAAAGACCGATTTAACCGGTCTTCTTTTTATTTCAAGGTGTTGAGGTAGTTGGCCGCGCTCAACCCGGCGATCGCCCCATCGTTCACCGCGGTGACGACCTGACGGACGCCTTTGACGCGGCAATCCCCCGCGGCGAATAAGCCCGGGGTTTTCGTTTCCATCTTCTCGTTGGCTTTGATAAAGCCTTTTTCGAGTTCGACGAGATTGGCATAACGATCATTATCCGGAATTTGGCCGATTGCGATGAAGGCACCGGCGCAGGGGAATTCCTCTTCTTCCCTGGTCACCGTGTTGGTGAAGACAACAGAGGTGAGGTCGGGGCTCCCTTTGAATTCCTTGGTGTTGAGATTGTGGCGGTAGGAGATATTCGGAACCTTTTTCATCGCCTCGACCAGGATCTCATCGGCGAAGAAGCGGTCAAACAAAGTGCAGATGGTGACGTGGTGGCATTTGCCCGCCAAGAGGAGGGCATACTGCAAAGCAGTATTCGCATCGCCGATAAGAACGACGTCCTTGCCGGAGAAGAAGTCGCCGTCGCACACCGCGCAATAGGAGATGCCATGACCGGTGAGCTCCTCTTCGCGGGGATTGCCAAGCTTCCGATGCTTGACCCCGGTGGCGAGGATGACCGCTTTGGCCTCATGGGTCTGATAATTGGTATGGACGAGGAAGGCATCGCCTTTTTTCTCAATCGATTCGGCCTCTTCTAATTCGAACTCCGCCCCAAGGCCCATGATCTGGTTGAAGAGATTGTCGGAAAACTCCAACCCCGAGATCGATTGGATGGAGGGATAGTTCTCTAACCGGGGGCTTTCGGCGATCTGCCCGCCGAAGGCCTCTTTTTCCAAAAGAAGGACTTTCTTTCCGGAACGGAGGAGATAAAGGGCTGCGCTCATCGCGGCCGGTCCGCCGCCGATGATGATTACGTCTTGGGCCATAGGAGGCTCCTTTCTAAAGAGAATAAGAAGGCCCCGTTTTCGCGGGGCCTAGAGTTTTTGCTTCGGCTTATTTGCCGGCTTTCAGGCTTTCGATGTAGCCCTTGATGAGCGAGGCGTTCTCGTAGACCTTGTAGGAATCGCCATCCGGTACCAAGAGGGTCGGGGCCTGCTTGATGCCATAGGCCTCGGTGAGTTCCTTATTGGTCGCCGCGTCGACGTTCTCGTAATGGACGTGGTCCTTATCGAGAAGCATCTTGGCCATCTTGCAGTTCGGGCAAGTCGGGCTGGTGAAGAGCATGATGTTCTCAACCGCCGGGGCTTCGACGTTGGCGACATTGTTCGGGGTGACGTCGCAGTTATCGCCTTCGACGGCGGTCGGGGCGGTGAAGGTCTGCGGGACGTATTCGCGACGCTGCTTGAATTCCTGGGTCTTCCCGGCGTTCCAGTTCTTGACCGGACGGTAGTAACCGGTGATGCGGGAGTAGACTTCGGCTTCCTTGCCGCAATGGGGGCACTTCCACTGTTCGCCTTCGAGGTAGCCATGCTCCGCGCAGACGGAGTAGGTCGGGCTCATCGTGTAATACGGGAGCTTGTAGTTCTCGGCGATCTTGCGGACGAGCTTCATGCAGCTCTGCCAGTTCGGAAGACGCTGGCCGAGGAAGGCATGAAAGACGGTGCCAGAGGTATAGAGGGTCTGGAACTTATCTTCGATATCGAGGGCCTGGAAGATGTCTTCGGTGTAACCGACGGGCAAGTGCGAGCTATTGGTATAGAAGGGGGTGTCGCCGTCTTTGCTAGCGGTGATGATGTCCGGGTAGCGGACTTTGTCGTGCTTAGCAAGACGGAAGGCGGTGGACTCGGCCGGGGTGGCTTCGAGGTTGAAGAGGTCGCCATATTGCTCTTGGTAGTCGCTCAAGCGGCTGCGCATATGGTTGAGAACTTCGGCGGTGAAGTCTTGGGCTTCTTTATTGGTGAGGTCCGCCTTGATCCAACGGGCATTGAGGCAGGCTTCGTTCATACCGACCAAACCGATGGTGGAGAAGTGGTTGTTGAAGGTGCCGAGATAATGCTTGGTGTAGGGATATAAGCCGGCTTCGAGTAGTTTGGTGACCGTCTTGCGCTTGACGTTCAAGGAACGGGCGGCGATGTCCATCAGGTGATCCAAACGGGCATAGAAGTCATTTTTATCGGTGGCCAAATAAGCGATCCTCGGCATATTGAGGGTGACGACGCCGATCGAGCCGGTCGATTCGCCAGAGCCGAAGAAGCCGCCGCTCTTTTTCCGGAGTTCACGGAGGTCGAGGCGGAGCCTGCAGCACATCGAGCGGACGTCGCTGGGCTTCATATCGCTATTGATGTAGTTGGAGAAGTACCTCGTTGTCGCTCCAGTCGAAGTCGCGGGTGATCGAATAGGTTGGGATCGGGTATTGGAAGCCGCGGCCATTGGCATCGCCTTCGATCATCGTTTCGATGAAGGCTTTGTTGACCATCGCCATCTCTTCTTTGCAATCGGCATAGGTGAAGTTCATCTCTTTGCCGCCGACGATCGCCGGGAGGTTGGCCATGTCATCGGGGACGGTCCAGTCCAAGGTGACGTTGGTGAACGGCGCCTGGGTGCCCCAACGCGACGGGGTGTTGACGCCATAGATGAACGACTGGATGCATTGCTTGACCTCTTTGTAGGTGAGGTGATCGACCTTCACGAACGGAGCGAGGTAGGTATCGAAGGAGGAGAACGCCTGCGCGCCGGCCCATTCGTTCTGCATGATGCCGAGGAAGTTGACCATCTGGTTGCAGAGGGTCATGAGGTGGCGGGCCGGGCTCGAGGTGATCTTGCCGGGAACGCCGCCGAGGCCTTCCTGGATGAGCTGCTTCAAGCTCCAGCCGGCGCAATAGCCGGTGAGCATCGAAAGATCGTGGATATGCATGTCTGCGTTGCGGTGCGCATCGCCGATTTCCTTGTCATAGATCTCGCTGAGCCAGTAGTTGGCGGTGACGGCGCCGGAGTTGGAGAGGATCAAACCGCCGACCGAATAAGTGACGGTGGAGTTCTCTTTGACGCGCCAGTCGCTGACCTTGAGGTAATTGTCGACGACATTCTTAAAGTCGAGCGAGGTGCTCTGGACCTGACGGAGGGCGGCGTGCCGCTTGCGGTAGTCCATATAGCTCCTGGCGACTTCGATGTAGCCGGCCTGGACCAAAACGATCTCGACGGAATCCTGGATGTCTTCCACGGAAACGGAGTCGTTCTTGATCTTTTTATTGAAGTCCGCGGTGACTCTAAGAGCCAATAACTCGAGGACGTCCTTGGTGATTTCCTGATGTTCGGCGGTGAACGCCTTTTCGACGGCGACGACGATCTTGCTCAGATCGAACGGAACTTTAGTTCCATCTCGTTTGGTGACAGTTAACATACTTTCTCTCCCTCAACTCAATACCTATGTGGCACAGGCGCGATCGGCGGGGCTTCAAAAACCACATGCCCCGTTTCAATTGTGCTATGTGCCGGTCAGGGACCTCCAAAGAGGAGCCCCCTTTGCGAGGATAATATTAGTGGCTCTTTTTGCTTTTTCAAAGCGAAATGATTAGGGGTAAAAATGCTATCTTGACGAGGTTTGAAAACTTGCTTTGGAAGAAAAAAATATCGATGGTATGGGAAAAAGCAAAACGCCGATTTTTGTTTCGGCCCAAAAATTAGTAGTTTTTTGGTTTTTTATTCTTTTTACACTGTCCAAAATATCCCTTAGAAATTAGACTGCATCGAGTTTTTTGGCCAATTTGCGAAATCCTTTTTCGAAAAAATGGCCATTTTTGGCAAAAAAATGACGCGTTTTGCCGGCATTGAGGTTGACGAGAATTTGGTGGTTTTCCTTCGCCTTCTCCTTCGTGTGCGCCTTGCATAATGCTTAAGGGTAAAGAATTCGCGCGTGCGTTTTTTCTTCCCAAATGCAGGGTGATTTGTAGAATAGAGATAGATTTTTGGAGTTGATGGATATGAAACTGACCCAATTGATCCGGTTTGGGATACTGGCCTCTCTGTCCTTTTTGATGGCCGGCTGCGTCGCGGACGAAACGGGATCCGATGGCTCCGGCAAAGCGGATGGACCCAGGCCCTGCACCGTCATCTATTACGACGATGCCGAGACTCCGGAGCAGATTGGTTATTCCTATGTGAAGCCGGGCGCCAGCGCCCTCACGCCGCGCCACTATAAAGAAGGTGGCCGCTACGCCGAAGGGTATGACTACCAAACCAGAAAGACCACAATGCCCGTGGCCGACGATAACCCCAACAAACCGATGACGTTCGTTTTCTCGAGCTTCGCCGGCCAATACGAAGACGAGAGCCCGATCGATCTTTACGATATCCAAGCGGACTGCAATGTGTACGCGCGCTTTAAGAAGGTTGCCCCGAGCTACCGTTATGTGATTCGTAACGGCAATAAGATCGCCACTTACCTGAACGAACTAGACCAAGAGGTCGCTTATGAGAAAACGGCGGAATTCCCCGATCTCCCCGTTTTGCCCGCCAACGGCATTTTGAGTGATGCGACCACCCTCCAAGACGAAACCTTGTCCTGGTTTGAGGAGGACGATTTCGCCGGCTATACACTGACGTATAGCAAAATCGTCGCCGACGAAACCGTGGAGATGCAAACCGGCGTCATCCCCTCCGGCGCGAGTTTGAAGCTCATAGAGCTTGGACAACCCCGTCCGAACGCCGACCCCGAACATCAAAGCTATTTCTGGATCGACCCCGCGCCCCAGGATGGCATCTACCCCTTCGACGTCTATTATTGCGATGACTCCGAATGGATTGCCCTCGGCTCCTTGATCGATGGATTCGCCCTGACCTTCCAGGCGGCCTATACCGATAAGGTTGAGAAAGCCTTCACCGCGAAGATCTACGAAAGCGAAGCCAAAGCCAGGGAAGGCGGAGAACCCTTGGACACCGTCTCCGTCCAATACTTGGAGAAGATCAGCGCCTCCGCCCCCGTGGCCAACGCCGACAAGTTCGACGTCACTTTGACCGGTGGGTCCGCCAAGACGGTGACCTTGGCCATTGAGCCGACCGATTGGGCGGGCATCTATACCGGCCCCGGCGACTTCCAGGGCGATGAGTTCAGACTCAAAGAGGCGATCCAGACCGACTGCTCGATCTATCCGATCAAGGAACAAAAGGTCCACATCTACGAAAGCGAAGCCAAATATCTGGCCGCGAAAGCCGCGAAATACACCGAGATGGACGACGATAAGGCTGGGGCTTTGGAATACCCCGAGCGTATGCTCGTCAATTACACCGCGGCGATCCGTTATGAGATCGTCAACGACGTCTGCGTCCTCTCGAGCAGCCTTGGCATCACAAGGCTCCGCTTCGACAATCCGGAGACCAATGACCCCACCAAGATCAATGGCTTCGTCTGCTATGACAGCCTGAACAAAACCCCGGGCGTCGATGACCCCGATTTCGTCATCGATCGCGTCGGAGCCTCCTTAAGCGCGAAGAACCTCTTCGATTCCGAATGCTACATCTATCCCACTTACGAGGCATAAGTTATGAAGAACGGAACCTGGATCAACATTTTGGACGAAGCTCCCTCTGGAGGCGGCTTCGCGATGCCTGAGATAAATCTCGAGCAGATCGTTCAGATCTTAAACTGGGTATTCCTCGGTTTGCTCATCGGCATCGGCGTCATTTTCGTCATCGCTCTCATCCGCGGCTTATTCCGAGGCTGGAAGTTCGGGCTCTACCGCTTGATCGCCATGGGCGGCATCATCGCCTTGGCTTTATTCACCCTGCAGCCGTTGGTGCAGATGATTGGGAACATCAACCTGCTCTCCATGGGGGTCGGCTATATCTCCACCTTCGAAGTGAATGAGGTGGAGGTCACCTTCGCCTTCACCGAAGAGAATCCGACGGTTTTCGCCGGGGTCAGCGACCTCATCGGTCAGATGGTCAAGGCCTTCGATGCCAACATCGACCCGACCGAAATCACCAATTACGCTTATGCGCTTGCAACGTCTTTGGTCGCTTACGTCCTCTTTATCGTGGAGGCGATTTTGATCGTCACGGTGATCAATCTCTTCGTCAACCTCTTCTGGCATATCCTCTGGAAGTTCGTCTTCATGCGGCGGGCTGAGCGGAAGGATCGGAAGAGAAAGCATAAGGGCCGCTGGTTCAGCGTGCTGATGGAAGCGGTGATTGCGACCGCCTGCATCATCATGGTCATGGCCCCGTTCAGCTCGGTGGTCAATTCGCTCGCCTATTCCTGGGACGAAGTCACCCAGACCAGCAAGAAGGAAGAGCTCAAGCGCGCCGATAACGAAACGGTCCAGATGATCGACACGATCGTCGACTCCTATACCAGCTCGGCTTTCGCCCAGGTCTTCTTCAGCTGGAATCAGAACGCGGAGACCGGCGAGACCTTCGACCAGACCTTGATGTCGTTCTTCACCGCCTCGAAAAACGGCGATGAGCCGATGGACTTCATCGGGGCGCTTTCCGATGTCTCGAGCATCGCCTCGATCCTGACTCAGGGCGGGATGAACGTCCAAGACGGCATCTCCGATTCCGAGCGCCTCATCTTCCTGATGACCAGCGAATACGTCCCGATGCTCTTCGATAAGATCGGCGACACGGCGCTCATCACCAACTTCCTCCCGATCGCCCTCAACCTCATCCTCAACTTCCCGGCCGTCCGCGATATCATCGCCGTGGACTCCGGTTTGGATTTTGATGGCGACTATAAACAAACCTTCCATACCTTGGCGGATATCTACCGCAGCGTTTTGAAGACCCCGGCGATCAAATCCATGGTCGACGAAGACGGGAACGTCAAAGAGCCCGGCGACGCTTTGCTCGGCTTCCTCGGCGAAGAAAGCAGCGAAACCATCCACGATGTCTTGGCCAAACTCGACAGCGACGAGATGAAATTCCTCAACACCCTGCTCCGCGCGGTGTTGGTCACCCAGGCCGCTAAAGCGGCCAATGAAGCCGCGGAGAATCCAGATTCGCAGGATGATAGCATCACTCTGCTCGACTTCCTGCCGCCTCTAGGCGATAACTGGGACGCCGATGGCAATGGCATCGCCGACGTGATCCCCGATAGCTATATGGAGCTTTCGATCGGCAGCGAGCTCGTCACCGTCTATGACTGCGTGGTTCGTCTCTTCAACATCGACCCGCGCCTGATCGCTTCGATCACCGATTCGCTCAATAGCCATGATGGCGAAAGCGAAAGCCCCGCCCCCAGCGAGGTCAAACGCGCCGATGAAGGGGAAGGCGAAGGAAGCGAAGAAGGCGAAGAGCACTCCGAGGGCGGCTTCCCCATCGATGCCCAAGCGTTCATGGAAGCGATGCTCGATCACCTTGCCGACGTCGGCAAGATCTTCTATGAAAGCACCGATACCAAGGCTTGCCTCTTCGACAGCGTCTTCCTCCAGAACGCCGGTCCGCGTTTGATCGAGATCGTCGGTAAATCGATGAACTCGGCGATGGGCCTCGAAGGCGAAGATGCGGTCGACCTCGCCTCGGTCGTCGATTATCTGAAAGCCGATGGCAACCGCGATCTTCGCAAGTCGCGCTTAAAGGATGAATTCCGCGCGATCTTCGGCATCGTCGAGCAATTGATCGGCAACGACTGCGGCAAAAACTTCATCAAGAACATCTCCAATAAGCCCGGCATCTATTCCAGCGAAGAAGACTCGATGCTCGGCATCGCCGACGATCTGCTCACCTGCTTGATCAACGCCACCCGCGCGCTTGACGAAAGCCGCGTGATGTCCGCTTTGATGCAGAAGCTCATCGGCTCGCTTCTTGCCGGCGGCGGCTTATTCGGCGACGATATGCGCTTTGGCGATGGCAAGGAGCATCTTGGCGACGATATCGCGAACCTCCTCGAAGCCTTTAAAGATAACCAGGACATCATCCTTTACCTCACCAGCGTCGCCGGACAAATCGGCGGCCAAGGCTCCTCCTATGCGATG
>CADCLZ010000040.1:6215-8566 GCA_902802365.1 uncultured Erysipelotrichaceae bacterium | reverse complement strand
CGCGGTTTTTCTTTTATG
The DNA here is from genome assembly GCA_902802365.1 of uncultured Erysipelotrichaceae bacterium. Lineage (GTDB taxonomy): Bacteria > Bacillota_I > Bacilli_A > RFN20 > CAG-826 > Alloenteromonas. Next base: position 8,548 of record CADCLZ010000040.1, on the reverse strand, counting down.
AAAAATGGTGCTGGAGGCGTTTGGCTCAAGATAGAAAAAAGCCCGAAGTCCCCTTCAGGCTTTGAAGATGGGGTTTAGGCTCCGCTGGAAGCGGGGATCTGAATGACTTGCGCGGTGCCGGTGACCGTCGTTCCGTTGATGGTGATCGTGTAGATGACCGTGTCGCCATTCATCGCGAGCTCTTCGACGGTGACCTCGTAAGGCTCGGTGGTGGACGGGTTGCTCAGCGTGATCGCGTACCCGGTGACCTTCTGGTATTGGTTATCCGGGTAAGTATCCTCATCGCGTTCATAAGTGAGCAGGATCGTCACCGTGATATCGACGATTTCGCCATTTTCGTAAACCGGGGCCGGGACGGCGGTGAAGACGATCATGCTGTCATTGCCGGTCGGATTGGTTTCCGGGTCGCCGAACGCATCGGTGATGATGGTGGAGTCGACGGTGCCAAGATTCTCCCAGTTCGCCCCGCCATCGATGCTGGTGCGGCCGGTATAAACCGGCGTGCCGCCATCGGTGATGGTCGCGGTGATCTCCGTCACCTCGGTGCGCTTCAGGGTGTAGTTATATGAGATCGTCGTGACCCGCTGGATCTCAACCGTCTTCTCGTCTACCGGCGATAAGGTCGCCGGCGTGGTGGGAGCGGTCGGCGGATCGACGTCCCCGACATACATCGAGAGGCCATAGCCTAGATAGGTGACCGTTTCGTCGGTTTTGGCATAAGCGGCGTAGATGGTATCGGAATCGTTGCGCCAAACGACGACGGTGTCGGCGGTCGGGATCGCGATCGAGGCGGAATCCTTGGCATCGACGGCGTCCTCGTTCGAATGGACGATGGCGACGCCCAAAGGATAGGAATAGGTGGCGGTGGTGGTTTTGGCGTATTCGTAGAAGTTGGTGTAGTCATACTCCATGGCGTTGGCGGCCAAGTCGAGGTAGATCAAGTAAGCGCCGGTTTTGCCCGGGACGGATCCTAAGGCGTATTCCCCGGCGTTGGCGGGAACCTCGAAGTAGTAGATGGCGTCATCGATCCAGCTGCCGCTCGGGGTATTGGTGATCCAAGCGGTGTCGAAGATCTCCGTGTAATTGGCGGGTTTGGCCTTGGAGTAGGAATCGTCCGAATACTGGTAGATGTATTCATAGGACTTATCGATTTTCTGCGTCGAGGCGTTGACGACCCCGAAGACTTTGCTGATCTCCTTGATGTCGGTGATCTCATGGGCGTCGTTCCTCTGGATCTCGTGGATCGAGAAGAAGGCGTCGTTGTTGGCGAACATCGTCGCGCCGAAGAAGTTGATGAAGCCCGACTCGCGGAGACGGAAGTCGATGGAGTCGCGGGGGAGCTGGTAATCGGTGTAGGAAACGGCATCGATGAGGGCGGAGTTGGCGGTGCAGATGTTGCTCATCGAGATCGAGGCGTCCATGAAGTGGATGCCGTAAACGTCCGAATTGCCGCCGAAGATGCTTTGCAGACCGGAGTTCGTGGAGGTGATGCTTCGCGAATCGGCGTACTTCTCAAGGCCCATGTCGGTATAAGAAAGCGTGGTGGGCATCGCGCTTCTGAAGCCGCTGCTCCCATTGCTCCCGTCATCGTAAGTGGGGTCGGTGATATGAACGAAGTTGCCGTTCGTCCGATAGGAGCAGCCGGCGACCGCCAAAGAGGAGCTTTGGAAAGGCGAAGCCCCGTTCATGGAGGCGGCGAGGTTATCGCCCACGTCGTATTGAGAGACACGGACATCGCCGCCGACCTTGCCGGAGGCGGCGGAATCGGTTTGCGCGATCATCGTCGCGGTTTCCGAATTGGAGCCGCTCACGATGTAGCCCGAGTTCTTGTCCGCGGCCGTAAAGTCGCTGGTGCTGACGGTGGCGAGCGGGAAATAGGTCTCCGGGAACTTCACGCCGTTGCCGACGCTAGCGGTCGTTTGGCTGGTCTCAGCAGGTTTGGGGATGGTGATCGTCGTGGTTCCGGCGCTGGAGGAGGTGATGGTTCGGCTGTTGGTACTCACCGACCAAGCGCCCTGATTGGAGCAATAGATGTAGTAAGTCCTGTTGCTGTAAGTGGCGCTGATGGTGGAGGAGTTGCCGCTATTAGAAGCGGTCCAAATCGTCGCTTGGGCGCTGCTATTGGTCACGCCCAAAGAGGTCGTCGACGCGATATAGAGATAGTAAGGCGTCCCCCCGTTTAGGAAGAAGATCGTGCCGGCGTTCCCCTTCCCGTTGCTGAAAGCAAACGCGGTTCCCGCGGTGGTGGAATACCCGATTCCGCTGGGGGTCGCGGTCAAGTAACGGCTGTTATAGCTCAAATAGTAGAGATTGAGGGTGGAGCGCTCCATGAC
>CADCLZ010000040.1:0-6169 GCA_902802365.1 uncultured Erysipelotrichaceae bacterium | reverse complement strand
GCCGGCGGAAGTGGTCAAGGAGAAAGAGGTGTTCTGGCTGTTATAGGCAATGTAATAAGTGTTCCCATCGATGGTCGTGGAAAGGCTGCCGTTTGCCGCCTTCACCCACCTTGTCGTCGCGGAGGTGGAGATGGAAAGGTTGGTTCCGGAAGCGGTGAGGTAGTAGCTGGTCCCGTCGATGTCGGTATAGAGGGCGCCGGCATCCTCGGGGCGAGCGGAAAGGATCCAATGGACGGCGTCCCCGGATTGAGAAGGAACGGTGACCGTGGTGCCGTTGGTGGAAAGATAAGCCCCGGAATAGACGGTGACTTCCTTGTTGATGCTCACCGTGCCCGCGGAGGTATAGGTGAAGCTGTCCGTGCTTGTCCTGGTCTGGATGTTGTTGCCACTTTGGTAAAGGTAGTAGGTGGTCCCGTTGATGGTCGTGGACAGGGTGTTCGTCCACGAAGATGTTCCATAAGTCCAAAGGGAGGCCTGAGAGAAATTGTTCGTCACGGAGACGTTGGTGTACCTCCCGGTTCCGCGGAGGTAATAGACGGTGTCGTTGATGAGGGTGGCGACGTAATAGCCGCTGGTGGAGGTGATGGCGACGTCATTGCCTTCCTCGTCCAAGCAGAGCCAAGGCGTCGTCGCGCTGCCGTTCGTGGCGGAAACGGTGGTGCCGCTCACATTCATGCCATAGCCATAGACGCTCATATAGTAAGCGTTGTGGTTCACGGGGACGGTTTCGATGCTTTCGCTCGGGGTTTCCCCGCAGATCAAGAAGGTCTCGTTCGTGGTGTAGGAAACGGTCGTATTGGTGGTCTTGGTCTCCGGGAATTCGGCGTAGGTCGAATTGCCGCCGGTCAAATACATATAATTGGCGGTGTCACGGTAACGGAAAGCAACCTCGCCTTCCAATGCTTGGTAATTGGCATAGCGGGAATCGTAGGTCCTCAAATAGCCGGTGCCATAATTGGTGCTGGCTTCGGTCGAGGTGCTGGTTTCTTCGTTGAGGACGCCGCCGACATAACTCCGGGTGATGGTGGCGTTGACGGTTTCGGTGTATTTGCCGCGGCTGAAATTGGTGGCGCGGGAACGGAGGGTCGTCAAACGGTTGAAGATCGCCTCCATGTCGATGGATCCGCCCCAGCCTTGCTCAGAGCCGCCGCCATTATCCGAACCATGGGCGACGGTGGAACTCGGGGCGACGATCTTGGTCTCGCTTTGCTGGATCGACGCCGTGTCCGCGGTATAGCCGACGGTGGTGTAATCGCTGAGGTTGGAAGTCCCCACCCCGCTGATCGCATTGGCTTGGCTATCGGCGAACGACAAAGAGGAATTGACGATGCCGACGTTCGAAAGGTAATCGGCCCCGCCGACATAGCCGGCGGCGATGCCTCCCAACGTGGAAGAAGAATGGGAATTGACGGAGAAAGAATCGAGATAAATATCTTTGACGGTCGGAGCGGTCGTGAAGCTCACCCCGCCGTCGATCGCGCTCGGGAGCTCGCTCCCGACGACCCCGAAGAAGCCGACGATATCCAAGCTGCCATAGGTGGAGCTGATGTTGGTGTTCAGCGCATTGATCGCGCTCGGCTTTTTGACGATCGTGCCGCCTTCGGAGCTCAGCCGATTGTCCACGCTGAGGTTTTCGATCAATACCCCGTTTCCGTCGAAGACTCCGAGGAAGGGGTACTTGGCCGTGCCGATCGGGGGGAGGACCCAGCCGCTCATATCGAGGCTATCGGCTTTCCGCTCATCGGACATCTTGAAATAGTATTGCTGATCGACGACGCCGTCATTGTTGGCGTCGTCGTTGAACCTGCCGATATATTGGAGCCAAGCGAGGTTATAAAGATGGACGGGCTGATCGATGATGTAGGGGTCTTCTTGGGTCCCATCGCCGCCGGCGAAGAAGGCGGAGGCGGTGTAGCCATGGCCATCGATGGCTTTCCCGGCGTCGTTGGAGGAAGTGAACCACGCCAAAGAAGAAAGCATGAAAGTCCCGGCGATCATCGCGCCGGCAATGCCGATGAGGGCGACCTTTTGCCATTTCTTGAGCGCGATCATTCTTCGGGCCTCCATTTATGGGAATTGGGGAGGATGGCGGAGGAAGCCGGCGCGGAGCTTGCGGCGGCGTTGTTCAGGTTGCCGTTTTGGAAGCTGATCGTGAAATCGGCGGCCCAGGTGATGTAATAGTAGCCATCGACTTCGAGAAGATGATCGATTTCGAAGATCTTGTCGTTGGAGATGTTGGCGGAGTAGACGGCGTCGATGAGCGCGACGCTGTAATCGATGATCACATAGCAGTGATAAGAGCTGTTGGCGGTATCGTGGAAATTGGTCTCGACATTGACGTCGCTGGCGATTTCCCGCTTCTGGGCGAAGGTGTAGGCGGACCCGCTTGCGACCGCGAAAGAGGGGGCTTCGCCCGCCAGATATTGCCGGTTGACGGTCGAACCGCTGATCGTCGCGAATTGGATCTTGTTCGAATTGGCGATGGTCGAGCTGCCATCGACAAGGGCGCTATAAGGGAAGACGTAGAAAGCGATGATGCTGGAGAGCGGGTTGTCCGTATAGTCCAAAGCGTCGGCTTGGTGGCCGATCCATTCTTCGGTGGTGGTCGAAGCGATGAAGTCGAGGGTCGAATTCGCGGTGACCGATGCGTTGAAGGTGATATCGAGGAGGATGGCGTTGTAGTTGGTGGAGACCAAGGCGTAATAGCCGAAGTCCCTGGTCTCTTCCTCGGTGTAAGCGGTCTTGCTGAAATAGTATTCGGTGATCGCGTCGGTCGAGGTGTCTTTGGAGGTCTGGACGCAGGGATAGGCATCGACGTGGTCGAAGAAATCGGTGTTGGCCGCGATGAGGCTGGTCAAGGAGGTTTTGACGGAACGCTGGCTGCTGAACCAGGCCAAGCCGCTCCAGACGGTGGTGACCATGAGGGCGAAGGTAGTCAAAAACTCAATCAAGGTGACCACCCTGATGATCAACGACCGATTTTTGCCCATTGGTTTCTTGCCCATTGAAATAAAAACGCCAAGTTACCTATGGCAACTGGCTATCCTAGATATGGGACCCTTTAGCTTTGCGTCGCCAGATTGCTCTGGTTTTGCTTTTTACGAAGTAAATATAACGCACTTAGACACAAAAAGGTAGCAAAAAATGCAAAAACAAACGAGCTTTTTTGAACAGGAATCGAAAAGATATCGTAAATGGACCTTTTGAAGGGGTCCCAAGCGGCGTTTTTCACCCTTAAGAAGAAGGAAGGTTTCACTCAAGAAACCTTGTTCCTGCTTACGCGCAAAAAAGGGCGAAAAAGAAAACGGACCGCGTGGAATTCGGCCCGTTTTTCGTCTTTGGGAGAAGCGATTTATCGCTTGGCCTTTTTGAGGAATTTATCGCGATACATCCAGCGATCTGCCTCCCTCATGAGGATGTCGGTATCGAGGTAATCGCCATAAATGGCGAAGCCAATGGAGCAGGCGACGCGCAGCTCATGCCCGTCGGCGTCGAAGGTGGTGGTCAATTGGGCTTGGATCTCGTCTTTGAGGGCGAGGATGCCTTCCTTTTCTTCGAAGGGGATCAGGGTGATGAACTCATCGCCGCCCAAACGATAAAGTTCGCCTTTTCCTTTCAAGGCCTCCGATGCTTTATGGGTGAATTCGACCAAGATTTGGTCGCCCACATCGTGGCCGAAGGTATCGTTGATTTCCTTAAAGGAATCAAGGTCGAGCATCAAGACGGCGAAGTCGCTGCCGCCGGCTTGATAGTTCTTCGCGGCCTTCTCGAGGGCTTGGAAGTACATGCGGCGGTTCTTGATGCCGGTGAGGTAATCGAAGGAAGCGAGCTTCTCCAAGATCCTCTGGGCTTCGTTGGCTTCGGTGACGTCGAGGAAAGAACCGACCAAGCCGATGATCTTGCCTTCTTTTTTGAGCGGGGTGTAATTGAGGTTGACCTCGCGGATTTTGCCATGTTGGACGACATGGGCGATCTGGCGGATTTCGTTGATTTTCCCTTCCAAGAGCTGGCGCTCGAGGGTGAGGCAGGCTTCGTGGTCGGCGCAGATATTGAGGGCCGAGGTGCTCTTGCCGACGATCTCGTCGCGGGTGAAGCCGAAATAGTTCAAGAACGATTGATTGGCTCCGATGTATTTTCCGCGGTTATCCTTCCAGAAGACCGGGGTCTCCAGGTTATTGAGGACGTCGCGGATGATCAGGCGGCCGGGCAATTGGTCGTTCCACATCTGGCGGTCGAGGAACTCGATGTCCGCGGAGGTGAAGAAGACGCAGTAGAGGGAGCGGATGCCTTCGACGGGCTCGCCTTCCTTCAGGTAGCCGCCCATCCATTCGTAGGAGCGTTTCCCAACGCGCGAGACGCGCATCATGAAGAAGACCTGCTCGTTCTTCCGCTTCGGATCGTTGATGACCGAGGCGGTGAGCTGGACGATCTTTTGGAAATCATCGGGGTGGAGGAACTTGTACCATTCCTCTTTCTTCAATTCCTTCGCTTTCTCCGGGCTGAGGCCAAGGATCTCCAAGCAAGCTTGGGACATCTTGCGGATGTAAAAGAAAGAATCCGCGGGATTCTCCAGGAGGATGACGATAGGAAGTGGGGAAGCGCTCTCTTCGATCGGCGCTTCAAAATCGAGAAGGTTTTTATCCATCGTTTCCCTATTATAAGCAGTCTTTCTTCCGTTTAGGAAGGGAAAAAGGACTAATCTGTCTTATGGCCGGTGGCGTTTTAAGAAACTTTTTAACGTCTTCAAGAAGTCGGAAGGGCTTAATAACGCCTGGCTTTCTTTTCGCTCCGCTTCCTGGAAGCAAAGATGGAACAAACGATCGCCGAAGCGGATGGTTTCCATAAAGGAAACGCCGAAGCGGGGAAGATAGGACAGCAAGCCTCCGAGGAAGCCCGCGAGGACGTCGCCAGAGCCCGCCTTGGCCAACGATGGGGTTGGAGGATAGTCGGAAGGGAAAACCTCGCCTAAGGGGCCAATCAGCAAAGAATGATAGCCTTTTAAAAGAAGATAGACCCCGTTTTTCTTCGAAAAAGCAGCGGCGGAATCCAAATAATCCTCCGCCTGTTTGGAAATGCTCTTTTTTCCAAATAAGGAAGCGGCTTCTCCTAGATGCGGGGTCAGGAGGATTTTGCCGTTTGGATGGCAGAGTTCCCGCGCTTTTAAGAACATCTTGATGCCGGTGGCATCGACGAGGAGGATCTGATGTTCTTCTAAGTGAGATAGCAGCATATGAAGCTTTGCTTCGTTTTCCGGGCTTTCCTTTAGCCCATTGCCGAAAACGAAGGCATCGTAGGGCTTGATGGAGTCTTCTCTAAGCTCGTCAAGATAGATCGCGGTGAGCGGAGCCCGCCTTTTGGTGATCAAGCGGACTTCCGGATCGGCATGGAAGGACAAATACCCGGGGCCCGCGGCTTGGGCGCCTTTCCCCGCGAGCAGAAGGGCGTTGGGGTAAATCGCGGAGCCGCCAAGCAAAAGCAAGCGGCCATAATCGCTTTTTTGGGCGTCCATCTTCCTTTGGAAGAAAGCAAGATTCAGAATCTCGGCAAACCGGTCTTTTCCCATCTTCTTTGATTATAGCAGTTCGCCTGTTTCAAAAGGCAAAAGTTCTGGTTTCCCAGGGGAAAATGAACGATGATAGTTTGGAGATGGTCAGCATCCCTTTTTCCGATGATCGGAAAGTCTTCGCCCTTCGTTATGAAACGGCCAAGTTGCTTGGCGAAAATGGCTTCTCATACTTTGAGTTCGAGACGAAAAGACAGGTTGTCCTTCAAGTGTATGACGCCTATTGGAAACGGCTGGTCCTTTATGTGCTGAGTGGACTTGACAAGAATGAAGTATCGACACTGAATGAAAAGTATGAGCGTCTCATGCGCGAAGCCGACAAGAGCATCATCAGCAGACTGAAAAACTCGACAATACCGGCGGATAAAGTGGAAATCGGCCCCGCGTATGAATCGAGCTCTAGTCATACCCATGAAATGATCAAGGAAACGCGACCATCCCTTTCGTCTGATCAACCCTGTCCATGCGGAAGTGGTAAAAAATACTGCGAATGTCATGGAAAAAACATTCGCAGTATGCCTAGACGAAGAAAGGGACGTTAAGAATCAGCTTTCATGAAGGGGACCAGCTCGTCATTGATGAACAGGAAGAAAGAGATCGTTCCGC
>CADCLZ010000039.1 GCA_902802365.1 uncultured Erysipelotrichaceae bacterium | reverse complement strand
TTCAGAAAGACAACGTCATCCTCTTCCGCGCCCATAAGGACACTAGGAGAGAGAACGCCTACGTCCTCGAAGAAGCCAAGGAGGTCCAGTGATGGAAAAGAAGAAAATCTATGTGATCGACGGCAACTCATTGCTCTTCCGCGCCTACTATGCGACCGCGGGTTATGGCGATGATTCCTCGATCATGAAGACGACGACCGGGATCCCGACCAACGCGATCTTCGCCTTTGGCAACATGCTGAATAAAATCCTCTCCTCCTTCTCTGGCGGCGAGTCGCTTTTCGTCGCCTTCGACGCCGATTCGAAGACCTTCCGCAAAGAGGAGTTCGCCGCCTATAAGGCCAACCGCAAACCGGCCCCGGAACACCTGGTCAAGCAGTTCCCGATCTCCAGGGAACTACTGGACGCCTTGGGCATCGTCCATCTCGAAGTGCGTGGCATTGAGGCCGATGACCTGGCGGGCACGGTCGCCAAGCTCGCCGGCAAAGAAGGCTATCAGGTCGAGGTCTATACCTCGGATAAGGATTATCTACAGCTGATCGATGAGAACATCACCATCAATCTCTTGAAGCGCGGCATGTCCGACATCGAGGTGATGAACCCCGTGAGCATGCCGGAGCGCTTCGGCTTTGCCCCGCTCCAAATCATCGATTACAAAGGGCTATGCGGCGATAGCTCGGATAACCTCCCTGGCATCCCTGGCATCGGCGAGAAGACCGCGGTCAAATTGATCAACCAATACGGGAGCTTCGATAAGATTCTCGAAGCCGCCGAAAAAGGCGAGATCAAAGGGAAGCTCGGCGAGAACATCAACGCGAACGCCGAACTGGGCAAAGAATGCTACAAACTCGCGACGATCAAGCTCGACGCCGCGCTGCCGTTTGGCCTTTCCGATCTCGTCTATGAAGGCTATGACTTCGAGAAGATCAACTCCTTCTGCCGGAAATACGAATTGAAGCAATTGGCCTCCAGGCTCCCGATCCGCCTCAAGAAGCAGAAGAAAGAGGAGATCGCGATCGAACCGACTTATGTTGAGGATCTTGCTTCCCTTTCTCTGCCTAGCCGCATCGGCCTTTCCTTCGACATCGAGGAAACCGCCTACCATGACGCGGAGATCGAAGGCCTTGCCCTCGCGGACGGGACGAAGGCCTATTACCTCAAAAAAGAACAGCTGAATGATCCGAAGCTCAAAGAGCTTTTAGAAGACGCGAAGATCGAGAAAGACGTCTATGACAGCAAGCTTTCCCTCTTCGTCGCCCACCGCTTGGGCATCGCTTTAAAAGGCATTCGCTTCGATGCGCTTCTGGCGGCCTATCTCCTCGATTCCTCCTTAAAGAGCGAGCCGATCTCCGTTTTCGCCCACTTCGGCTTCGACCTTTTGGGCGGCGCGAATGAGCAGCTTAACCTCTTCCAAGTCGGCGATCCCAAGAAGACGGCGAAGATGGCTTTTTATGCCCTCGCGGTCGAGGAAAAAGCGATCTCCGAACTCCGCTCCGGGGACGTCTATTCCCTCTATAAAGACATCGAGGCCCCCTTGGCCCAAGTTCTAGCGGAGATGGAGATCGAAGGCTTCCCGCTCGATGGGAAGCTCCTCCAGGAAATCGGAGAAGGCTTCCGCGATAAGGAGAAGCAGGCCGAGGAAGCGGTCTTCGCTTTGGCCGGCGAGAAATTCAACATCGCCTCCCCGAAGCAAGTCGCCTTCATCCTCTATGAGAAACTCGGCTTAGGCGATGGCAAAGAGAAATCGACTTCGGTCGATGCCTTGAAGCAGATCGCCGATCAGCATCCGATCGTGGGCAAGATCCTCGAATACCGGAAATACGCCAAACTGGTCGGCACCTATATCGATGGCTTCCTCCCCCATATCGGGAAAGATGGGAAGATCCATACCTACTTCAACCAGGCGCTCACCGCCACCGGACGGCTTTCTAGCTCCAACCCCAACCTCCAGAACATCTCGGCCAGAGACGAAGAAGGGAAAGCAATCCGCAAAGCCTTCTACTATCCCGACGGCGATTATCGGATCCTCTCGCTCGATTACGGCCAGATCGAGCTCCGCGTCTTGGCCGCCCTTTCGCATTGCCAGAAATACATCGACGTCTTCGAGCATGGCCATGACGTCCATAGCGAGACGGCGAAGATGATCTTCCATCATGAAGATGTCACTCCGCTTGAAAGGCGGAGGGCCAAGGCCGTGAACTTCGCGATCATCTACGGCACCACGCCCTTTGGCCTGGCCGATCAGATCGAAGGCACCCCCACCGAAGCCCGGAAGATCATCGCCGACTTCTATGAAGCCTATCCGGAGATCGGCGAATATCTCCGTTCGATCATCTCCTCCGTGGAACGGAAAGGCTATGTCGAGACGATGTTTGGGAGAAGAAGGTATCTCCGCGACATCACCGACGGCAATTACATGAAGCGCGAGGCCGCCAAGCGCCAGGCGCTGAACGCCCCGGTCCAAGGCACGGCCGCCGACCTCATCAAGATCGCGATGCTCCATGTGAACCGCTTCTTAGAAGCAGGCGGCTATCAGTCGAAGATGGTCCTCCAGATCCACGACGAACTCTTATTTAAGATCAAAAAAGGCGAAGAAGGCCTGATTGAGAAACTCCAAGGCCTCATGGTCTCCGCCGTCGCTCTCCCGGTGAAGTTGACCGTCGAAGGCGGCTTAGGCAAAACTTGGTATGATGCAAAGGATTGACGATGCCCGAACTCCCTGAAGTCGAAACCGTACGCGCATTGCTCGCGCAAAAACTCACCGGGAAGAGCATTCTCTCCGTCGAGCTTTTCCGCGCGAAGAACATCGTGACCGACCCCGAGGAATTCCAGAGGGTGCTACCGAAGAAAAAGATCCTTTCGATTTCGCGGAGAGGCAAATACCTCCTTTTCCATCTAAGCGAGGATTACGTGATCCTTGCGCATCTGAGGATGGAAGGCAAATTCTTCTACAAAGAAGAAAACGCCAAGATCGGGAAGTTCGATCTCATCGTCCTTCATCTCGATGATGGCCATAAGCTCGTCTATCAAGATGTTAGGAAATTCGGCGGCATGGGTTTATACAAACAGAGCAGCCTCCTCCAAGAAAGCGCCCTATCCCATCTAGGGAAAGAACCCTTTGAATGGAAAGACGAAGACTTCTATGAAGCCCTCCAGAAAGTGAAACTCCCGATCAAGGAAGCGATCATGGACCAAAGCCGGATCTCCGGCATCGGGAACATCTACGCGGATGAATCGCTTTTCGCCGCCCATATCCACCCAAGGACCCCTGCTGATCTGTTGACTCTCGAAGAGGTTTCTTCGCTTTTGGAGAATGCCAGAAGGATCATGAAGGAGGCGATCGCCCTCGGCGGCTCCACCGTCCATAGCTATCAAAGCGAGGAAGGGATCAATGGGGCGATGCAGAATGAGCTGCTCGCCTATGATCATAAAAACGCCCCCTGCCCGAAATGCGGCTACCCGTTCCGGAAGACCGTCGTCGGCGGGCGGGGCACCACCTATTGCCCAATCTGCCAAAAGAGTAAGGCCCGGCCGTTCTTTCTTTGAAAGAAAAGGCTACCTTCCCCTCGATGCCGACCAAATCGTCAAAGCGCTTTATCAAGAAAAGAGGATCCTGCAAAAAGCCAAAGAAATCCTCGGCCAAAAAGCCGTGAGGAAAAACGCCTTCCAGAGCAAAGCGGCCCTCCAGATCTTCCTTTCTTCCCCCGAAAAGAAAAAAGCCTGGGAGCATTTCATCCATCCCTTGGTTGGGAAGAAGATTCAAGCCGCCCTCAAACAGATTGGCCCGAACAAGAAGGTCTGCTTGGAATGCCAGCTCCCCTTCGAGGCGAAGATCGACCTCCAAGCCGACGCCATCCTTTGGATCAGCGCGCCGCTCCAGAATCAGAAAGAACGCCTATTGAGCGAAGGAAGGGATGGCGAGCATCTATTGAAGCTCAACGCTTCCTATCCCGAAAGACTCGCGCGGGCGAAAGCCACCTTCCATATTGAGAACTCCGGGAGCCTAGAAGAGTTCCTGAAGCAATTAGAGGCACTGCCATTACCATGAAAAAAGGCCCGCTTGATCGGACCTTTTATTCATAAAGAGGAAGACCGGTGAGCTTTCTTTCCTTCTTGGCTTTCGCCCGGATCAGCTCAATCAATTGATGGGCGCGCGGCCGCCCGAGTTTCGCGCTGTACATCTCCTCGATCTGCGCGAGGCTGAAGTCACTGCTGAAGCAGGTCAATAGGCCGCGTTTCGCCCGCTCCCGGAGAATCGGGAAGAGGATGGTGGAGAAGGCGAAGTCGGATTTGTATTCGTCGCCAAAGCCATCGAGGACGAGCAACGGGCATTTCTCGATGCGGGCCATCTGCTTATCGAACTTATCTTTGTCTTCGAAGGACGGGCCGCGGAGGCTATCGATCAAGGTCGCCGTATCGCAATAGGCGTTGGCGAGCTCGCTGTTCTTGCTGAAATCGTTGCTGAAGCAGGCGAGGAGATAACTCCTCCCACTGCCCATTTTGCCAGTGAGATAGAGCCAGTTTTTGCTTTCTCCCGCCGCCAGGGAAACCATCTCGACGAGGATGGGATTGCGATCTTGGCTGAGGTCGACGCTCGCGAGGCCCTTCTCCAGCCATTCTTCGGGGAAGTCGCGGATGAAATAACGCGAGTTGGCCTGCATGAGGGCGATCATCTTCGGGCAGGGCGCAAAGCGCCGATCCAAGAAACCATCGCGCACCTCAAGGGTGATCTTATAATGCGGGATGTCCTTCGGGCAGTCGTCTAAACCCGGGCAGTCGGCGCAGATATGGTAGTCTTTCTGAAAATCGCGAAGGAGGCCGATATGCTTACGGACTTCTTTGTTGGTCAGACCGAGTTTCTTGATGATCGGATAGACCTCGGGATCGTTTTTCAGACCCTCGAAGGCTTCGTTGATGATCGCGTCCAAATCCACGCCTTGGCGCACGGCCTGGCGGAGGGCTTTGAATTCTTTGGCTTTCGGCAGTTCTTTCGGGTCCATGGCTATTTATTATAAAGCGAGGCGAGGGCTTTCTTAACCATCTCGTCGGTGACTTCTTCCTCTTTGGGTTCTTCTTCCGCCTTCTTCGGGGCTTCTTCTTTGAGCTCGGGCTGCGGGGCGAAAACCTTTTTCTTCCGATAGCTCCGGCGTTTTTCGGAGATGCTATTCAAATAATCCAAAGCATCGCGGCTGGTCTTGCAGCCTTCGCGGAGCACCGCGGCGGCCAGCTTCTCGCAGCTGGTTTTGGCGAGGATGTTGTCATTGGTCTGCAGCACATAATCGATGACCGCGTTGGTCAAAGGGGCCGAAAGGCCCATCTTGGTCATCAGCATCTCGGCGATCGCCAAATCGCCGGAAGCCGGTTCATGGGCGTCTTGGAAGAAATAGAGATACCTCGCGGGGCTCACCGAATCCATCAGGCTGATCTTTCTGGCCATGGCGTTGGTCCCCGAGTTATCGGAGGGGACGGCGGCCGCTTTCTTTAGGTATGGGAAGCTTAAGAGGTCCTTGCACTCCTTCTCGAATCTAATTCGCTCAAGCCGTTGGCCGAAGCTCGCCTTCGGATGGAAGCTTCTAAGGAATACCTCGAGCATGCTTTCGGGGTCGATCGCATAGAGGGTGGCGTATTGCTCGACGAGCTTCCGTTCGGCTTTCGCGATGGTTTCCTCCGCGATGCCGTTTTTTTGAACAAGAGAAATGAACTGGCCCCAATCGAAGTCGGTTTTGATTTTGGCTTCCGCCCGGTTTCGCTTCTCGGGGGCGAAGCGGAACGCCGGGTCGGAGAAATCGGGATGGAAGACCTGCGAGAAGCTTGCGCCGACATTGGCGAACCCATCCGGCTCTTTGGCAAGCGCGTACTTCTTTTCGAGGCTTTCGACTTCCGAGGAGGCTAACTTGAGCCTAAGCGCGCCGGAAAGCAAGACGTCCTGGAAGAAATCCTCCGGGGCTTTCGGGGCATAAAGGCAATAGATGAAATAGGCTTGATCCTTCTCTGCTTTATGGAAGGTGGCGACCAAGGCCACCGCTTCCAGCTTTTCCATGCCTTCATAGAACTCGCCAGGGCTTAACGCCAAACGGTCGAAGAGTTTGTCATGGCTTTGGATCAAGGCCTCCTGAGCGGCGCTTTCGTCTTTGCTTAAGCCAAGATAGATGGCCAAGGCGTCGCTGCCGATGATCGGAAGATACAGATCGATGAGCGAAGAAAAAGGCAGGGGCTCCAAAC
>CADCLZ010000038.1 GCA_902802365.1 uncultured Erysipelotrichaceae bacterium | reverse complement strand
GCTCGCGGTAAATCGAAGGAAGCTTCAGCTCGAAGTCGCGCTTAAGCACTTCGCGGAAGCTTTTGGAGATATCGGTCATCGCGTCGAAGTTGAGGACGTTCTTTTCGTAAATCCACGAGAAAAGCTGCCGAGCGCGGTATTTGCTCTCGCCATAAGCAAGCATTTCCTCGGTTAACGCGGCTAAGGAATATCCGAAGAGGTCCTTCCGCGCCATTTCGCTTATTCCCCTTCGGCTAAAACAGCCGGTTCGGAGGCGGCGGATTGGCTGACTTCGCCTAGCGGCGGGGTCGCCTTAGCGAGGTCAGGGACCCTCTTGAGGGTCGCGTAGTAGAGCATGGTGTCCATGCCATCGTAGGGATAAAGCTGTTCTTCTTTTTCGAGCTCGAATCCTTCGTGGGACTTGATGAACTCCTCGACCTGGTTATGGCCTTCCTTCTTGTTGAGGGTGAGGACGACATAGACAAGCCTGCCATCGAGGGCGACGTAAGGAGCCACGCCATCAAGAAGCGCCTTCTGGCGGCTGATGTATTCGTCGAGCTTCTCCTGCTTCAGGTGGACGAAGAAATCGGGGGTCTCGCGGATCGAGTCGAAATCGGAGCTGTTCGCGAAGACGTAGACCAATTCCTGCGGCCGCGAGATGCTGGCTTCCAACGCATTGGGTTCCGCGGCGAAGAGGTTCACGTTATGGACCTTCTTCATCTTGAGGAAGCGGAGGGCGTCGGCGTGGGCGTCGAGGTTGGCGACGCCGACGTTGAGGCCGATGGCCTCGCCGTTGGCTTCGATGAGCTCTTTGATCGGCTGATCGTTGGAGAGATCGTTATAGATGAAGATCTCTTCCGGATCGGAGACCGGATACTGATCGATGACCGCCTTGATGCCGAGCTTCTCTTCGAAGAGTTTGCCCTGGCGGACGGCGTCGAGCTTGCGGATCGGGGTCTTGCCGACGTAGGTGGCGATGTTGGCGACCGGGCTCTTCTGGAAGTCGGCGCTGCCGAAGATCTCCTCGGGGTTGACCGCACTCGGGCGGACGCGGAGCGTGATGCTCTTCGGACGGGCGTTTTTGCGAAGCAAACGGTAGCAGACGCCATAGCCGAAATGCTCCCAGATCTTTAAAACCCAAAGCGGGGTGTTATAACGGAGGGAGAGGTATTCGAGGCTCCCCTGCTTGACCGATTCCGGAACGAAGGCGTTGGGCTGGCCGGCTTTGGCGAGCAGCTCGTCCAACAAGGCATAACGCTCTTCGGGGATCTTCTCGAGGGCGGCGGCCTTGATCACATCGAGGCTGAAATGGCGATAGAAATAGGCGTTGGCCAACACCAAGGAGAACACCCGCTTCTCTTCGGGCGTGGCCTCGATGTCCTTCAATAGGAACTGGAACAGGATGTCATGCCTGAGCTCGCAACCGACGAGCCCCGCCACTTCATGGCGGAACGGCCTGATTTCCTGATCGGCCTGAAAGCGTTTCTTCAGCGCCTCGTTGAAAGGCACGTCATTGGCGACGATGTCTTCCAGGATTTCCAACGATAAATCAAATTCCTTCATAAACTACAACCTCCGGAATTGTTTAGCTGTTTTTCTTGGGATCTTTCGGATCCTGCTGATCTTCGAATGCCTTGGCCCGCTCTGCGAGTTTGTCCTCGAAATCGGCGAAGGCGTTCCCGAGGAAGATCTGCTCGGGATCGTTTGGGTCGAGGTCGGCGCGATCTCTGGGATCGGGCTCATCCTCGCCATGCCGATGCTCTTCGTAATCGTGGAGAGGGTCTTCCCCTTCTTGATACATCGAGCCATCGTAACCGTCGGTTCTGATGTTGCTTTCCTTCATGTAGCGAGGATAGTCGGGATTCAGCCGCTCATAGTGGCGTCCCTGCTCGAAGTATTCGAATTCGAGTTCGACGTTCACCGCGAAGTCGACGACGGTTTTCAACAGATAATCCGCGATTTTTTCTTCCATGACTTGGTATTTCTTCGGGGCGCGGACGATGACGAGCACGTTCCAGCTCGTCTGCTCGACGCCTTCATGGAAGAGCATGCTGTTCGGCGCGAAGAAATTCAAAGAATCGGCCTCGCATTCAAATAAATTGGCGAGGTTCGCGGTATGTTCTTTCGAATAATGACCGACCACGAATTGATCGAGGCCTAGGAATGAAATTGTGATCATGTTCAAAAAATGATGCTTATACATGGACTAGTATAGCACGAACGCGCATATATGTGGAAAAGGGGAATTTCACTTTTTTCATCCTTCGAGCGGATCGACGTCGAAGGCGATGTCCACGCCGCCGCGCCCAGAGAGGCGCTCCGCCAAGGAGCGGAGATAGGGAACGATCTTCTCCCGCGAACGGAATTTCACGAGGATATTCCGGCGGTAACGCCCGCCCAAAAACGCCAGATATGGGGTGGAAGGCCCGATCAGGGTGACGTTTTCGAAGCGTTCATTTTCGATCGCTTCTTTGATCTGATAGGCGGCTTCCGCGACCTTCTCTTCGTTTTTGGCGCTGAGGCGGATGCTGATCATGAACACATAAGGCGGGAGCTTGCCGATCTTCCGGGTCTCCATCTCCTTCTTATAGAAGCCTTCATAGTCCTGGGTGGCCCCATAGCTGATCGCGTAATGGCTGGGGTTATAGGTCTGGATGATCGCTTCGCCTTCTTTTTGGCTCCGCCCCGCCCTTCCGACCGCTTGGGTCAATAATTCGAAGGTGTTCTCGGTCGAGCGATACGAGGGGTTATATAGACCGATGTCGGCCTGGACCACCCCCACCAAAGTGACCAAGGGGAAATCATGGCCTTTGGCGATCATCTGGGTGCCGATCAGGATATCGAATTCATGGTGGCGGAAGCTCTCGATGGTGGTATGGACGTTGCCTCTTACTTTGCCGACGTCCGAATCCAAACGGCCGATTTTGGCCGCCGGGAAAAGCTCGGCGAGCTTCTTGAGGATCCGCTCGGTCCCATAGCCGGTCCGCTTGATTTTGGTCGAACCGCATTCGGGGCAGCGCTCGGGATAACGCATCACGAAGTCGCAGTGATGGCATTTGAGCATATCGTCCTCGCGGTGATACGAGAGGAAACTGTGGCAGTTCGGGCAGGTATAGACATAGCCGCAGTCGTGGCAGCCGACATACGGGCTATAGCCCCTGCGGTTAATCAAAAGGACGACCTGCTCCTGACGGTCCAGCTTCTCTTTGATTTTCTGAACAAGGGTCTTCGAGAAAATGTCGTAGCCCCCGGGGTAGGCGGTGCCGGGTTTCCGGAGGTCGATGATGCTCGTCTTCGGCAGCGCCTTCTCATTGATCCGATGCGGAAGCAGGACATATTCATATACGCCTTTGCCGGCCCTGGCCCTGGTCTCCAAAGACGGGGTGGCAGAGCCCAAGACCACCTTCGCGCCGAAATGCTTGCCGCGCATGATCGCGACTTCGCGGGCATGGTAGCAAGGGACGTTATCCTGTTTATAGGATTCGACGTGCTCTTCGTCGAGGATGATCAAGCCGATATTGCCTAACGGGGCGAAGACCGCGCTTCTTGCGCCGATCACGATATGCGCCTTGCCTTGGGCGATTTTTCGGTATTCATCGTACTTTTCGGCTGGAGTCAAACCGCTATGGAGGATGGCGACGTTATTCTGGAAGCGCCTGGAGAAATACTCGACCATGATCGGGGTCAAGGAGATTTCGGGCACCAGCATCAAAACGTTTTTGCCGGCCGAAAGGTATTTCTCCGAAAGCGCGAGGTAAACCTCGGTTTTGCCAGAGCCGGTCACGCCTTCTAGCAAGGTGACTTCTTTGTGGGAGAGCAGGATCTTCTCCAAGGCGTTTTCCTGCTCGATGGTGAGGACCCTGGGCTGCTCTTTTTCGTACTCTTCGAGGTGGAAGCGCTCCTTCTCCTTCAAGACGATTTTGGCCTTTTTGAACGCGATGAGCTTCTCCACCGCGCTCGGCGAGCCCAGATCCTTTTTGAGGACTTCGTGGTTCTTGGCCAATAGACGGAGGATCTCGATCTGCTTCTCGCTGGTTAGACCCTCTTCGGAAGGGTCGAGGAGCTTCACCCATTTCTCATAGGCGATCTTCGGGCCATGGAGGGAGGAGATCGCCGGGCGGAGCGAGGGAGGGAGCATCGTCTGAAGGACGCTGATATAAGGGGAAAGGTAATAGTCCGCCACTTCGCCGGCGAGCTTTTTCAGCTCATCATTCAATAACGGCTCGGAGTCGATGACTTCCAAAACGTGGCTCAGCCGGAAGCCATTGGCCTCCGCAAGCTCATCTTCGCTGGCGGAGGTCTCGCGGACTTTCGCGACGAAGCCCATGATCCGCTGACCATGGAAATCGACCATCACGCGGAAAAAAGGCTCCACCGCTTTCGGCCCATCGTAAAGATAGGAAAACGGGCGGTCGAGCGAAGCTTTTCCGTGTTCGATGTAAACGTCGAGAATCTTCATCCGAAGAAATTATAAATGAGTTTCTTTTATTCGGCCGACATTTTCTCGTGGATGATCGCTTTGATCTTGTCGGCGGCTTTTTCGATATCGTCGTTTACCACGACGTAGTCATAGTTTTTCGCTTTGTCCATCTCCGCGGCAGCCTTGGAAAGACGTTCTTGGATGACTTCGTCGGGCTCGGTGCTGCGCTTGCGGATCCTGGCTTCGAGCTCCGCGAAGGAAGGCGGCATCAAGAAGATGCTGACCAGCCCGTCTTTTTCGACGTTCCGAAACACCTGCTCGGTGCCGTTCACATCGATTTCCAATAAGACGTTCTGCCCGGAAACTCGTTTCTCCTCGACTTTGTTCTTCGGGGTGCCATAACGGTTATGGACGAAGCGGTTCCATTCCAAAAGATTGCCCTCGGCGAGGTTTTCGTCGAACTCTTCATCGCTCACGAAATAGTAGTCGCGGCCTTCCACTTCCCCGGGACGCATCTCGCGGGTCGTGAGGGAAACGCTATAGAAAAGGTTCAGGGACGAATCCTTGAGAATCTCCTGACGGATCGTTCCTTTGCCGACTCCGCTCGGGCCGGAGAGGATAATCAACAAACCTTTTTTACTCATATTTCGGTTATTTTAGCCAATATAATTGGCTTAAATCAACATAACGATTAAGATATTTTTCGTGGCCCTCACTTATTCGCAGCTCCTCATCGTCCAGAATGCGTTGGAAAAACGCTTGCTCGGCATGCGCCTTGCCCACCTTGGGCAGAACGCCCCCGGGGTGTTTTCCTATCGGCTGAACGCCAAAGAAAAACTCGTGATCGACATCAATGGGGCGAGCCCCGCCGTCTATATCTCCTCCACTTGGGAAGACAAAGAATCCCTCTCCTCGAACTTCTTTTTGCATCTGAGGAAAGAAACCGCGGGAGCGAGGATCCTGAAGATCGAAGTCTGGGGGGAAGACCGCATCCTCGCCTTCGTTTTGGAGGCCTTAAGCAGCACCTTCAAGCCGATCACATTGTATCTAGTCGCCGAATTGATCCCCGGAAAGAGCAATTTATTGCTCTTGGATGAAGAAAAGAAGATCCTTGCCGCCTACCGAACCGGGAGCTTCGGCGAAGAACGCTTCCTCGCCCATGGGGCCCGATACCTCGTCCCGGAGAAGCCCGATTATCCTTACAAAGAAAAGAAGGCCCCCTTCTCGTTCGCGGCCTATTGCCTGGAGCAAGAGCAAAAAGAAGAGAAGCTTCTCGCCTTGCGAAGAAAAGAAAAGTACAAACCCCTCTTCGATCTTTTGAAACGGAAGCTCAAATCCGGTCAGAAGAAGATCCTTCGCCTCCAGGAAGACCAAGAAGAGGCCAAGAAGCATCTAAGCGATGGCGATTATGGCAACTTCATCTTCATGAATATGGAAACCATCAACCCCGCGGAAGGGTCGATGGATTATTACGGGGAGAAGGTTCCTTTGGATCCTTCCAGGAGTTTGAGCGATAACGCCCAACGGTTCTTCAAGCGCGCCAAAAAAGCCAAAACCGCCTTAAGCCTCCAGCAGGTCAACCTCAAGCGCGTGGAGAAGGAATTATCCGCCTATCAAGACGCTTCCGAGCTGGCGAGTTATGCCGATGAAGAGACCCTCGACGCGCTCATGGAGCACTTCGCTTTAAGCAATAAGCCAAGGAAGAAGAACCAAAAGAAATCCGGGATCTCCCATGCCGATCTCCCCTACTTCATCCTTAAGGATGGGGTGACTTATATCTATGGCAAAAACGCCAGGCAGAACGACTTCCTTTCCTTCCATCTCGATACGGCGAAGACCCATACCT
>CADCLZ010000037.1 GCA_902802365.1 uncultured Erysipelotrichaceae bacterium | reverse complement strand
CCGGCCAGCTGGTGATCACCGCCGAACACTACACCGGCGAATACGACGGACAGCCCCATACCTTCACCTATGAAGTGGCGGATCCTAACCTCATCTCGATCGATCAAGACGGCACGATCACCGTCGCCGATGCGACGCCGATCGCCTTCACGACCACCTTCACGGTCAAGGTCGACAATTTCTGCGGCTTCATCGACGATCGGACCTTCACCCTCAAATACACCGCCAGCGACGCCCACGACGCGCGGATCTTGGCCGAGGTGTTCGGCAGATACCGCCCCGGCGTGAGCTTCACGCTTCCCGCCGGCCCCGAACGCGAGTATTTCCAGTTCCTCTATTACACCTATCGCGGGAACATCTACTATCCGGGCGATACGGTTGTGATGGAGGATCGGGCGATGGTCTTCCGCCCCGAATACCGGCCGTTGGAGCTTTGCCACGTCACTTTCTATGACGGCAAAGGGAACTTCATCTTCTATTCGGTGTGCTTCGAAGGCTCGCCGGCCCCAGAGCCAACTCCTTCTTACCGCGACCGCTTCATGGACGATGGCTATCTCTTCCTCAGCTGGGACCAAGACATCAGCGCCGTCACCGCCGATCTCTCCGTCCATGGGGTCTATATGGAGGTGCATTAAGATGAAGAAGCGCCTCTTGTTCCTCTTGCCGTTATTCTTCGGCGCCCTGATGGGCTGCCAGAATCCATCGCCCAGCTCGGAAACCCCTGAATCCCCGCCGGTATCTTTCGCCTATGAGCCGATCGTCTATGAGATCCCGCCGGTGGTGAAGGAGGGGACGAGGATCTCCGAGATCATGCTGGATGGCTATCCGCGCGACGGGATCCCCGCCGGGAAGTTCGATGACGCCGGGCTGCGCTTAAGGATCCAATATGATGACCGCAGCCACGTCGAGATCCCCTTCTATGAAAAATACATCCCCGTCGCATCCCGGCATCTGCTTGGCGAAGTGGGGGCGCACGCGATCTCGATCGCCTTCGAGGACCGCATCAGGACCTTCGAGTTCGATATCGTCGAGAACCCCGCCTTCTCCGGCTTTTACTGCTCCTTCTATACGCCGGAAGGCGAAATGCTGGACTCTCAGGTGGTCGGTTATTATCAGCACGTGACCTATGCCGGCAAACCGCTTCATGATCTACATCGCCCAATACGCGAAGGCCGAGAAGCGTTATTTCGTCAACAACCTCTCGAACGGCCGCGATTATTACGCGGCGAAGGCGATGATCGATTCCGCCCGCGAAGAAGCCTCCCTCATCTCCTATTTAGGCCGCGTCCATCATGTCGCCACCTTGGCGGGGCCAAGCAAATATTATGGCGCAGGGAATGCGCGCCTAAGCTATGAAGGCGGGAATTCTGACCGTATATTAAATACGGTCAACCAAGGGATATTCGCGAATGCGATCGCGTTTACCGAGGATGCTTCCGCCCCTTATCTATATGGGTCGATGAACCTTCTGACGATGACGCCGGATTTCGGCATGCGGATGGATGAACGTTATCATTTCGACCCCACGCTTTCGGTGCGCCTCGATGATCGGGTGATGTATCGTCTCTCCCAGCTTTCCCCGGAAGAGACCGTCAACGAGAAGATCCTGCCGTTCCTACAAGGGGAAGGGGAGGATGTCGAGATTCCGCGGGGCGGTTATTACCGCTTGGCGGTCATCGCCTCCTTCGACGTCTATCTCTCCGCTTCGTTTAAGAAGCTCGCGGATCACCGTTATGAGCTCCGGAGCTCCTCCTATTTCCTCTTCTGCCCGATCGAGGATAGCTTCCGCAGTTTCGTCCAATATAGCGAAGACGGGGATTTCTCCGTCACCTCCGAGAAACGCATGCACCTCAAGCCGTTCGACCTCTACGAGATGGCGGAGTCGATCAGCTGGTGAGAAAAGATTGCAAAAAAGGCGGGAAAGGTTTAAATCCTTTCCTTTTTCGAAGGAAAGAGGATAATAGCCACGTGCTATGAGCATTCAAGAATTCTTCGGCTGGGACGGTTATTCCCGCACCCCGGAGGGCGCCTATAGCTGGCAGCACCTTCTCTATGTCAGCGGGCTTACGATCGTCATGATCGTCCTCGGGATCGTTTTGGGGTTATGGGAACGGAATAAAGACGAGAAACGCAAAAACCTCGTCCTCATCATCACGGCCGCCCTGATCGATGCCCTTTATCTATTGAAGATCCTCGTCTTTTCCTTCCGGGGGAGCAACCCGCTTTATTTCTTATACGATCTGCCGCTTTTCCTCTGCTCGATCATGTTCTTGGCCATCCCGCTTGCGGCATTTAGCAAAGGAAGGCTAAGGGAAGCGGCGCTCGACTTCATCTTGATCTTCGGGATCTTAGGCGGCACGATGGGGAATTACGGGGCCGCCCAGAACTTCAACGCCTACCCGGTCATCTCCTTCGATAATCTGATCAATGGGCTCACCCATTCGATCTCCGGCTTCGCCTCGATCTATATCGGGGTGTCAGGATTGGCCAGCATGAAGAAGAAGAACATCCCGATCACCTTCGCGATCCTCCTAAGCTTCTGCCTCCTCGCCTACATCGCCGATATCCTGCTCCCTTATAACTACATGTTCTTGATGAACCACGACGGCACGCCCTATGTGATCTTCTATGATCTGGTGCAGGGCAACCCCGTCCTCTATCCGATCATCGTCGTCGTCCTCTTCCTGCTCTATATCGGCGTATTCTATGCCGTCTACCTCGGCATCCTAAAAGCCGTCCAAAAAGCAAAAAAGCCCCAATCCGTCTGAGGAAAGGGGCTTTCTTTCAAGGTTCATCAGTCCTTTCTTAGGGTCTTTTTCAGCGCTTTATGCCGATAAAGCGAATTGTCGGCGGTGCCATAGAGCGAGGCGATGTCCAAGCCGTCTTCGGGGATCAAGGCCACGCCGCTGGAGACGCCGATGTCCTGGTTGAGGCCGATCTTCCTGCCGATGAGGGAAAGGCGCTTGGCAAGGAGCGCGCGGGCGCCATCCGCCGTGAAATCGGGGTCGCGGTCACGGCAGAGCAGGCAGCACTCATCCCCGCCTAGGCGCGTGAAGCAGCAATAATTCTCCGGCAGCTTCTCAAGCTCCCCGCGGATCGCCGCGAGCACTTTATCGCCCAAGGGGTGGCCATAGGAGTCATTGAGCTGTTTGAAGCGGTCGATGTCGAAGATGATGAAGGCCATCTTCTCGGTCGGGTGGTCTTTGATCATGCGGTCCATCCGGATCTTCCCGGCGTTCCTCGACAATAAGCCGGTCAGCGAATCGAAGTCTTTTTGGTAGAGGTCCGTCACATCCTCGGAGAAGAAGCAGGCGTAGCGGTGGCCCTTTTCCTCGTGGAAGCGCACTTTGATCCGGAAGGCGCGCCGTTCGCCATCGATCCCGTAATAGAGGTCGAAGGGAGCGCGCGACAAAGCGCTTTCCAATAGCGCGGGAAGCGCCATCTTCCGTTCGAGCAGTTCGCGGTAGGAAGGCGCGACGCGGTCGAGGAAATGCGGGAAGTAATCCTTCGAATAGTTGCCTTGGCGGTAGATCTTATCTTCGACGGCGTCTTCGCCAAGGAGCACCTGGAAGAAGCGGTCGTCGGTCAGGTCGATCTCGGTGTAGAAGACGGCGAGGGAGCCGACGGTGCGCAGCGACCGTTCGAAGAGGCCATAGCCTTCTTTGGCGGTCAAGGCTAGGTGGAGCTCATTGTCCGATAACGGCGAGATCGAGACGACGTTGACCGGCTCGCCATCGAGGAAGATCGGGGCGAATTCGATCTGCGAGATCTGCTCGGTATCGACGTCATAGAACCTTCGCGGCCCGTTGAGGCGGGGGGCATTCTCCCCGAAGATCGCTTCGGCTTTGACGCCTTTTTCGAGTTTGGGGAAGATCTTCTTCGCGCCGTCATTGAAATCGATGCAAAGGCCTTCCTGATTGAAGAGCGCATAATTCCGAATGCCGAAAGCCAAGGATTTATCGAAGCTTTCTTTGGTATAGGCCCGGACTTGGACCTTGGAATCCTCCGGGATATCGGGGGAAGCGTTCAAAAGGAAATAACGGTCTGCGCCCTCGGTTTTGATCAGCATCGCCGAAACGAAGAAATGGTAGAGCTCCATCGCGTAGCGGAAGGCAAGGCGCTGAGGGGCGGAGAACTCATAGAAGGGGAGATGGCCTTCCAAGAAGGCGGTCACCTCTTTCCTGGTCTCGGGCTCGATGCGGTCCAAAAGGTTCTCTTTGAAGAAAAGCTTCTCATCGCCGATATGCGAGATGATGTCGAGCGCCCGGCGGTTTAAGGCCACCGGCTCCAGGGAATCCTTCCGATAACGGAAGACCCCGGAGACGATCGAGGAATTGTAGAAGAGGTAATAGGCGTTCGATTTCTGATCGAGCAGCTCGTTGAGCAATTGCCGTGCGTCGTTTCCTTCGTCGCGGACGATCTCGGCTTTCTTATTGACGATCTTCTCGAAATCGGGGATCGGCATCGGCTTGGCGAAGAAGAAGCCTTGGATATAACGGACGCCCAAAGTGGCGAAATAGCCGGCGTCGTCTTCCTTTTCGACGCCTTCGACGATGATCGGGATCGTCAAAGCCCTCGCCAGGGCGACGATCGATTCGATGATCTTCCTCTTCTTCCTCGAGGATTCGGATTTCCCGAGGAATTTATAGTCGAGCTTCAAAGCGTCGACGTCGAGGTTCTTTAACGAAGCGAAGGAGGATTTCCCGGAGCCGAAATCATCCATCAGCACCCGGATGCCATAAGAATGGCATTTGGCGATGAAGGAGATCATCTGGGCCTCGTAATCGACGTAGGCGCTTTCGGTGACCTCAATATCGATGAGGTAGGGGGCGATGCCCGCTTCCTCGATGATCGCGATCGTCTTCTCGAAGAGATTGGGATCGGCGAAGTCGGTGCGCGAGTAGTTGACGGAAAGCGGGACGACGTCCTTCTTGCCTTCTTTGATCCATTTGGCCTGCAAAGAGCAGACTTCTTTGAGCATATAAAGGTCGAGGTCGTGGCAGAGGCCATTGTTCTCGAAGAGGGGGATGAAATCGGAGGGGTGGACCAATTCCCCGTCGATCTCCCAGCGGACCAGCGCCTCGCCGGAATAGAAGGTTTTGGTCGAAAGGTCATAACGCGGCTGGATGTAGATCTTGAATTCCCGATCTTCGATCCCCTTCAAGAAGCGGTCGGTCAGCATCTTCTCCCAAGACTCTTGGGAGGCGATCTTGTCATCATAGATGACAATCCACTTGCTGGGATCCTGCTTGGCCGAAAGATGGGCGAAGGATACCTTCAAGGAGGCGATCCGATAATCGGTGTCATAGGGCGTGAGCTGATAGATGCCGAACGCCATCTGGATCTGGGTCTCGGGATGGAGGGCGCGGATCTCTTGGAGGATGCTTTGGGCCTCGATCGCGAAATTCTCGGCCAACCCGGTCGCGATCACGAGGAAGGAATCGGTGCTCGACTTCCGGCAAACCATCGAATCGGGGTATTTCTTCCGGAGGATGTCGGCGATCTCCATCAAAAGGCGGTCGCCCTTTTCGACCCCATAGGAGCGCGAGTAGGTGCGGAAGCGGACGAAATCAAACCCCATCATCACCATCGGAAGACCTTCATGGGCGTCTTGGAAGATCTGGAACTGAGCTTCGGCGACGTTGGTCCAAGGAAGCTTGGTCAGCGGGTCGAAGTAGAGGTTGTTATATAGCTGCCCGCGGTAGATCAAAGTGCCGATCGCGTTGGCGGCGAAGTCACCCAAGAAGAGGTCGAATCCGGCGGTTTTGCTCATCGGGTTGCCTAGGAGCAAGAAGCCGACGTGCTTCCCTTCGATGAAGAAGGGGATCAAAAGGACCGTATGGATGTTGCTTTTGGCTAAGTTGTCGCGGAGGACTGGGTCAAAAGCCGCGAAGCCTTCAAGATCTTCGCAAAGAAGCGAATAGCCATATTGGAAGAAGTTGGTGCTGGAGTTATCCCAGTAGGCCGGGAAGCTGACCGAGCTCTTCTTCGGCTCCTCGCCGGTCCGATAGGCGGTCAGCGCGGATTGCCTGTTCGGCTTGAAGGTGATCAGATGGGCTTCGGGGCAATGGTAGTATTCCATCGTCAGCTCGACGACGTTATGGATCAGCCGTTCATGGTTCCTCTTCCCTTCTTTGGGGACGAGGAAGTCGCTATGGATCTCCTCGCGGATCTTCTTCTCGATCTCGGAGATCACCCGGCGGAGGGCGGCGTCGTAGCTGAACGGCCCATTGGGCTTGATCCTTTTGGCGACCTCAACGACCGCCTTGGTGCCGTCGAATTCCTTCAGGAAGGAGTCAATGGTCAAAAAGCGCGAGTCGAAAGCGACCTTGGAGGTGCCAAGGGCCTTCAGTTCGTCGCGGTAGGCCTTGTTCTTATATAGGCTTTTGAGAGTCGCGGCCTCCTCGACGATGATGATATCGTCGAAAGCATCGTAATCGGCGACATTGTCGACTTGGGCGTATTTCTTAAGATCCATTTGCCCTATTGTAAACAATAACCAGAAAAAAGAAAGGCAACAAAGAAGAGGGGGCCTCCCTTTTTGGGAACGGAAAAGAAAAAAGCGAAGCGCTGGGCTTCGCTTTTTCGTTGGTTCCAATCTTATTTGGCGACTTTCTCGCAAAGCGAGGTGAAGCCTTTCGGATCGTTGATCGCCATTTCGGCGAGCATCTTGCGGTTGATTTCGATCCCGCTGTTCTTAAGGCCGTTCATGAAGCGGCTGTAGGAAGTGTTGTTCAATCTGCAGGCGCTGTTGATGCGGCGGATCCAGAGCTTACGGAAGTCGCGCTTGATGAGCCGGCGGCTGATATAAGCGTAACGGTAGCTGTGGAGGACTTGCTCCTTCGCGGTTTTGAAGAGAAGGTGCTTGCTGCCGAAGTAGCCTTCAGCGGCTTTCAAAATTCTTTTTCTGCGGGCGTGGGTAACGGTTCCGCCTTTGACTCTTGCCATTGTCGTTCTCCTCCTTATTTCAGGCTATCCCGAACGCGCTTGACGTCGGTGTTGTCCATGATGCAGGCACCACGGAGCTGCCTCTTCTGCTTGTGGCTTTTGTTCGCGGCAAGGTGGCCGGTGTAGGCGTGCTTGCGCTTGAGTTGACCGCTGCCGGTCACTTTGATGCGCTTCATGAGAGCGCGTTTCGACTTCATTTTGGGCATAGATTGCTCCTCCTTATTCTTTCTTCTTCGCTTTGGTGGAAAGAACGACGTTGTACCATTTGCCTTCCCAGGCGGCGGGCTTTTCCGGCCCGGCGATATCCGCGAGGATGTCGCAGAATCTCTTGCTGACTTCTTCGCCGATCTCCTTGTGGGCCATCTCGCGGCCTTTGAGGATCACGCAGACCTGGACCTTGTTCCCATCTTCCAAGAACCCACGGGCATGACGGGCTTTGGTTTCCATGTCATGCTGACCGATCGAGATGTGCAATTGGACTTGCTTGATCTCGACGATGTGCTGATTCTTCTTCGACTCCCGCTTCTGCTTTTGCTGCTTGAAGCGGTATTTGCCGTAGTTGAGGATCTT
>CADCLZ010000036.1 GCA_902802365.1 uncultured Erysipelotrichaceae bacterium | reverse complement strand
TCGGCGAGATCACCGAAAACCGCACTTTGGGCTCCACGAGCTTCCTCGGCCGTTACGCCTTCTGCGATTTCGCCCTCTCCAATTTCACGAACTCCGGCATCCTTAACGTCGGCCTATTGATCAAGGACCATCAACGTTCGGTCTTGAAGCACCTCGGCAACATGTCGGCCTGGGTCACCAACACCAAGATCGGCAAGCAGACGATCATGTATAACGAGCAGGGCATCCTCAATCCTTGGCTCAACACCGACATCGCCAACATCCGCCAGAACGACTGGGTCCTCTACGATTCGACCGCCTCGTATCTGATCTTCCAGAGCACCCACGTGATCGCCAACGTCGACCTCCGTCCGATCCTTGCCGAGCATATCGCCCGCGGGGAGAAGATCACCGTCGTCGCCACCAAGATCAAGGATGCTTCCAAGGAGTTCTTGGAAGACAACCTCTTCCGCCTCGATGGCGAGCATTACGTCACCGGCTACAAGAAGAACGACCGTCAACCGGAAGAAGCTTTGGCCTCGATGTCGATCTGGATCATCAACCGCACCGTGTTGGCGGAGATCATCGCCAAGCGCGCGGTTTGGAATGAGCGCGCCGGCATGCGCGAAATGCTCGGCGATCTCCTCCATGAAGGCGTCTACAAGATCCATTGCCATATCTGGGAAGGCGAATACGTCAGAAGCTTCGATTCCTATGATCACTATGTCCAATATAGCCTTGAGATGCTCGATCCGAAGATGATCGAGGCCCTCTTCGTCCAGGATTGGCCGCATTACACCCTGACCCACGATACCCCGCCCGCCCTTTATAGCGAGGAGGCTTCGGTCAATAACTCCTTCGTCTCCAATGGCGCGATCGTCTCCGGGACGGTGGTCAATTCGATCATCTCCCGCCACGTCAAGATCGCCAAAGGGGCGGTGGTCCGCAACGCCATCATCTTCTCCAGCTGCTCGATCGGCGAGGATTGCGTCGTCGAGAACTGCGTGATCGACAAATACTCGATCATCCAGAAGGACCGCGCCTTCCAGGGCGATCCCTCGAAGTTCCTCTTCCTCAAGCAAGGGAGCATTCTATGAGAATCGCGATGGTCGCCTCCGAGAGCAATCCCCTCGCCAAAACCGGGGGGTTGGCGGACGTTGTCTATTCGCTCTCGAAAGAGTTGGCCCATATGGGCCATGAAGTCGCGATCTTCATGCCCTATTACAAAGGGATCGAGGCAAAACTCAAAACCCCGGCCAAGAAGGTGGCCGCCTATTCCTTCCCGATGAGCTGGCGGAAAGCGGAGGCCGAAGCCTACGAAACCGCGATCGAGGGAATCACCTATTATCTGATCAAAAACGACCGTTATTTCGGTCGCGATAACCTTTACGGCTATGATGACGATGGCGAGCGCTTCGCCTTCTTCTCCATGGCCAGCCGCGACTTGTTCAAATTGGTCGCCTTCCGTCCGGACATCATCCATGTCCACGATTGGCAAAGCGCCATCCTCCCGTTATTGATCAAGCATCAAAACAAAGGGGAAGGCTTCTTCCGCAAGGTCAAATTCGTCCTGACGATCCATAACCCGGCCTTCAAAGGCTGGCTGGATCCCGCGGCGCTCGATAACCTCTTCAACCTCCCGGTGTCCCTGTTTGAGCAGGGCTGGGCGCGGTTGGAAGATCGGGTCTCGACCTTGAAGTGCGGCATTCAGTTCGCCGACAAGATCACGACCGTGAGCCCCACGCACAGGAACGAGCTCCTCACCCCCGAAGGAAGCTTCGGGCTCGATGGGGTCCTTCGGATGCGCGAATGGGATTTCTGCGGGTTCCTAAACGGCATCGATACCGATGAATTCGATCCGGAGAAAGACCGGTTTATCCCGCTTCCCTATGGGGCGAACAACTTCCAAGAAGGCAAGCAAAAGGCCAAAGAAGCTTTATTAAAGCTTTGCGGTCTCGAGGATCGGGGCGGACCGGTGTTCGGCCTCGTCTCGCGCCTTAGCTTCCAAAAGGGCATCAACCTGATCGCCGAAGCGCTTCCTCAATACTTGGAAAAAGGCGCCTGCTTCGTTTGCTGCGGCTCGGGCGAATATAACCTTGAGCAGGCGTTCGAAGACCTTCGGAAACGCTATCCCAGCCAAGTCGGCCTTTATATCGGTTACTCCAACGAACGCGCCCACCAGGTCTATGCCGCGAGCGACTTCTTCCTGATGCCGTCTGGGTTTGAGCCCTGCGGCATCGGCCAGATGATCGCCCAGCGTTATGGCGCGCTTCCGATCGTCAGGAACACCGGCGGCTTGGCCGATACGATCGAGCCGTACCGCGGCTATAACGAAAAAGAGTCCACCGGCATCATGTTCAATGACTACAACGCCGACGGATTATCCTATGGCATCGGCCAGGCGATGGCGATGTTCAAAAACAAACCCGTCTTTGAGCAGATTCAGAAGAACTGCTTGCTCAAAGACAATTCCTGGGCCAAATCCGCAACCTTGTACCTCGGTTTGTACAAATCGCTCGCGTAGGCGTAAAATACCACGCGTATGAGCTACGATTTCAAAACCATTGAGCGTAAGTGGCGCGCCTATTGGGAAAGCCACGATTCCTATCATTGCGATACCCACGATTTCTCGAAGCCCAAGTACTATGCCTTGGACATGTTTCCTTATCCCTCCGGGCAAGGCCTTCACGTCGGCCATCCGGAAGGCTATACGGCGACCGACATCGTCTGCCGCATGAAAAGGATGCAGGGCTATAACGTCCTCCATCCGATGGGCTGGGACGCTTTCGGCTTGCCCGCGGAGCAATTCGCGATTGCGAACAACCAGCACCCGGAGATCTTCACCCGCAAGAACATCAAGAACTTCAAGAACCAGATCCAGTCGCTCGGCTTCTCCTACGATTGGAGCAAGGAACTCGCGACCATCGACCCCAAATATTACAAGTGGACCCAGTGGATCTTCCTCCAGCTTTATAAGAACGACCTCGCTTATGTCAGCGACGTCCCCGTCAATTACTGCCCCGAACTCGGGACCGTTTTGGCCAACGAAGAGGTGATCGACGGCAAGTCCGAGCGCGGCGGCTATCCGGTCATCCGCATGCCGATGCGCCAATGGGTGCTCAAGATCACCAAATACGCCGAACGCCTCGAGCAAGACTTAGAAGGCCTCGATTGGCCGAAGTCGACGATCGAGATGCAGAAGAACTGGATCGGCCGCAGCGAAGGCGTCCAGATCAATTTCCAGATCGTCGGAAGCCCGGCTTCCTTCGATGTCTTCACCACCCGCGTGGATACGCTTTTTGGCTGCACCTACTGCGTGCTCGCCCCTGAGCATCCGTTGGTGAAGAAACTCGTGAGCAACGAGCAGAAAGAAGCGGTGGAAGCCTATGTCGAGACCGCGGCCAAAAAAAGCGATCTGCTCCGCACTTCTCTTGAGAAAGAGAAGACCGGCGTATATCTAGGCGTCGAAGCCATCAATCCGATCAATGGCAAGCCGATCCCCGTCTATGTCGGCGACTATGTCCTCGGCTCCTATGGCTCGGGCGCGGTCATGGCCGTCCCCGCCCATGATGAGCGCGACTATCAATTCGCCAAAAAGCACAGCCTCCCGATGATCCAGGTCCTCGAAGGCGACATCTCCGAGAACGCGTTCGTGGATGATGCTAAGCACATCAATTCCGACTTCGCCGACGGCCTTGATATCGCTGGGGCGAAGGAAGCGATCACCAGGAAGCTCATCGAGCTTGGCAAAGGGCAGCGCGTCGTCAATTACAAACTCCGCGACTGGATCTTCTCCCGTCAGCGTTATTGGGGCGAGCCGATCCCGATGGTGAGCCTCGAAGACGGCTCGGAATGCGCGGTCCCCGAAGACCAGCTTCCGGTCACCCTCCCCGAGATGGATAACTATCAGCCGAGCAAAGACGGCAAGCCGCCGCTTTCCAAAGCGCCGAAAGAATGGCTGAACGTCGAGATCGACGGCAAGAAAGGCACCCGCGAGACCAACACGATGCCGCAGTGGGCCGGCTCCTCCTGGTACTATCTCCGCTACCTCGATCCGAATAACGATCAGGCGATCGCCGATCCCGAGGTTCTAAAGCACTGGCTCCCGGTCGATTTATATATCGGCGGCAGCGAGCACGCCGTCCTCCATCTGCTTTACGCAAGGTTTTGGCACAAGTTCCTTTATGACATCGGCGTCGTGCCGTGCAAGGAGCCGTTCAAAAAGCTTTTCCACCAAGGCATGATCTTGGGCGCCAACGGCGAAAAGATGTCGAAGAGCCGTGGGAACGTCGTCAATCCCGACGATATCATCCAAAGCCATGGGGCCGATGCCCTCCGCTTGTTCGAGATGTTCGCCGGACCGCTCGAAGAGATGAAGCCGTGGTCGCCGACCGGCCTTGATGGCGCGAAGAGATTCCTCGATCGCGTCTATCGTTTGATCGATGATCCTGAGCTATCCTCCAAGCTTGTCGGCGTCAATAGCGGCGAACTGGATTACTCCTATAACTTCCTGGTGAAGAAAGCCACGAACGACTTCGAATCCCTCTCCTTCAACACCGCGATCGCCCAGATGATGGTCTTCATCAATGACTGCTATAAGGCAAAGAGCATCTACAAGCCGTATTTCGAAGGCTTTGTTCAAATCCTCGGCTGCCTCTGCCCGTTCGTGGGCGAGGAGATGTGGCAGAAGCTCGGTCATGAAAAGCTCCTCCATGAATCGCGGTGGCCCAGCTACGACGAAAGCAAACTCCAGCTCTCCACGATCAAGATCGCTTTGGCGGTCAACGGCAAGACCCGCGACGTCATCGAGATCCCGACCGATTGCCCGAAAGAGGAGATCGAAAAGTTGGCGCTCGCCAACGAGAAGATCCTCTCCTTCACCGCCGGCAAGCAAATCAAGAAAGTGATCGTCGTTCCCGGCAAGATCGTCAACATCGTCGCCATCTGAAAAAGGGAAATGAGCCAGGTTCTTGAGCCTGGCTTTTTTATTTCCCCAAGCGGATTGGCCAGGGCGAATGAAAGCCCTTAAAACAAACTTTGTTTGTTGATTGGCCCTATATGAAGTAGAATAGCGGTGGCTTAGGAGCTAGTTTTAAAAATGTTATTGGCAATCGACATCGGAAATACGGCGATCGACTTCGGCGTTTATCAGGGAAACGCCTTAGTCCAACGCTTCAAAATGGATTCCGATCTAAACAAAACCATCCCCGAATACCGCCATGCGTTGCGGAAATTCCTCGACGAATATCAGCTCAACGACGAATCCTTCGACGGCGCGATCATCTCGAGCGTCGTCCGGTTTTTGGGCGATATCCTCCAGAAGGTCGTCTTCGAGCAATTCGACTTCACCCCGACGATGCTTAAAAACGCCCAACAAGCGGGCTTGGCGATCGCAAAAGACATCCAGGCGTCCGATCTAGGAATGGACATCGTCGCCGATTGCGTCGGCGCGCTTTCCAAATACGGGACCTGCTTAGCGATCTGCGACATCGGCACCGCCACCAAAGTGATCTTCGTAAATCACGAAGGCGAGTTCGCCGGCGTGGCGATCGCCCCGGGCCTTAAGATGGGCAGCAGGGCGCTCAAAGAAAAGACCGCCGCCCTCCCCGAGCTCCCGCTTTCGACGCCGGAACGGGCGATCGGCACCAACACCAATGAAGCTTTGACGAGCGGCGTCTCCTATGGGTGCGCCTGCCTCTGCAAAGGGATGGCTGAGCTTTTCGAAAAAGAGGCTGGTTATCCGCTCCGCTGGGTCTTAACCGGCGGCGACGCCAAATACATCAAGGATCTGCTTCCTGAGTTCTCGTTCGACGAATCCCTGACTTTAGATGGGTTGAGCCTCATCTATCAGAGGACCCATCAATGAGCGGAACGCTTTTCACCATCGTCTTCTTTGCCGCCTTATTGATCCTCATCCTTCTCACCGGACGGCTATTCGCCTTAACCATCCTTAAGGATGATCCCGAGAAGAAAAGCCGGCATGCCACCATCCGCAGCATGACCAATGACGCGATCTTCCTCGCGCTGATCGTCCTCATGACCTTCGTGCCCTATCTTGGTTATATCTCGATCCTCGGCGGGGTGATTACCTTCACCCTCCTCCATCTCCCGGTGATCCTCGGAGCATCGCTGATGGGATGGAAGCGCGGCGCGCTCTATGGGTTGGCCTTCGGCTTCTTCAACTGGATCCGGGCCCTCACGGCGGCCACAAGCCCCTTCGACATGCTGTTCATGAACCCATTGATCTCGATCTTGCCGCGGTTCCTGTTCGGCTTGATCGCGGGATTGCTATTCGAATTGCTCCGCTTCGTCAAGAAAGAGACGGCCAAGCGCGGGGTCTCCGCCTTCCTCGCCGCCCTTTCCACGGTCATCCATACCGTGCTTGTCTTCGGCTCGATCTACCTGTTCACGCAGGGCGAGGTCGGCTGGCTATGGAACTGGCTTTTCGGCGGTGATCTGAACGCCTTGGGAATCACGGCGCTCGCGCTCACTGCCTTGGGTGCCGGGGGAGAGGCCGCGTTAGCGGCGATCATCGTCCCGACCCTGCATATCGTAACCCTGCATATCGTATTGGTTAAGGCTTTGCCGAGGGCATGGCCGTCGGAAAGGAAACCTACTAGAGGAGAGAAAGAGAATGCCTAACTTCAAGAAACTCGCCAAGCTCTACGATCATCACGCGATCTTGGCCTTGCAGGAATTCGTCCGCAAGAATTCCGTTTACGATCCCAAAACCATCGAAAAGGGCGCCCCGTATGGAAAAGGCGTCAAGAGCGCGTTGGACTACGTGGCCGAACTCGGCCATTCGATGGGTGCGAAAGTCGATCTCTGCGATGGCCACGCGACCGAGCTCACCTTTGGTGAGGAAGGCCCGATCATCGGGATCTACGCCCATAGCGACGTCGTGCCGATCTCCGGCAGCTGGAAATACCCGCCCTTCTCCGCCAAGATCGATGGCGAAGGCAAATCCCGCCGGATGTGGGGCAGGGGCACCTCGGATGATAAGGGCCCGCTGATCGCCGCTTTATATTCCTGCAAACTCCTTCAAGACAATGGGCTTCTTGATGGCTATCGGGTGCGCTTGGTCGCCGGCGGCGATGAAGAGCGCGGCTCCAGCTGCTTGGAATACTATTTCCATGAACTCAAGAAAGAGCCGAGCGTCTATGGCTTCACCCCCGATGCCGAGTTCCCGCTCATCTACGCGGAAAAGGGCATCGCCCATTTCAACGCCGTCAACAAAGTCGACCTCCGCCCGATCGTCGCGATCGATGGCGGGGTCGTGGTCAACGCCGTCTGCGACAAAGTGGTCGTCACTTTGCCGATCGATAGGAAGTTCCAATCCCATTTCCTCGAGAAGAAGATCCCCGGCGACATCAACTTGGCCGGCGACATCATGATCGTGAGCTTCAAGGGCAAATCCGCCCACGCCTCGACGCCGGAGGTCGGCGTCAACGCGATGCTCCTCGCCTTCAAGACCCTCGGGGAGTTCTATAAGATCGAAGTCCTTCAGAACCTCGCCAACGTTTTGGCCGATCCTTTCGGTGCCGGATTCGGCGGGCAGAACACCTCGAAAGAACTCGGGAAGGCCACCTATTCCTATGGCTTGGTGAATTATGCGTCCGGGAAGCTTTGCTTCAGCGTCGATTTCCGCTTTGGCGAATCGGCGAACCCCGACGAATTGATCGAGAAATTCAAGGCGAAGACCGGCATGGAGATCGAGATGCACGGCAAGAGCAAAGTTCTCCTCTTCGACAAGAAGAGCCCCTTGGTCTCCACCTTGATGAAGTCCTATAAGCGGATGACCCATAAGTTCTTCGATAAGCCCTTGGCCATCGGCGGCGGCACCTACGCCAAAGAGGCGCCCAACTGCGTCGCTTACGGCTCGGCGTTCAAAGACCATCCCGGCGACATCCATTCGCCGAACGAATACAGCTACAGCGATGACTTCCTCGCGCAGATCGCGATCTACGCGGACGCCATCTATTCCTTGGGGCAGGTCGCGAAGTGAGAGCCAGGCACAAGAAATGGACCGCGCCTTTCCTATTGGAACATCCAGAGGTCGCTTTAAGCGACGTGAAGGATGATGCTTCCTTTTTCGAGAAAAAGCCGCTCTATCTAGAAATCGGCATCGGCAAAGGCGACTTTTGGCATTGAGCGCGAAGGCGACGTCCTCGCCATCGCCCTCAAGAAGATCCTCGAAGCGAAAAAGGAAACCGACATCCGTTTGATGCTCGGGGACTTCGACTTCCTCTATGAGAAGATCGAGGATCTGCGGTTCGACGCGATCTATCTGAATTTCTCCGATCCCTGGCCGAAAAAACGCCACTGGAAAAGAAGGCTTGAGACCGCGGAGCGCCTTCTCAAGATGAAGAGCCTCCTTGCCGACAACGGCAAGATCATCTTCAAAAGCGATGGGCAGGAGCTCTATCTCTTCACCTTGGAAGAGGCGGAGAAAGCCGGCTTCCTCGTCGAGGAGTCGACCAATGACTACGCGCTTTCCGAAGATGACGTAGCCACCGAATACGAAAAGAGCTTCCGGGCAATCGGGAAGCCGATCACCCGCATTGTGCTAAGAAAGGAGTAGCCTCATGTACCGCCTATTCTACAATCTGCCCTTATTGGGCGACGTCCTCTTCATCGAGATCGCCCCGGAGAAGGAGCCGACCTCCGAAACGAAAAAAGGCAACGTCGTCGCCTTGCTTCACGATGGGGAACTCGTCGGATATAACATCTTCAACCTCAAAGAGGTTGTTAAGCTTAAGACCGCGGGCGTGATCTTCGCTCCCGACGACAAATTGATCGACGTCATCAATACCTTATTGGAGCAAGAGGGCTTCGCCAAGCTCCCGTATGTCCGCGATTCCGGATACAAGGTCGCCAAAATCAGCCAATTGGAAGAGCACCCCTTGGATGAGAAGAAGAGCATCGTGACCTTCTCCCTCGGCGAGAAAGAGCTCGTCACCGACACCCGTTATCAGAACCTTTCCGTCGGCGCGAAGATCGTCGTCGCCCTCGAAGGCTGCATCCGCGCGGACGGCCGCATCTTCCACGAAAGCGTGGTCCGCAACATCCCGCATCAGGCGGATATCTGCTCCGCGAAGGATCTTCATCTCGGCGAGGAAGGCAAAGCCGCCTTCTTGCCGGACGGGCAAGAGAAAGAGGGGGACGATTTCTTCCTCGGAGGCAAATAACATGGAAGAGTTGGAAATCAAGCTCAAAGAGCAAGGCAAAATCAAGCGGCTCACCAACAAGACGTTTCAATTCGACCCGCGGATCGGGGAAGGCTATTACACCGCGAATTACTTCCTGAAATCGCGCCAGATCGTTTCCAAGCAGCATCCTGGTCACATCGTGACCATGCAGTGGTTCCAAAGGCGCGATGATTCCATGCTTTGCGGCGTCGACGAAGCGATCGCGGTCCTTCATTGCTTCGCATCCCATCCCGAGGATCTTGAGATCTGGGCGCTCAACGACGGCGATATCATCTCTAATGGCGAGCCGGTCCTCAAAGTCACCGGCCGTTATGAGGATTTCGGCTTCCTCGAAAGCGTGATCGACGGCATTTTGGCCAGAAGAAGCTCGGTGGCCACCAACGTCATGCAGGTCACCCGGGCCCTACGCGGCGCGGCGACCTTCTCGATGGCCGACCGCCAGGACGATTACCTCACCCAGCCGGGCGATGGCTACGCCACCTATGTCGGCGGGATCAAAGCCTATTCCACCGACGCCCAGGGCAAATGGGTCGGCATCAAGGGCATGGGCACGATGCCGCACGCTCTCATCGAGATCTGCGGCGGCGATGTCTGCAAAGCCGCGGACATCTACCACGCCGAATTCCCGAATGAGAAAGTGGTGGCCTTGATCGACTACAACAACGACGTCGTCCGCGACGCCATCATTTTAGCCAAGCACCTTGGCCATGACCTAAAAGGCATCCGCGTCGACACCTCGAAGAGCTTGATCGACCATTATTTCGACGACAAAGACACCTCGGGATTCGATCCGCACGGCGTTTGCAAAGAATTGATCTACGCCCTCCGGGAAGAGCTCGACAAAAACGGCTTTGATTACGTCAACATCACCGTCTCCTCCGGCTTCACTGCGGAGAAGATCGATGCGTGGACCAAGGAAGGCGTTCCGGTCAATATGTATGGGGTTGGCACCTCGTTGGTCAACAATACGACCATTGGTTTCACCGGCGATTTGGTGGAACTTGATGGGAAACCGGAGGCCAAAGAAGGGCGCAGGAACATCCCCAATCCGCGCTTAGAGCGGGTTTCCTACCCAGCAAACTCCTAAATTGTTGGTTTTCTTGAAAATATTTTTCCTCGGAAAAATCGATATTTTTCGTTATTTTTTCTACAAAATTGCAATTTTGCCAGAATATGCTCTTTGCACAAAAACCCTTTTCCCTTAATAATGTGCACGCAAAAAGAGGAGGTCATAGCGTATGCCTGATGATCGACCTTCCAACAAATCTCGGCGCTCGCGGATGTTCATCAAACGCGCGGCTAAGAGTCTGATTGCGGAGTTAAAACCATCCACATCCCTAAGCGTCACGATGATCGCCCGCAAGGCGGAAATCAATCGAGCGACATTCTATTACCACTATGCCAGCCTAGACGTCTTGTTCCTCGACATCCTAGAAGATCTGATCTTAAGCACGAAAGACATCATGGAGCAGGAGGGGGCGCGTCTGACCCCGTCCGCCCTATCTCACTCTTTGGCCCTTTGGGCCAAAGAAAACCTGAGCTTCTGCCGTGCGTTCATCCAGCGTTACCCGTTGTTCGCCTATTCCCAGAGCCGCCAATACATCTCGAAAGGCGTTTTC
>CADCLZ010000035.1 GCA_902802365.1 uncultured Erysipelotrichaceae bacterium | reverse complement strand
ATATGATCAATTTTAAGAATGAAGTGGGCACCAAATTTAGAGGTGATGCCATTGAAGTTATGATATTTATAACCATCATAATCTTCTAAAACTGGATCATCTTGAGCGTTATCTAATTCTTTGACCCATGTGCATTCAAACACTTGAAGAGCTTCATCTAAAATCTTTGGATATTTTTCTTCTGGGTGTTCTTCTTGAGATAAGCCATCCACAGGTGTGAATCTAAAGTTTTTCATCTTTTCTTCAGGTGTGTCACCAGGAAAACCACAGTCTACGTGTTGCGCAAAATTCTTTTTTGAATATGGTAAAAAGTTAATTGTGCACTTACCGTGTCTTAATAAACCTTTCGCGGTATTTGAAGTATTTCGACATTCTAAAACCATTGCATAAAAACCTTTACCCGCGATGTAATAAGGGAAGATTAATGAATAGGCACCATAAGAAGTTAAGGAACCATCTTCATTCAATGTGCCGATAAGAGTTAACGGCATTGGAAAAAAACTAGAAGACTGATAAAAATTATCAGTGATACGGATATCTTTA
Source organism: uncultured Erysipelotrichaceae bacterium (assembly GCA_902802365.1). Lineage (GTDB taxonomy): Bacteria > Bacillota_I > Bacilli_A > RFN20 > CAG-826 > Alloenteromonas. The sequence goes on along the minus strand of CADCLZ010000035.1, from coordinate 7,383 downwards.
AATTTGTTATTCATAAGTAAAACCTCGTGACTATTATATCTTTTTAAAGATAAGTATGCTAACATAAAAAGGCAAAAGATATATGTGCAAGCATATAGAAAGATAGGTAATTATGGAAAAAGTTAAGGAACAACCAGCGTTTAAGCTGAATTTGAAAAGGACATTTTTAATTGGCTTTGCTTTCTTTGGTATTTTACTTTTATGGCAAGTCTATGATTCATGGTGTCCACCTCTATTAACCGAATTATTTAAAAACTCATTTGGTGTCACAGATGAAAAACAAGTCCAATAGCGCGAAGAAAACCGCCGATTCGATTCTGCGTGAAGCGAAGATCAACGCGGAGCGCATCAAAAAGAATGCCGAGATCGATGCGAAGCAGGCGGCCTTCGAAGCCCGTCAGCAAGCCGAGAACGACATCCGCAGCCGCAAAGGCGAGATCATCGCCCAAGAGCAGAAACTCGCCGCCCGTGAGCAGACCATCGACCAAAGAGACAACGCTTTGCTCCAGAAGGAGAACGCCCTCGATGCCAAGAAAGAGCAGCTTGAAAACCGCTTAGCCAGCGTCGAGAAGAAAGAAGCGACCCTCGATCAAAAGATCGATCAGATCATCGTCGAGCTCGAGAAAGTCGCCGGCATGTCGACCAAAGAGGCGCATGATGAAATCATGGCCAGGGTCGAGAGCAAGATGTCGATGGAAATTGCTTCCTATATCAAGAACGCGGAAGATGAAGCCCGCGACACCGCGGAGCAGAAATCCCGCGACTTGCTCGCGCTTGCCTGCGCCAAGTACGCGCAGGAAGTCACCACCGAGCGCACCGTTTCGGTCGTCGCGCTCCCCAATGACGAAATGAAGGGCCGCATCATCGGCCGTGAGGGCCGCAACATCCACGCCCTCGAAACCGCTTTGGGCGTCGACCTCGTCGTCGATGACACCCCCGAAGTCATCACCGTCAGCTGCTTCAACCCGATCCGCCGCGAAGTCGCCAGAAGGACGTTGGAATACTTGATCCGCGATGGCCGCATCCAGCCGGGCCGCATCGAAGAAGTGGCCGCCAAGTGTCAAAAGGAAGTCGAAGAAAGCTGCCAGAAGTATGGCGAAGACGCCGTCTTCAAGCTTGGCCTCCCGCGCATCAACCGCGAGTTGGTCCAAATCCTTGGCCGCCTCCATTTCCGTACCTCCTATGGTCAGAACGTCCTCGATCATTCGATGGAAGTCGCCTATCTTTCCGGTATCATGGCCGCCGAGCTCGGCCTCGATCAGCAGCTAGCAAAGCGCGCCGGTTTGCTCCATGACATCGGCAAGGCCGTCGACTTCGAAACCGAAGGAAGCCACGTTGAGCTTGGTTCTAAGCTCGCGAAGAAATACGGTGAACCTGACGTGGTTTTGAATGCCATCGAAAGCCACCATGGCGACGTCGAAGCCAAATATGTCATCTCGCACTTGGTGATGGCCGCCGACACTTTGTCCGCCGCCCGCCCGGGTGCCAGAAGCGAAACCCTTGAAACCTATATCAAGCGCATTGAGCAGCTCGAGACCCTCGCCAAATCCTTTGATGGCGTCTCCCAAGCCTTCGCGATGCAGTCCGGCCGCGAGATCCGCGTCATGGTCATCCCTGAGAAAGTCAGCGATGCCGAGGCGGTGTTGATGTCGCAGTCTCTGCGCGACCGCATCCAGTCCGAACTCACCTATCCGGGCCAAATCAAGATCTCCATCATCCGCGAATACCGGGCCGTCGAGACCGCGAAATAACCTCGACTTAGAAAGGGGATCTCCCGATGAAGATCCTGTTCTTCGGCGATATCGTAGGGGATATCGGCATGCAAGCCCTCTCCGCGATCCTTCCCAAGCTTCGAAAAGATTTTGAAGCCGATTTCATCATCGCCAACGGCGAAAACGCCTCCAGGGGAAGGGGATTGATCGAAAGCGACTACGAGAAGCTCATCGATATGGGCGTGGATGCCGTCACCCTTGGCAATCACTGGGATTCCAAGAAGCAGATCCATGACTATCTCGATGATGCCGACCAATTGATCCGCCCGATCAACCTGCTCAATTACGACCACGGCGTCGGAAGCGCCTTATTCGAGGTGAATGGCTTCGACGTCCGGGTCACCAACGTCTTGGGCCAAGCCTTCATGAAAGAAAGCGTGGCCGCGCCCTATCAGAAGATGATGGAGCTTTTCCAAGAAGAAGGGGAGACGGCAATCCACATAGTGGATTTCCACGCCGAATCGACTTCGGAGAAAGCCCTCTTCGCCCATGTGCTCGATGGCCGCGTGAGCGCCGTCATCGGCACCCACACCCACGTTCAGACCAACGATCCGCAGATCTTCGAGAAAGGCACCGGCTTCTTATCCGATGCCGGGATGTGCGGAGCCTATTGCTCGGTGATCGGCTTCGATCCCGAGGCCGCGATCGAGAAGATGATCTTCGGCAAGGAACGGCGTCTTTCGATCAATGACGAGGCGACGCCTTTGGTCTGCTTCGTCTATCTAGAAATCGATGAGAATACGGGCCGGTGCCTCGACATCCGCCCGGTCTCGTATATCGCAGGGAGGCCGTCCAATGGGGAAGCGAGTATTTGAGTCGTTGCCGGACATGAGCAAAGCCCGCAACCGGGTGAGGGCTCCAGAGCTGGTTTACGAAAATATCCAAGTGAGCCCCGAGCTTGCTTCTTTTGCCAAAGGCAAAGGCTATTTTATCAAGACTTTCGGCTGCCAAGCCAACGTCCGCGATGAAGAGATCATGGGCGGCTACCTCGTGAAAGCCGGTTATCACCGCGTGGAAGAGGAGAAAGACGCCGATTTGGTGATCATCAATACCTGCGCTGTCCGCGAGAACGCAGAAGACAAAGTCTATGGCGAGATCGGAAAGTGCAAGCAGCATCATCTCCGCGATAAAGACTTCATCCTCGCCGTCTGCGGCTGCATGATGCAGGAAGAAGGGGTGGCGGAGAAGATCACCAAGAGTTATCCCTATGTCAATCTGATCTTCGGGACCCATAACACCCATAAGCTCTTGGATTTGCTTTCCGAGCATATTGCTCGGAAGAAAGACATCATCAATGTCGAATCCTTCCCGGGCGACATCATCGAGAACCTTCCTTCGGAGCGCCTTGACCGTCATAGCGCCTTCGTCAATATCGCCTATGGCTGCGATAAGTTCTGCACCTATTGCATCGTCCCCTATACTAGGGGAAGAGAACGGAGCAGGCCGTTAAAGGAAATCATCAAAGAATGCCAGGAATTGGTCGATGAAGGGTATCAGCAGATCACCTTGCTCGGCCAAAACGTCAATAGCTATGGCAAAGACCTCCACGACGGGACCAATTTCGCCACGGTTTTGGAAGAAGTGGCCAAACTCGGGATCCCGCGGTTACGCTTCATGACTTCCCACCCCTGGGATTTCTCCGACGATATGCTGGAAGTCATCGCCAAATATCCAAACATCATGAACTGCATCCATCTGCCGGTCCAATCAGGCTCGAGCGAGGTGCTGCGGATCATGGGGCGGCGTTACACCCGCGAGCAATATCTCGATTTGGTGAAGAGAATCCGCGCGAAGATCCCGGGGGTGGCGATCACCACCGATATCATCGTCGGCTTCCCTGGCGAGACCCAAGAGCAATTCGAAGAGACTTTGTCTCTTTGCGAGGAAGTCCGTTATGACTCCGCCTTTACTTTCATCTATTCGCCCAGGAAAGGAACTCCGGCCGCGAAGATGAAAGACGATGTGACCAGGGAAACGAAGCTTGAACGCTTCAACCGCTTATTGAAGGTCATCGAAGAAACCACCGACGAAGCCAGCGCTAGATTGGTGGGCAAAACCGTTCTCGTTTTGGCCGACGGTCCTTCCAAGAAGGACCCCAGCGTCCTAAGCGGCTATAGCGAAGGCAGCAAGCTGGTTAATTTCAAAGGCCCCGCCTACCTCACGGGCGAGATCGTCGAAGTGAAGATCGTCGAGAACCATTGCCATTACTTGGTCGGCGAGCTTTTGGAAGATCCTTTGCTTCTGAAAGCCAAAAGTCTCAAGAAAGCTCTCGGGGAAGAACCGGCTTTAAAGGAATTCCTCGAACTGGAAGCGAAAATCGGTGCGAGCGAGGAGCTGCGTTCCTTGAGGAAGCAAATCGAAGAAGCCCAGCGGAAAATGGTCCGCCTCGCGAACGATCAAGAAGCCTATCTTTTGGCGAAAAACGAATACATGGCCCTCATGAATCGTTATCAAGGGGACCCGTTGATCTTAAATCGCAACGCGGTGAAGGAAGAAGCGGAAACCCTGCTTCGGAAGGTGGCGGAGGAGCTTTCATGATCTTGGTGATCGCCGGAGCGACCGGAAGCGGGAAATCGGAACTTGCCATCGAATTGGCCAAGCGCTTAGGCGGCGAAGTGATCAACGCCGACGCTTTCCAAGTCTATCAAGAGCTTTCGATCGCGACCGCCAAGCCAACTTTAGAGATGCGAAGCATCGTCCCGCATCATCTTTTCGACTTTGTGCCTTTGCAAGAAGATTACGACGTGGAGCGTTATCAAAGAGAGCTTCGAGCAAAACTGGACGAAGTCCTTTCGCGCGGCAAATGCGCGGTCATCGCCGGCGGGAGCGGACTATATCTTCGCGCCGCCTTGTTCGATTATTCCTTCTCCAAAGAGCAGCACGCGGATGTTTCCGAATACGAAGCGCTCGATAATGACGCCCTATACGCGAAACTTCAGGAAATCGATCCTGAAGAAGCAAAGAAAATCCATAAGAACAATCGGCGGAGGGTCCTTCGCGCGATCGAGATTTACCTTCTTGAAGGTAAGAAGAAATCCGAGTTGGTTTTGGAACAATCCCATAAGCCAATCTATGATTGCCGCTTCTATGGCCTGAAGCCCGAGCGCGATCTTCTCTATGAGAAAGTCGAGAAAAGAGTCGATCGGATGTTCGAAGAAGGCTTGGTGGAAGAAGGGACCAGATTGATTGAGAAATACGGTCGGGAGCCTCACGCCTTCCAAGCGATCGGCGTCAAAGAGCTTTTCCCTTATCTAGATGGGGAAATCAGCCTCGAAGAAGCGCGGGACCTTATCAAGAAGAACACCCGGCATTACATCAAACGCCAAGACACTTTCTTCGCCCATCAATTCGAGATCCATTGGGTGGATGGCTTGGAAGAGATATTGGAGGACTTATGAGCGAGATGTTCGATCGAACCAAGATGCTGATCGGCGAAGAAGCTTTTTTAAAGCTTCAGAATAGCCACGTCGTCATTTTCGGCGTCGGTGGCGTCGGCGGAAGCGCGGCGGAAAGCCTGATCCGTTCCGGGATCGGCAAGCTCACCATCGTTGATTTCGACCTCGTGGACCCCAGCAACCTCAATCGCCAGCTCCTTTTTAGCCAGGAGAATATCGGCCAGAAAAAAGTCTTCGCCGCCAAAAACCATTTGCTCGCCCTCAATCCAAAGGCCGAGATTATCGCCATCGAAGAGAGGGTAGGGGAGGAATTCTTCCTGAAGCATCCTTTGCAAGCCGATTATTTCATCGATGCGGTGGATGACATCTACGCCAAAGCGGCGATCGCCCGCTATTGCATTGAGAACCAGCAGGCCTTTTTGGCCTCTTTGGGGATGGGGAACCGCTTGATTCCCGGAGGGTTTAAGCAACTGAATCTCAACCAAACCCAAAACGATCCCTTAGCCCGAAAGCTCAGGCATTTCTTCAAAGAAAAAGGCATCGATCTGAAGAAGGTTCCTTGCGTGCAGGCGTTGAATGGACCCGATGTCGTGAGCCAGACCCCGGCTTCGATGATGTTCGTGCCCTCGAGCGCGGGCCTGTTTATTTCTGCGTGCGCGATAAAGCACCTAGTCAAAAGCGGAAAAGAAGACTAGGCTATTGTAAATAGTTTGGAGGTAACGATATGAATCTTTTACCGATTGGGGAGATCGCCAAGAAGGCTGGGATCCCCGAAGAGTTTGTTGAGCGCGATCACCCCGACGAAAGCCGGCGAAGGCAAGACCACGACCTCCGTCGCTTTGGCCGAAGGCCTCCAGCGGATCGGCATCCCGGCGATGCTCTGCCTCAGGGAGCCTTCTTTGGGCCCGGTATTCGGGATCAAAGGCGGCGCGACCGGCGGCGGCAAAGTCACCGTTGAGCCCGGCGAGGACATCAACCTCCACTTCACCGGCGATATGCACGCGCTGACGAGCTCCATCAACTTAATCTCCGCCGTCATCGATAATTCCATTTATCAGGGCAACCCTCTCAATATCGACCCGAACCGCATCGTCTGGAAACGGGCGATGGATATGAATGACCGCGCCCTCCGCGACATCACCGTCGCCGAGAAAGATCCCAAAGGCACCCCGCGTCAGGACCATTTCGTCATCACCGTCGCTTCGGAGATGATGGCGATCCTTTGCCTTGCTAAGGACGAAGAAGATTTCCTCGCCAGATTGACCAGGATCATCGTCGCTTATGACCTCAGCGGCAAGCCGATCACCGTCGGCGACCTCCAAATCACCCACGCGATCATGAAGCTGATGCGCGAAGCCCTGAAACCGAACCTCGTTCAGACTTCCGAAAATACCCCGGCGTTCATCCATGGTGGGCCGTTTGCGAACATCGCCCACGGCTGCAACTCGATCCTCGCCACCAAACTCTCGCTCAAGATGGCTCCGATCACCGTCACCGAGGCCGGCTTCGGCGCGGACCTTGGCGCGGAGAAATTCCTCGACATCAAATGCCGCGAAGCCGGGTTCAAACCCGACTGCGGCGTCATGGTCGCGACCATCCGCGCGTTGAAGCTTCATGGCGGCAAACCGTTCGAAGAACTCGATCAGGAAGATTTGGGCGCCCTCGAACGCGGTCTTCCCAACCTCAAACGTCATGTTGAGAACCTCCAGAAATACGGTCTCCCGGTCATCGTTGCAATCAACCATTTTGCGCAGGATTCCGAGAAAGAAATTGGACTTTTGCGGAGTTGGTGCGAGAAAGAGGGCTATCAGGTCAGCTTCCTGGATGGCTTCCTCCAAGGTGGGGAAGGCGCGATCGATCTTGCTGAGAAAGTCCAAAAGATCCTCGAGACCACCCCGAGCCATTACCATCCGATTTATGACCTCGATAAGCCGCTGAAGGAAAAGATCGAAACCGTCTGCCGCGAGATCTACCGCGCCGGTGAAGTCATCTATACCCCGGAAGCGGAAAAAGCTTTGGCCGACTATGAGAAACTCGGCTTTGGCGGGGCCTACGTCTGCATGGCCAAGACCCCGCAATCCGTAACCGACGACGCTAAGATTCTTGGCGCCCCCTCGGGCGTCCCAATCACCAGCCGCGAAGTCAATCTCTCCGCGGGCGCCAACTTCGTGATTCCGCTCACCGGCAAAATCCTCACGATGCCCGGTCTTCCGAAG
>CADCLZ010000034.1:10770-11426 GCA_902802365.1 uncultured Erysipelotrichaceae bacterium | reverse complement strand
CAAATAGACGGTCAAATCCGGCATCTGGTTGGCTGCGAAGGCATCGATCGTCGCCTGAATCGCCAAACCGGCGACATAAGGGATCGCCATCTTGGAGAACACCGAGACCAAGGCGCAAAGCAAAGAGGCCACCGCCATGCCCCGGCTGCCCTTAAGATAGAAGAGCACCCTCCGCAAGCTGCTCATGATGCCGCCACCTGCGTTTCGTAGATCTCGCGATAAATCGCGCACGAGGACAGAAGTTCCTCGTGGGTGCCTTTCGCCACCACTTTGCCTTCGTCTAGGACGTAGATCGTATCGGAATCCATGATCGAGGTCGCCCGCTGGGAGACCAGAATCGTGGTGAGCCCGCGCCGCTTGATGTTCTTCCGCACCGCGGCATCGCTCTTATAATCCAAAGCGCTCGTCGAATCATCGAGGATCAGGATCGGCCGATTGGAAAGCAAAGCCCTGGCAAGCAAGAGCCTTTGCTTCTGGCCGCCGGAAAGATTGACGCCGGCTTCCTCGACCATATGCTCTAAGCCGTCTTCATAAGAGGAGACGAACTCATCGGCAAGCGAATCCTTGAGGGCCAAGGCGATCTCCTCTTCGCTGGCCTCGGGATTCCCCAGCACGAGGTTCTGACGGATGCTCCCATGGTAAAGCTGCGGCTTCTG
>CADCLZ010000034.1:0-10731 GCA_902802365.1 uncultured Erysipelotrichaceae bacterium | reverse complement strand
GGAAAGCTTGAATTCTTGGATCGGCTCCCCTTGATAAAGGACTTCCCCGGAAATCGGGTCGAGGAAGCGTTCGAGGAGGGAAATCAAAGAGCTTTTCCCGGAACCAGTGCCACCAATAACGCCTACATGGGTCCCCTCTTTTAAGGTGAAATCGATATCGCGAAGCGCATAATCCTCGCCGCCATAAGATAGCGATGCCCCGCGCAATTCGTAGATCGTCTCGCCTTTTTCCAATGCCTTTGCTTCTTTCGGGCCATCGACGATCTCCGGCTCGAGGGCGAGGAATTCATCGACGCGCTTTTTCGAAGCCGCCGCCTTCGCCAAAGAGGTGACGAGCCTCGAGAACATCACCAAGGCCCCTAACGCCGTGGCGAGGTAATTGAGCAAGGCGACCGCGGTGCCGGCGCTGATGCCGCCGGCCTCCTGCTGGTAGCCGCTGAGATAGATGACCAAGATCACGCCGAGGTTGACGAAAAGAAAAGTCAAGGGATTCAAGAAGGCGTTGACCTTCGAAAGGGCGAACGCTTTTTTCTGGTACGCGGAAGAGCGCGCAGCGAAGCGCTTCTTCTCTTGTTCTTCCTTATGGAAGGCGCGCACCACCCTGGCGCCGCTGAGATTGTCTTCTCCGAGGGTGGAGATATGATCCAATTCGCTTTGGATGGCCTGATAACGTTTGGGGGTCAATCCCATCACCAGGAAGACGACGAGGCTGGAAAGCGCCAAGGTGCCCAGCATGATGAGGCCGGCCTGCACGGAAAAGGTGAAGGAGGCGACGATCGTGCCGATGATCAAGAACGGTCCGCGCACCAAAAGGCGCATAAACATATTCACCCCGACCTGAAGGGAGAATGAGTCGTTATTCAGAAGCGTCAGGGCCTTGCTCTTCCCAAATTGCTCAATCTGGTTTTCGGAAAGGCGGTTGATCTGCCAATAGAGGTCCTTTTTGAGGTCATAGGCGTAATCGGCGCTCACGCGGGCGGCCAGATACTGGGTGACCATGGTGAGGGCAAAGCCCAAAACCGCCAGGGCAAGCATGATCAAAGACGGCCACAGGATCCGTGTCCATTCGCCTTCTGATGCGCCTGGGGTCGCGATGTAATCGACGATCCATTTGACCAAAAAGGGAACCAAAAGCTCGCAAACGCACTCGAACAATTTGAAAATCGGGGCCAAGATGACTTTCCGACGATATTTCCTCAATTGGCCCAATGCCGTTTTCTTCATCACTCTCGAGTATACACGCGAGCACAAGGCATAGCCAAAAGAAAAGGCGGTTAATCCGCCTTATTTCTTCGCGATTTTTAGTTCGAATCGTCCGCCGGGATCGGGCATGAAGTTGATTTCCAGCACCGGCACTTCCCCTTCCGCGGTCTGGAGGATGAAGCGGTAGCCGGTATCGTAATCGCCCTCGACCCGATTGAAGGTCGTCGCATCGCCCGCCCGATAGGAAGCGACGTCTTTGAAATGCCATTCCACGGTGCCGGAGACGAAGCCGCAGTTGAGGTTGCCGATGTCGGTCAGCAAAGTGAAACCAGGGTAAGCGATGCGCACGGTGAGCTCATGCTCGTCTTCGTCGAAGGAGAGATCGCCAAAGCCATAAGTCTCATGGCGGAAGAACTGCTCCTCGAAGGAATCTTCGAAGGTGTCGATGTCATAAACCGGGGCGCCGCGCCTTAGGTTATGGCGCTTGCCGATCGATTCGATCTTCAAGGTCGACTTCTTTAGTAAAGAAGGATTATGCTCAAAGCCATAGAAGGCCAAGCGCATATTGCAGGCGAATTCGGTGATCAGATAATACTTGAGCGCCAATTCGTCATTGGGTTCGACGCCAAGCCCCCGTTCATAGAAACGGGCCATCCGGTAGCTGAATTCGGCGAATTCGTACCAGGTCTCTTTTTGGCTGCCGAACTGTGGGAAGGCTTCCTGATAGGAGCTTCTTAGCAACGAGAAGGCGAATTTGGGGTCGCGCTTGACGAATAAGCCCTGGGAATAGCAATCGACCAAGCGATAGACGGAGGCGAGGTTGCCAAGGGCCGTCGATTTGGCGAAGCATTCATACGCCTTGCGGGTATCGTTGGGGTCGATTTGGCGAGCTAAGAGGATATCGCCGATGGCGTTTAATGCATCAGGTTCGGCGTAAAGGCTCGGTTTGCTGTAATGAAGGAGAGCACGTTCCCGATCGCGGAGGGTGAACTCCGTGCCGAACTGGAAGATTTTGCCCAGATATAAAGAGGCAAGCGGATCGCCTTTTTTCTCCAAAACGGTCAGGTAATGGATATAGAGGGATTCGGACTTTTCCTTATGGGCGATTTTGCCTTCAAGATAACGGGTGACATAAGTCTCCGCAGCCTTCGGATCGTCCTTCATGACATCGATGCTGAAGAAGGCGAGGTTCATCTCCTTCATCAATTCTTTGGTGATCGGATATCCGGAAGCATCGCCCACCACCGCATCCATCCCGCATTCCGGGCACAGGGCGGTGACGCCATTCTCGTCGTCGATCCATTCCTGAACGTCGCGCGCCGAGAAGGTATGGCGGCAGAAAAAGCATCCGCAGTCTTTAGACTGGACGATTTCAATCTCATTGCCCTGCGAATGGGCTTTGATCTCATCAAGCAACGCAGCCCGGTCTTTTTTGGAGACGCGGACGATACGTTTCTTCTCCATGAATGGAGCCTGCTCTTCGGCAGTGGTTTTCTTTGCTTCCTCTTCCATGCGGCGCACATTGTAGCATAAACAACAGAGTTGGAAAGCCCAAGATGCCTCCTTCCTCTGGACATTGAAAAAGAAAGCCGACGAATCCTATAATTTGTTATATGAAAAAGAAACTTCTTGGCATACCACTATACTGGTTTTTGATCGTCTTTGCCGTAGCGATCATCGGAATCCTCTTCGGCTCGTTCTTCGATAAGTCTCTCTCCGACGCCGTCGCCAATTCCCACAACGGTTTCGGCATGTTCGTTGAGACCTATGGCGAATCCTTGGCCTATGGCGTCGCGATCATCGGCGCGGTCTTGGCGTGGCTTGGCCTTTGGAAGAGAAAAGCCATCTGGCAGAAGATCCTCGGCTGGGCGATTCTCGTTGCCGGCACGATCGTCATGGTCTACATGCTCGGCGATTCTTTCTACGGCAATCCGAATAGCAATGAAGTCCTCTACGGCTTCCGGATTTCCAACGCCTTCCTCGCCTTCTTCGTCGCCTTCTTGATCCTTGCGTTCATCGGCGTGATCACCTTCTTGCTCGCCGATAAGAGCGAAAGCAAATACAACGATCTTCTCCGCATTGGCCTCATCATGATCGCCGCGATGCTCCTCCAATGGGGCCTCATGCATTTCCTCAAGCAGATCGGCGGACGTCCGAGATGGCGTTTCCTCTATGAGATCGGCGGCATCTGGGAAGGCCAACCCTATGACTACCAGAATTGGTGGGAATTCGCTTGGTTCAAAAACCCGAAGCTCGATTATTTCAAGTCTTGGCCCTCTGGCCATACCGCCACCGCCGCGTTGGTGATGCTCATCGGTTTGTTCCCCCGCGTTCTCAAAAAGAACTTCAAGCATTCCGAGCTTATCTTAGGCTGCTGCGGGTTCGCTTATGCCATCATCGTCGCCATCGCCCGCATCCTTGCCGGCGCGCACTTCCTCGCCGATGTAAGCTTTGGCATGCTGGTCGGAAGCCTCTCCGCTTTCCTCTGCGTCTTCGTTGGTTCGAAGATCTTCCCAAGCAAAGAATCGCCGGAGGTTACGGAAGAACCGGCGAAAGAAGAGCCGGCTCAGGAATAAGCAAAAACCAAAAAAGAAGCCCTGGCGTTTGCCGGGGTTTTCATTTGAGCAAAAACGCCGCAAACTCGGCAGGGCTTTTGAAGATTTGCAGGCTTTTTGCCTTCATATACTCTTCGATGTTCGGGAGGTGATGGGACCAATCCGCGTAGCAGAAATCCACCCCTGCCGCCTCCGCCATCTTCTCGCCTAAAGGGAGATCATCCAAGACGAGGATCTCTTCCTTTTTGACATTGAGTTTCTTCATGATGCGCCAAATCGGATAAGGCGAAGGCTTTTGCTCTTCCGCGGGATGCTCGCTGCCGTAAATAAGATCGGGAACCGGCAAGCCATTCGCCTCGAAATCGCGGAGGATATGCTCTTTCCGGTTTCTGGAGACCACGGCGATCTTGCCGCCCCTTTGCTTAAATTCAACGAGCAATTCCTTCATGCCAGGGAAGGCCTCGGGGATGTTTTCCGATAAGAAACGTTTCCAGTCATTCAGCTCTTGTTCAAATTCTTCTGGCGTCAGTTTCAGCACATTCGTATAGTATTCCCTCATCCCGGGGTTCCAGGTCATCTGGTAATACTCTTGGAGGGTCATTTTCACCTCCGGCCTAAGATAGGACATCGAGTAGCAGAAAGAGGGATAGTGCACCACTTCCGAGGAAGCCACCGTCGTATCGTCATGATCGAGGACCAAGCAGGAATAACGCATCTTCGTTCCCTTATTCTATCCGCGGCATTTCAATTGCCAAACCTTTCTTTTTCCCTTCCCTTTGAAAGGGCTTTCTTATAAAATCTTAATGTTATTGACAAACGGATCAATCCGTTTAAAAAGGAGACTTTTCATGGCTGAAAAGAAAGAAGAAACCTTACCGCGCGGTGAAGGGAGCGGTTTTATCGCGCAAACTTCTGGGCTCGGCGGGAAAGATTACGTCGGTTATGCCTTAGGCGATTTCGCCGGCTGCATGGCCTTCGCGACCGTCACCACCTTGCTTCAGAGGTTCTACACGGATGTTTGGGGGTTATCGCCCTTATTCATTCTGTTTATGTTCATGGGCGCCCGCATCTGGGACGCGATCAACGACCCGATCATGGGCCGCATCGTCGACACGATGAAACCGAGCAAACAAGGCCGTTACCGCGTTTGGATGAAGTACATCGCCATCCCGCTCGGCCTCGCCACCTTGCTCATGTTCCTCCCTTGGCCGCAGCTTGCCGATACCTTCGGCAAAGTCGGCATGATGGTCTATGCTACCATCACCTACGTCGCCTTCGGCATGATCTACACGATGCACCAGATCCCCTACGGCTCCTTGGCTTCCGTCGTCACCACCGACGTCAAAGAACGCAACAAACTGTCCGTCTTCCGTTCGATCGGCGCTGCCTTGGGCAACATCCCCGTCCTTCTCATCACCTTCATCTGGACGATCGGCTCTGAACCCGACGCCGCCGGCAACAAGAAAGTCAATTACCTCCCGGTCATCGTCGGCATCGGCGTCATCGCCGTCATCCTCTCCGTCCTCCTCTTCCTTGGCTATAAGATGAATAAGGAAAGGGTCGTCGCCACCAAAGTCGGCGAAAAGAAAGAAAAGGGCGAAACCTTCAAAATCGTCAAGAACCTCCTCAAGAACCGTAGCTTCTTGGCCGTCTCCCTCGCCGGCATGATGTTGCTCGCGGGCCAGATGTTCACTCAATCCTTCTACACCTATCTCTTCGAATACAAATTCCACGCTGGCTGGATGAATATGGTCTCGATGGCCCTCACCTATGTCCCGATGATTATCCTGATGCCGTTTATGGGCAAACTCATCAACCGCTTCGGCAAGAAAGCCGTTTGCTCCTTTGGAGCATTCTTGGCCGCCGGTGCGAACCTTGCTCTCTTTGCTCTTGGCATGATCCCCAGCATCCCCAACGGCGTCCTCATCATCATCTTCCTCCTCTTCTGCTTCATCTCGGGTCTTGGCCTTTCGATCATCACCCTCGAGGTTTGGGCGGTTGCCACCGATGCGATCGATGACGTCGAAGTCAAAACCGGTATGCGGAACGACGGTTCTTCCTACTCCGTCTTCATGTTCTTCCGCAAATTCGGTCAGGTCATCGCCGCGGTCGCCGTCAACGGCGCCCTCCTTGGCATCCAATACCTCAATCAAGATGGTTCGATCAACGAAGTCGCGATCACCGAGAACGTCAACATGTTCTATATCCTCGCCACCCTCATCCCGGCCGCGATGTTCGCTTTGATGGGCCTTGCGATGTTCTTGATCTATGGCCTTTCCAAGAAAAAGACCGAGGAACTTCAGGTTGAGAAAGAAGCCATCCTCAAGCGCCAAGTCGAGAACAACGAGATCAACATCGGCGTCGACGCGACCGAGGATTGATCCCCTCCCCAACATCAAAAAAGCACCCACGGGTGCTTCTTTTTTTGCCTTAACGGGCTTATTCTCCTTTCTTTTTGGGGATGATAAGGGAAATCGCGCCGGGCACGACATCCGCCGTGAAATGGGTGCCATGGACCGTTTCTCCATCGACGCAGAGGCCAGTCCGCTTGGCGCATTCGATCTCGACGTGCTTTGCTTGGGCGGTCGAGAAGTATTTGGCGAATTTCGGCGTATCGAGATGAGTTCCGTCATTGTAGCTTTTGATCATCGTGACGAAGCGGAACAAGCTCATCTTCTTCACCAACGCGAATTCAAGCAAACCATCCTCATTCGTCCCATGGGGGGCGCAGCAATATTGGCCGCCATAATAACGGCCGTGGGCCATCGTGCAGAGGACGAGGGTCTTATCATTGATCTTCTTGCCATCGCAGGTGACCACCACTTTGTTCCTCCAGGCTTTGATGAGACCGCCGGGAATCGCCCGGTTGAAGGGATTCTTCTTGAATATATCGGGCCTTCTTCCGCGCCTTGGATGAGGGAAACGTCCACTTTGTGGGGCTCGCCATGGAGCAAGGCATCAAAATCGAGGAAGGGTTCGCACCCTCCATAATATTTGACGAAGTCGTTTCCTGTCCCAAACGGCACGATCGCCATATGGGCCTGGGGGAAGCCGACCAAGCCATTCACGACCCCGTTGATCGTGCCATCGCCCCCCACCGCATAGACGGTTACTTCCTCTTGATGCTCGGAAAGATATTCTTTCAAGAAGGCGGTGTCATCGCCCTTCGCGGTCGTGAAATGGACTTCATAGTCCAATCCCTCAAAGGCTTTGAATAAGGTTTCAAGCCGTTCTTTGTGGCTTTCTTGCTTACTGCCGTTTATCACCAATAAATGCTTCATGATATGACCTCACAAAGTTCTTGAAACTAATTGTAAAGCAAAAGGAGGGAAATGGGTTGCCCAATCGCAAAAGAAAGCCCGATCAACAATGATCGGGCTCATCTTCATTTTGAGAACCAGCCGAATCGCTTCTTTTCGAAGGACTCGACCTGCATTCCTTTATAGGAATAGCCGGTATCGCGGATCGCTATCTCAAGCTTTTCCTGATCGAGGGGTTCCTCCGTTTCGATCACGGTTTGGTTTTTTCTCCGATTGGAGGAAACTTTTTTCACCGCGAAGTTCCTGCGGACGACGTCATTGATGTGCGACTCGCACATCCCGCACATCATCCCTTCGATGGTCAAAGTGTAGCGATACATTTCATTCGCCCTCCTTTTGGGCGCGGCAAGAGCATTGATGGTATTCGTCTACCAACCTCTGCCCTTTGCCGCAGGCATGGCCGCAGGAAGCGCAGTTCCCCGAGCAATCATCGCCCGGCAGATGCTTCCCTTTTTTCTTCAGGTAAGCCCCAAGGAGCAAAAAGGAAAGAGCGCCCAGGAAAATCAGGATGACGATGACGAATTCATACCATTCCATAACGCTCCTTCCTGAAAATCATTATTCGGCTTTGGCAGCCAACGCGGCCGCTTTGTTGCGCTTTTCGACGACGATGGCGAACCAAACGATGCAGCCAAGAAGCGCCAGGGTGAGGAGCAAGCCGCCCCACCAGGCCAAGATCCAAAGCTCAATGGCCCAATAGAGCACGGCGGATGCGACATAGCTCATGCCGAACCACCAAGCGAGGGTGAGCCAGAATTCTTTGCCCTTGAGCTCGCCATGGGCGGCGCCGATGGCGGCGAAGCAAGGGATGGTGAAGAGGTTGTAAGCCGCGAAGCTATAGACGCCGGCGGCATTGAGGGCGATCGCGCCTTCTACAAGGCCAAGTTCCGCCATGGTCGCGACAACGTCTTCTTTGGCGATGAGGCCAGTGATGATGGAGACGGCGTATTTCCAGCCATCTTCCCCATAGGTCCAGCCGCCTTCGAGGCAGCCAAGCGGATAGTAGAAGAAGCGGAAGCCTTGGCCAAGGGTGCCGAGGATCGACCACTGCATGTCGAATTCCTCGTCCACGAAGGAATTGTAGGCCCAGAAGTTCCAGCCGAAGTTGGAAAGGAACCAAATGACGATGGTGCAGGCAAGGATGATGGTGCCGGCTTTGATGACGTAATGCTTCAGTTTCTCCCAAAGCAGGGCCATGACGTTCCTAAACTGCGGCAGATGGTATTCCGGAAGCTCCATGACGAAGGGCGAGACATAGGTGTCCTTGGAGAAGAACTTCAAGATGATGGCGTATAAGACCGCGGCCAAGATGCCGCCGAGGTAAATAGTGAAGACGAAGACGTCGCCCTGGAAGCCAGCCAATGCGCCGACGGTGGCAAGAAGCGCCCAAATCGGGGCTTTGGCGCCGCAGGAGAAGCAGGTCATCAAGCGGATGGTGAGCTTCTTTTCGCGGTCATCTTCCAACGTGCGGGTGGCCATGATGGCGGGAACCGAGCAGCCAAAGCCGGTGAGCATTGGGATGAAGGCTTTGCCAGAGAGGCCGAACCGACGGAAGGCGCGGTCGAGGATGAAGGCGATGCGAGCCATATAGCCCGAATCTTCCAAAATGCCGATGAAGAGGAAGAGCAAAAGGATCTGCGGGATGAAGCTCATGACGGCAGAGAGGCCGCCGAGGATGCCATCGAGCAGCAAGGAGGTGTACCACGCTTCCGGCATGACCTCGCCGAGCTTCCCGATGATCAAGGAATCGGTGAACCAGCCAAACCACGACTGGAGCCAAACGCCGGGGGATGGGATGCCGATCATCTCATAACCGAGGATTTCCTCCGTCGCTTCATCGATGATGGCGAAGTCTTCGCTGGCCATGCCGGTGAAGAAGTTGATCACGCCGGGATTCTCAATCCGGATGAAGGTGAACAGGAAGTTCTCGCTGAACGTGAAGTGGAAGATCAAGAACATGATCGCGGCGAAGATGATGAGGCCGAAGACGCGATGGGTGAGGACCCGGTCGATCTTATCGGTCGTGGTCTTCGCCTTCTCTTTGCCTTTTTCATCTTTTTCCGCCGAAGCGGCAGAGGGAAGAAGATCATGGAAGTGCTGGCTGATGAAGGCGTAACGCGCATCGGCGATCAACGCTTCGAAGTCGGATCCGAAGGTGTCGTCTTCGAAGGTCTTCTTGAACGCTTCGACCATCGGAAGAAGGTCGGGATGCATCTCGGTTTCGATTTCATCGAGCTCAACGAGCTTGACCGCGTGGAAGAGGGGGTTGGCCACTTCTTTGCCTTCAAAGGCGATTTTGACGTCGCCGATCAAGTGGGCGAGGTCTTTGTTCTCGATGACGGAGACGCCTTCGCGTTTTTTCTCGCAAGCTTGATAGGCGGCCACCATGAGTTCGTCGAGGTTTTCGCCTTTCAAAGCCGAGATGGCGACCACTGGGACGCCAAGGCGCTTGGAGAGCTCATCGATCTTGATTTCGGTGCCCCTCTTGCGGAGGACGTCGCTCATATTGAGGGCGACCACCACCGGGACATCGATTTCCAATAATTGGGTGGTGAGGTAAAGGTTTCTTTCCAAATTGGTGGCATCGACGATGTCGATGACGCAATCGGGCTTCTCATCGAGGATGTAATTCCTGGAGACGATTTCCTCGCTGGTATAAGGCGAAAGCGAGTAAATGCCCGGCAAGTCGACGATGTCGATCGGCTCGGCGAGCTTCTTATAGGTGCCTTCCCGCTTATCGACGGTGACGCCCGGCCAGTTGCCGACGTGCGCGGTCGCGCCCGTCAACGAATTGAATAATGTGGTTTTGCCGGAGTTGGGGTTGCCGGCCAAGGCAAAGTGCTTGTTCATTCGTTGCCCTCCACTTCCACTTCGACCAGATGGGCTTCCGCTTTCCTAAGCGTCAATTCATAGCCACGGATGGTGAGCTCCATCGGATCGCCTAACGGGGCGAGTTTCTTCACTTTGACCTCGGCTCCCGGCGTGACGCCCATATCGAAGAGCCTTCTGCGCAGACGGCCTTCGCCGCCCACCATTTTGATTCGGCCAGTCTCGCCGACTTTCAACGTATCTAGTTTTTTCAGCATGATTCCTTCCTTTCTATGCAACTAGAATCTTGGTCGCAACGTCTTTGTTCAGGGCAAGGCGCACGCCTTTGACCAGGCAGATGATGTTGCCGCCAGCCGAGGAAAGGATCTTGATTTTGCCGTTGATCGTAACGCCCAATGACGTCAGATGTTTCTTCGTTTTATCGTCCGCGAGGACTTTGACGATGGTCAGTTCTTCATCGATCGGCGCAAATACGATTGGCATTTCGCTCCCCTCCTGTTGAATCGGCTTGGTCTCACCAAGAAATACGGTTCTGTTAGAAACCGCTAACAAATATTAGTCACGGCTAACAAAGATGTCAATAACAATATGAACTGAAGTTCATTGTTAACGGGACGAAAAAAGACCGGTTTCCCGGTCAAAATCTCGATGATGGCGGAGGCGTCGAGATTCGAACTCGAGCACGAGAATCCCCGTCTAACGGTTTAGCAAACCGTCCCCTTCGGCCTCTTGGGTACGCCTCCGCGCCGAATTAATATATACCAAATCTTCCTAGACTGCACGCGATATTTAGAAAAAGCCTCGCGCGGGTGCGTTTCCATGCG
>CADCLZ010000033.1 GCA_902802365.1 uncultured Erysipelotrichaceae bacterium | reverse complement strand
TCGGGGTTCTTCCATAATGGGGTATTGATCTCCCCGGGTTTATCGACCTCCCCGACCACCAAGGCCAAATAGGTCTTCTCAATCTCGTCGCGTTGCTTGAATAGATCGGTCAACTGCTTTAAGCCGGCATCGGTTTTGCCATAGCAAACCAGCCCCGATGTATTGCGGTCCAGCCGGTGGGCGGGGCTGGGATTGAATGAAGTATTGTCGGGATCGTATTCGCCTTTGAGGTAAAGGTAATCCAAAACCGCGTTCCCCAACGTTTCGCGCACCCCGTGCTCATCGCCATAAACCAGAAGGCCTTTGGGCTTATTGACGATCAGGACGTTCTCATCCTCGTAAGCGATCGGATACGGGAATTCTTTCTTCTCCGCCTTCCTGGGCTTTTTGAAGTCGGCGAGCTGCTGGTCGGTCACATAGATGCGGAGCACATCGCCTTCGGAAAGGACAAAGTCTTTCTTGATCCAGTGGCCATTGACCTTGATGTCTTTTTTCCGGAACGCCTTATACAAAAACCCAAGCGGCGCTTCGGCGAGGTATTTCTTGACGAATTTCTCCGCTTTCTGCCCGGCGGATGCTTTCGGAACCGTGACTTCTATCATCAAAGATGATTCTAGCAAATCCGCGGGGAGAATAGGCACAGAAAGCAGCCGAAAATTCACAAATGCGCCCAAAAAGACTACAATTCCCTTCGTTATGGATATCGTGAAACTGAAGCCCGCGACCAAAGACCACGTTTGGGGCGGGAGCAAATTGATCGCCGCCGGCAAGGAAACCTCCTCGCCGATTTTAGCCGAATGCTGGGAGCTCTCCCTCCATCCCGATGGACTCTGCACCGTCGATTCCGGACCCGATCGCGGCAAATACCTCCGCGACGTCGCCACCGAAGCCGACCGCGGAAAGCTCGCGAAGAAATTCCCCGACTTCCCGGTCCTCATCAAATTGATCGACGCCGAGGCCAACCTTTCGATCCAGGTCCATCCGACCGACGAATACGCGAAGAAGAACGAGCATGATAACGGCAAGACCGAGCTTTGGTATATCACCCATGCCGAAGCGGGCGCCGGCATCTACCTCGGCTTCCGCAAAGACACCAACCAAGAAGAGATCAAGAACGCGTTGATGAATAACACGATGCTCGACCTCTTGAACTTCGTTGAAGTTCATGAAGGCGAATCCTACTTCATCCCCGCCGGCACCGTCCACGCAATCGGCAAAGGCGTCACCTTGGTCGAGGTCCAAGAATCCAGCAACATCACCTATCGTCTTTACGACTATGGGAGATTGGTGAACGGCAAGCCGCGCGCCCTCAATGTCGAAAAGGCCCTCGAGGTCCTCGATATGAACGCCTACCAAGCGAAGAAATTCCAAGGCACCGTCATCGGCAAGTGCAAATACTTCGTCTCCTGGAAGGAAGGCGATGAAAGCTCGTTCATCAAAGCGAGCAAGGATTCCTTCCTCTGCCTCACCTTCACCAAAGGCGAAGGGGCCTTCGCCAGCATTCCCTTCAAACCCTATGACACCTTCTTCGTCCCCGCCGGGAGCGAAGCGCGGATCAGCGGCTCCGGTTACGAATACATTTTGACCGGGATTCCGCGTTAAAAAGCGATTGAATCAGGCCCACGATTCCCCTATAATCTTGCTTGCCCTTATAAGGGCCCATGGAGGAATACCCAAGCGGTCGAAGGGGCGGGCTTGGAAAGCTCGTAGACTCTGAAAGGGGTGCTAGGGTTCGAATCCCTATTCCTCCGCCATGAAAAAATACCCCTCTCTCCGGATAGAATTCTCTCGGAGAAAGGGGTTTTTCTTTATTTAGACAATGGGGCACTAAGTTCTTTTTGACCGTGCGGAATCTTCTTTGCTTCCCTTCTTTCACGAATTACGCGGTTAGATCGAATGGGATTTGGAGCAACAGGAATGACGGGAAAAGAAGGAAAACAAGATCGCGGCCACGGTCAAGTAACTGGAGAAGAAGATCCTCTAAGAGAATTGGCAAGGCTTTTATGCTAGAATGGGGAAGTCAAAAGGAGTTTCTATGCTGTATTTATTCGTAGACACCGATTGCGACATCGATAAGAAGATCGCGAAAGAGTATGGTGTCGGCCTGATTTCGATGCCTTACCGCATCGGCGAAAAAGAGATCTACCCTTACCAGGATTGGGACGAATTCGATTCCCACGCTTTCTACGATTCCCTGCGTAAAGGCACCCTGCCCACCACCTCCGGGCTTTCCCCCAAACAATACATCGATTATTTCGAGCCGCACTTCGCCAAAGGCGAGGACATCCTCTATGTCCATTTCTCCTCGGCGATGACCTCGAGCTTCGAATCGATGAACATCGCCCTCGAGAGCCTCAGGGATCAATACCCCAACGTCCGCTTCGAGACGATCGACACGATGGGGATCACGATCCTTGGTTACGCCATCACGATGGAGATCCTCAAGCGTTATAAGGCCGGGGCCACCATCGATGAGCTCCTCGAATTCGGCAAGCAGGAAGTCATGCGCTTCGCCTGCTACTTCTTTGCCGATGATCTGAAGTTCTTCGCCCGCTCGGGCCGCGTTTCGCGCCTTTCGGCGACGATGGGTAACCTCATCGGCTTGAAGCCGATCATCAGCATGGGCGAAGACGGCAAGATGGGCGCAACAGGCGTTAAGGCCAGCGGAAGGCGCGGCGCGCTCAAGTTGATGCTCAACTATGTTGAAAGCCTCGGCGACCATATCAAGGATTACACCTTCGTCGTCGGCCATAACGATTCCCCGGAACTCGCTCAGAAACTCGCGGATGCCCTCCATGAGAAATATGGCGAGGACCTCAAGATCGACATCGTCTGCACCAACCCGACCGCGGGCAGCCATTCGGGGCCCGATGGCGTCGGCGTCTGCTTCCACGCCAAGCATCGATAAGCAAAACGAAAAGCGGCATCGCCGCTTTTTCTTTATAAGAAAAGCGACCCGTTGGGGCCGCTTTCGTTTTTTATTGCTCTGGCTTAGGTTCGGGAACTTCTTCCTTGACCTCTTCCTTCACTTCCTCGCTTTCGACGGGGACGATTTCCGGCTGGGCCTCAGAAGCGGCTTCCTGCTCAAGGGCGAGGCGCTGCTGCCTGCGGAGGGCGCGCTCTTCATCGCGGTCGCCGCTGCGGGCGAAGACGTTAAGGCAGATCGCCGCCAAGACGGCGCCGACGCCAAGGAGGATCAATCCCCACCAGCGGTAGCCCATCTTCGACCAGTTGGTGAGCCAAGCGGCTTCGCTGATCGCCACCCAGTTGTCGCTGGCGAGTCCGGGGTAATGGGCGCCGATGATGCCAAATACCAAGAAGACCAAGCCGACGAGGGCGATGAATCCGGCGATGATGTACCAGGCAAGTTCCTTGCCCGGGAGTTTCTTTTGCGTGTTCTTTTCTTCCATAGTCGCGATATTTTAAGCCATGCTTCCCCAAAAAACCACTTTAAGCTTTCGGAAGCCCGGTCTTCGGGTCGATTTCGCCGAAGCTGACCGGCTGGTCCTTTCCGCCTTCGTTATTGATAGCTGGGGCGGGCTGAGGAGCCGCGGCTTGCGGAGCGGGGTTGGCGGCGCGCTTGGCCGCGTCTTCGCGCGCTTGGTTCACGAGCGCGGTCATCGCGGGGACGTAAAGGGCGCGGAAGGTGTCTTCGCAGGGCTTGAGGTAGGAAGTGATCGATTGCTGGACCACGCGGATCGCGTCCGGGAACCTCTCGTTGGGGTGGAGGGCGCGGCGGCCGGTCATGTTCTCGATGAGGGCGTGGACTTTGTCCTCGACGCCTTCTTTGTAATCAAGCTCAACGACGTGGCCGTTGGCGCGGACGTAATTCAGGTGGTTGATGACCGTCTGAAGGTCGGTTTGAATGAAGTTGCTGGCCGGGCCGGGAACGCCTTTGTTGTCCTGCATCGCCTTGTTGAAATCGTTGAACAACGAGATGAGGTCGTTGGTGAGGGCCATCGTGGCGACGCCGCGATACATCCGCTCATCGGCTTTCACCAAAGCTTCGACGTCTTTGACATCGATGTTCTTCTGGCGGGCGTCGTTGAGGATGCCGTTGATCATCACTTGGACGTTCTCGTGGATCGGGAGAACGTGCTTATAGATGGTGAGGTGCTGGGCGTGATCGACGCGGAGGCCGTCATCGGCGAGCTTGAGGATCGAGCTGTTGTCCCCATAGACTTCGTCGTAGAAATCGCGGATCGCGGTTTCGAGTTTGGTCCCGTTCTCGCCCGAATGATCGATGATGTCCTTGAGCGGGGTGTGCTCGTCGACCTCGATCAAAACGGCGCGCTTCTTTTCTTTGAAAAGATTCACATCGTAACTGTCTTTCTTGAGGCAGTATTCCAGGGTATCCCGGATGGCCACGTTATAATGGATCAGCGTGGCAATGACTTCGCTTGTTTGATTCATTTGCTGTCGTCTCTACTTTCTTCAGAGTGTTTGCTATCCTCCGATGGGTATAGCTCTTGCTCGAGATCGCTCCATCTTTTGATGATGTGCTTGGCGTGCGCTTGCACGGATTTGGCGGCATGGGACATGCAATAACTCCCTTCGTAGAAGTCATCGAACATCGAGATGTCGTTGCCCGAATCGCCCACAACCACAACATTATCGGGAGAAATCCCGCTGTATTCAAGATAAAAATGCAACCCCGCGCTCTTTGAACACCCCTTTGGGGTGAATTCCACCACTTCGTCGCTCCAGGTCCATTCGGCCTCCGGGAACTTCTTCGCGAGGTCCTCGGTCATCTGGCGGGCTTTTTCCTTGCCCTTCTTCCCGACGCCCACGAAGATCAATCCTTTGTAGACCCGACCGTTGGTGACCTGGTCCCAGAAGACGTCGTTATCGCGTTCGAAAGGTTCGCCTAAGGCGCGCTGCCAGAAGTTATAGATATCGAACATGAAGGTCAAAAACCGCCGGCGGAACACCATGTTCTTCCCGCGGGTGGAGAGGGTAAGAAGCGAGGGATGATAGACTTCATCGACATAGTCGATGATGCGTTTCAGGTCGTCGCTGTCGAAGCTGATGTCGCGGATGATCTTGCCCCCGCGGATGATGATCGCCCCGCTGCAGCCGACCAAATCGAAGTTATCGGATTTGAGCTTCTGCTTGAGTTTGGTCAAGACGAAGCGGTTCCTTGAGGTGACGAAAAGCACGCGGCCGCCGTCTTTGACGATCCTTTGGGACAAACGGAAATTCGGACCCGAGATCAGGCGCAGCCTTTTCTTGGGGTAGAAATAGGTGCCATCGAGATCGGTGGCGACAACCATACCTTTTCGCATAGCGATATTGTACTACGAATTCTTTTGCGTACACAAAAGAAAAGGACGGCTGAGCCGCCCTTTGGCTTTTTTTGGTTTGATTAAGCCAATTTGTTCTCGGCCTGAAGGACGCCATAGCCGCCTTCGGTGCGCTTATAGACCACGGAGATCTGATCGTCTTCGTTATCGAGATAAACGAAGAAATTGTGGCCGATGGCTTCCATTCTGGTGATGGCTTCTTCCAAGGACATCGGTTCGAGGTAAACCGACTTGGTGCGGACGACTTCCTCATCGGAAGCGGGCTCTTCGGCTTCCAGGCTTTCCAAGACGACGGATTTGCCAAGGCCCAGGGAATCCTTCGAACGGCTCCAGCGGGTCTTGAGCTTCCGCATCTGGCCTTCGAGTTTGTCGACGGCGAGGTCGACGGCGTTATAAAGATCGTTGTCGCGGACTTCCGCGCGGAAGTCCATCGCTTTGGTGAAAATGGTGATTTCGACTTTAGCCCCGACTTTGTAGGAACGGACCAAAGCGCGGCAGAGCACGTCGTCATCGCTGACGAAATGCCGATTCATCCGCGAAAGCTTCTTTTCGACGGTACTGCGAATAGCCTCGGTGACCGTAATGTTCTTACCGATGATCTGATATTTCATATTATCTATGTCCTCCTAAGGGTTGCTGTTGGCTTTATTGTAAACCAAAAACGCGGGAAGAGGGATAGACGGATTGAAGTTTGGTCATTTCGCGGGGTGCGAAGCAAAGAACTCTTTTAGTTCAGCAACCTTATCGAGCTTTTCCCAAGGAAGGTTGAGACCCGGGCGGCCATAGGCCCCGTAATTGGCGAGTTTTTGATAGGAGAAGGTCGGCTTCTTCAGCGAGAAAGACTCGATGATCGCGCCGGGGCGGGCATCAAAGAACTTGCGGATCGCTTCCAGAATCACCGCATCGGAATAATGGGCGGTATGGAAGGTGCTGAGGCCGATCGAGAGCGGTTCGGCTACGCCGATCGCATACGAAAGCTGAATCTCCAAGCGCTCCGCCGCGCCGGCGGCCACTAAGTTCTTGGCGATATAACGCGCATAGTAGGAGGCGGAGCGATCGACCTTCGACGGGTCTTTGCCCGAGAAGGCTCCCCCGCCATGGCGCGAGGCGCCGCCATAGGTGTCGACGATCAGCTTCCGGCCGGTCAAGCCGGTATCCCCTGCCGGGCCGCCGATCACGAAGCGGCCGGTCGGATTCACCAAAACCCGGAATTCGTCGGCGAAGCCAAAAGACTTGGCGACCGGGACCATGATTTGTTCCTTCACGAACTCCTTAAACGCGGTCAAATCCACATCGGGGTCATGCTGAATCGACATCAGGATCGTGTCGATCTTGATGTTCTTGAGGTCGGTGTAATCGATGGTCACCTGGCTCTTCATATCCGGGCGGGCGCCGGGGAACTTCCCTTGCTTCCTTAGCGAAGAGGCCACGCGGACCAATTTATGGGCGATCGAGATCGCCAAAGGCATATAGCCTTCGCTCTCGGTGGTCGCCGTATCATTAAAAAAAAACTGGTCCCCTGCCCCTTGGGCGAGGATGTCGCCATGGTTCACGCCCA
>CADCLZ010000032.1 GCA_902802365.1 uncultured Erysipelotrichaceae bacterium | reverse complement strand
CGCAAAAGCGGGAAGAGCAAAACCCCTGGTCAGGATGTTTTGAAAGAGGCTGGGGAATCGGCCGTCACCCACGCCTTGGGGAGGAAATGAAATGCTGGAACTGAAGAATCTGACGAAAACCTTCCGCCCCACGGGGAACCCCGAAGACGATAAGAAGGCCCTCCGCGGGGTCAGCCTCACGATCAAAGACGATGATTTCATCACCGTCATCGGCAGCAATGGCTCCGGGAAGACCACCCTCCTTAACGTCATCGCCGGGACGGTCGCCCCCGATGAAGGCGAATTATTGCTCGATGGGAAAGACATCGCCAAGATGAGCGCGGTCAAGCGCGCCGAATACATCGGCCGCGTCTTCCAGGACCCAATGATGGGCACGATTGCGGACATCTCGCTCTTCGAGAACCTTTCGATCGCCTCTAGGCGCGGGGAAAAGCAATCCCCGTTCCGTTGGGCGCTGACCAAAAAGAAACGCGAGGAATTCGCCTCCTTATTGGAACCTCTGGGCTTGGGGTTAGAAAAACGCCTCGATGCCGCGATGGGTTCCTTCTCCGGGGGTCAACGGCAATCAGTGACCTTGTTGATGGCCTCGATGAATCATCCACGGCTTCTTCTTTTGGATGAGCATACGGCCGCTTTGGATCCGAAAACGGCGAAGACCGTGATGGAATTGACCGACAAAATCGTGCAGGAACAGCATATCCCCACCCTGATGATCACCCACAACATGAAGGATGCCATCCGTTATGGGAACCGCCTGATCATGATGGCGGAAGGGAAGATCATCTTTGATGTCTCTGGCGAAGCGAAAACAAAGCTCACCGTCAAAGACCTCATCGACAAATTCCAATCCTCCAGCGAGGAAGCCCTGCCAGACTCGATGCTGCTCGATTAGGTTTGCAAAAGGGAAACCAAATCAAAAAAAGACGGAAATAAAGAAAACCCACCACTTTTCAAAATGATGGGTAGTTGTGGCTTGTTGGTTAGTTTTATATGGTTCTAATAAGTTCTTAATTGGTTACGCTTAATGTCCTAATACCACCGCTATTTTCTAAAAAACTGCGATGTAATCAAAGAAAAAATCCCTAACACTATTGTATAAGGGATTGTGTAGTTAGATGGCAAAGATGAACCATTTTAATACAAAACTTGCAGTTTCATACCCTTGGGCTTTCCTTCATACCCCCGTTGGTATGTCTTTAAAACTTAAAAATGGTAAACAGGTTAAAATATATTTTGCTCATGCATATCACTCGTGGGAACGTGGTTCTAACGAAAATTATAATAGAATGATTAGAAGGTATTTCCTTAAAGGAACTGATTTTACCAAATAACAAATCACCAATTACGGGAGGTAATTAAACGCATTAACAATATCCTAGAAAACAATTCAATTTTGAAACATCAGAAGATAGATTTATAAATGAATTGTTAACAATTCTAGATGATAATAACTGTAATTGATAAAATAATAATTGAAATAAGGGGTATTGTATTATGGCATGTTTTACAGTTAGTGCGGTTGCCGGTGTTGGCGCTGCTATTGCTCGTTATGCAGTTAAGCATCACGAAAAGAAATTAGAATTACAAGGCAAAGAACAAATCATCGAAAAATTTGGTTCTGATGTTAAATGGAGTAAGAAATTAGCTTATCTTGAATTAACATTATTTTCTGGTTCTTTTGTATTAGCAATTGAGCACATATTACATGGAGAAATAGTTCCATTTCCTCCATTTTTGACGGCTGCTTTAGATCCAAATAGTACAGCTGAAATGTTGCATGAAATATCAACTGTTGGTGTAGCAATGCTTGCTATATTATTTGTTTCTTGGGCTGTTGGTGTATTTGTTGTTGACCTTATAAAATATGAAAAAAGAAAAGAAAACATCGCTTTTAAAAAAGGAGAAATTTAATAATGTATTTTTTAACAGCACTAATTTGTACGATTATTGCTGGAATACTTTGGATTTTCTTTAAAGATAGAAAAGCTTTACACCTAGATATTTTAACAATTATCTTTGGTTCTTCCGCTTTAATGTGGCTTATTGATTGTATTTTTTCTGCTTTCGAAGGAGAACCTTTCTTATCTTTTAATGATCCTATTGATGGATGGATTGCTCTAGCATCTTTTGTCGGTTCTATTTTCTTGTGGATGTTAATTAGTTTTATTTTAAACAACAATAAAAAAACACCTAAATAAATATTATGTTGGAAACCTAGAATCTATTTTCTAGGTTTTTATTTTGCAATAAAAAGTGTCGAAATAATCGTCATATTTATAATTGATGTCATTTTTGAAACGCCAGATATGAAAAGGCTCACACTAAAGTGAGTGATATCATTAATCTAACTTCCATAGAATCATCAAAACAATTATTCTCAGTCATATGCAAGCAAAGAATAATCTTGTTTTCTAATATAGACACCATTCATCAAGATGAATTTTTACAAGTCACAACTTCTCTTCAAGTGTTGTTTCAATAATAAAAATGTTATATGGATATTATTTCAATGCTCCTTTCTATAGTTAAATACAATTTCTAAACAAAAAATGAGCATTTTCAGCCCATTTTCTGCAAAAACCTCTATGTGTACTTTGTATCAAAGTATTTATACTTTGGTGGTGCCCAAAGGGGGATTTGAACCCCCATGGATTTCTCCGAACGATTTTGAGTCGTTTGCGTCTACCGTTCCGCCATTCGGGCAAGCGAAGAGATTATAGTAGGCGAAACCATAAAAATAAATAGCCAAATTCCTAAAAGGAAAGGCCGCCGAAGCGGCCTATCGATTCGCTTAATGGGAGTCGGAGAGCATCAGCAGGTGATGGCATGGGAGGCCGACCAACCGGTCGCCATGGAGCTCTTCCAACGCGATCACGGCCAAGCAGGCCAAAGGCTCGCCCCCCGCTTTCTTGACGAGTTCCTTCATCGCGACGAAGGTCCCGCCGGTGGCGAGGAGGTCATCGATCAGCAAGGCGCGCTTATTCTTCTCGAAGGCGCCTTCGGAGACATGAAGGGTCGAGGATCCGTATTCCAGGGTATAGGTATAGGAGATGGTCTTGCCGGGGAGCTTGCCGGGCTTTCTGGCCAAGACGAAGCCCTTATGCATCCTCAAGGCCAAAGCGGCCCCGAAAGCAAAGCCACGGGCTTCGGCCCCGACGAAGACGTCGAAATCGTATTGGCTGGCGATTTCGGCAAGGCGATCGATGCACTCCTCGAAGGCGTCCGGATCCCGAAGAAGCGGAGTGACGTCCTTGAATGAGATGCCCGGCTTCGGGAAATCCGGGACCACGCCGATATATTTTTCTAAATCCATATGAGATTATCCCTTAAGTAATTATGCCACCTTGAGGAAAATGGACAACTAACTTCGTTAGATTCGGCCGCTATTTCAACGCGGGCGAATCGGCAAGAGCCCAAAGAAAGGGCTCAACGAGAAGGAGCGCGCGGATTCAGAATAAGCTGATGGCGCGGCTCTTCCAGCTTTCTTGCTTGGCCTCCCTCACTTTGTCTTCTTTTTCGAGGTGCCCGATCAGAAGCGGGGAATCATCATCATGGTCTTGGAAATTCTTCAAAACCGCCTCTTTGTTGCCGTTGGCATAGCAATAGGCGCATAGATGCAAGCAGGAATTATATGCCCCGATATCGTTGGAGAGGTAGCAGCTGCAATATCCTCTCCGGGCTTGCATCTTTTGCTTAACCTCCAGCTGCTCGCCGATCGCCTTCTCGTAGTCCTCGATCCGCATGCAGCCATCCACGTCGATCCCATGATCCTTCAGCCACTTCTGCTTCGAGCAAAGCCTCAAGTCCATGCCGTGCTCCTTGGCGATCTTGGAAAAGGATTTAGCGATCAAAAGCGCTTCTTCTTGCCCCGCTTCGCGGATTTCGGGGTGGTTCTTTTTGAGCTTTTCGTAAAGATCCACGAAGCCGAATACCGCCAAAGAGGTGTAACCATCGAGGGCTTTGGCGATTCTTTCGAAGGTATTGATATGATGCTCGATGGTGTATTTGCCATTGAGGATGATCGGGGTATAACGCCAACCGATTGCGTTTTTGCCCACTTTGCCAGAGAGGTATTTGAAGTCCTCAATCGCTTGTGTGATCGGGGGGACGTTCGGCTCCAAGTCTTGGTCGAACCCGGTGATTGAGACATACCAGAATTGGCCGAATGGCTTCAGCTCATTGAGATAGGGGAACATCGGGCGCGGGTTCTTCGTGCAAAAGCCGATCACGTCCACCACCTTCGGGTCCAAGGAAAACTTGGTCACGATCTGCGGGAAATAAGGGTTCCTGACCAAAACAAAACCTTCATGGATGCGGTTCATGAACCATTTCGAATAGAAAGCGGGGATATCGGTTCTTTGGCCAGTGTTGAGGATCATCTTCGTGCCTTTCCTCTGCATTATAAGGAATCCCTTCTTTTCAAAGAAGGGAAACGCTCCGGATGGAGGCCTAGAAAGAAAAAAAGATGATGGCTTCCATCATCTAGTTCTCTTTTGGCGCGCCCAAGGCGACTCGAACGCCTGACCCCAACCTTCGGAGGGTTGTACTCTATCCATCTGAGCTATAGGCGCAAAAGATGGTGCGCTGGATGGGAGTCGAACCCACACCCTCTCGGATTAGCTCCTGAAACTAACGCGTATACCAATTCCGCCACCAGCGCGCGAGAAACACTATACCCTTACTCCCCGTAAAAGTCGATAATCGCCTTTTCGATTTCCGGGTCGAGGCTGCGAAGGGCGGCGTGATCGACTTTCGTATCGGGATCCCAGTTCGTCGTCCCCATGCCGTTCTTCGGATTGAACAGGGTCTTCGTGTAGTCTTCGACCTGTTTCGTCCAATAGGGATTATGCTGCATCCCCGGGCGGATGATGAAGGAGATATTCGGCTTGTCTTTTAGGGCTTCTTGGAAGACTTTCCCGTTGCTCTTATAGGGAACCGCGACGTCTTTATCCCCTTGGATATAGAGGACCTTTGCGGAGGTTTGCTTCATGAGTTCCAGCCCAGAGACCAACCCTAGATCCCCAAAAGAAAGGCGTTGGGCGCGCTTTAAGGGGCCTTGGAGCTTCTTAAGAGCAGGAACCGTGTCAGCGTAGATGCCGGCCACCGAATCAAAGCCAGCGATCGAAACCACTTTCTCCACCCGATATTCCGGAAGGAGCGAAACCAGCGCGGCGAACCCGCCCCAGCTATGGCCGATCGAATAACGCTTCAGGCCTTGGGCCTTGGGATCTTCGTCGAGGAAACGGTAGAAATCGCGTTGATTGATCGCGGCATAGGAAAGGCTATCGATGGCCGTGCCTTCGGAGATGCCGCTGCCCACATTGTCATAGGCATAGACCAGATAGCCGGCCTGAGCCACCATATTGATCAGGCTGGTATAGGCATATTGGCCGCTTCCGACCCCATGGAAGAAGGTGACTTGGGCCTTCGGCTGGCCGATCCCTTTCTTCCAATAACGGAAGCCGCGGAGCTTCCACTTTCCGGAGACAAAGGAAAACGGCTCATATTCGAGGTTCTCCCAAGTCCAGGGGTAATAATAGGGCGCGGTCGGGAGATCATCGCCACGCATATGGAGGCTCTTTTTCGCCAAAGAGCGGATCAGAAGTTCTAACATCAGATTTTCACCCCCTTAATGATAGTGGCGATCGCCTTGAATGGCTTCCCATTCGCCAAGTCGATCAGCATCTGGGCGTATTTTCGATTGAATCCGGCCATCGTCGCCGCCCGCAGAGGCGAGGAGGTGGCGCTATCGACCATCAACTGCCTGGTCGCGGGATCCGAATATTGTTTCGTATAGCTTTTGACGATCTTCTTCTTCACCAACTTCCCAATCCAGGTATGGGAGATATCCTCGAGGTTGTTATTGAGGGCGAATGGGCGCTTATAACGGTCGACGGGGGTCGGGATCGGATGGCCAAGCACCTTCGCGAAGTCTTTGTTCGAGAGGTTGATCCTCGCTTTGGAGACCAGATAGTAGAACGGAAGCTCGCGTTTTTGGTCTTTGGGGACGAAATCCGAGCTCAAGCGGAGTTTGGCTTTGGCGATGATCTTCTCGCTGCTCTCCCCGACTTCGAGCAGGTATTCGCCATCTTCGACTTGGAAGGATTCGTTCGCCATATCGAAGATCGCGAAGTCTTTCTCTTGGAGATGGAAGGTGACCTTCTGCTTCTGGCCGGGCTTTAAATAGACCTTCTGGAAGGCGAGAAGCTCACGGACGGGGCGATAGGTTTTGCTATTAGGAAGGCCGGCATAAAGCTGAACGAGGGCAAAGGCGGGGATCTTGCCAATGTTTTTGACTTCGATCGAAGCGCTGAACTTGCCCGCGCGCACCGCCGTGGTGCCCAAAGAAGAATAGCTGAATTCGCTATAGCTAAGGCCATGGCCGAACGGATAAAGGACTTCTTTGCCCGCTTTTTGGTAGAAGCGGTAACCGACGAAGATGCTTTCTTTATAAAGAGACTGCTTATTGAGGCCGGGATAGAAGGCTTCGCTAGGCACATCAAGATAACGCTTCGGCCAGCTTTCGGCGAGGTGGCCGCTGGGCGAGGATTTCCCGAAGATCAGGTCATAGATCGCCTGACCGCTATTCTGGCCCGGGAGATAAAGCAATAAGATCGCCTTGGCCTTCTCGGCGAAGGGCAGTTCGACCGGCGAGCCGCTGGTCAAGACGACCGTGACGTTTTTATTCATAGAATAAACGGCATCGAAAAGATCGAGCTGCTCTTGATCGAGGTTCATGTCTTTGCGGTCGAAGCCTTCGCTTTCTTTGCTCGCGGAAAGGCTTAGGAAGAGCAAAACCTTCTTATGGCGTTCCGCTAGATGCGAAGCCTCCAAAAGCAAATCGCGGTCCGCCTTCCCCTCTTGATAGCCGGGGGCATAATCGACGAGTTGATTGATCTTC
>CADCLZ010000031.1:13351-18294 GCA_902802365.1 uncultured Erysipelotrichaceae bacterium | reverse complement strand
AGCTTGGCGACAAACTGCCACCAGTTGGCTGCGGCTTTGCTTTTGTATTGCTTGATCAGTTCGTAACTCGTGCGGTCGGTCTCCCGGTCGAGGAGGAGCATCAGCATTCGTCCCTGCGAAGCGTACATGCCGCGGAAGTCCTTTTCGTATTTCTTGAATAACTGCCGCTCGAACTTACGCCACCATTTCTTCTGCTCTTTCTTGTCCGGTATTTTTGCCAGTTCGGCATCGGCGTACGCCATGTCGGCGGAGATCATCTTGGCGTACGGCAGACATTTCTTCACGTCCCGCACGGTGCGCCAATAGAACTTCTCCTGCTTCTTGTTCTTGAATTTCATGGGCGGATAGACCCAGACCTCATGCAGCCACGCGATATACATGGTGTCGCCGTCTTGAATCTTGATCATGCAGGAATCTACATAGTTACGAGAAAACCCCTCTCCGGCTCTCCCCTCAAATGTTTCATTAATGGTTTTGTCCCAGAGTATTTCGCCTGAACCATTACTTTCAATGATCTCCTGCGAATTGTTATATGAGCCATTCTCATAATAGTCATTCAGCAAGAAGAGCAGGACTGCCAGCAAATTGAATGTGCGGCTTTCTGTGCTATCATTGAACATTCTTATGATCTGTTCTTTTGTATTATATTTTTCAAGAACCTTCAAAACTTTCTTCAGTTCCTCTTTGAACTCGTCGTAGCTGTTCACCTCGCGGGTGTTGGCGATACGGAAATCGAGTGCTTTCTGGAGCAGGTTCTTCTGGATCTCCTCCAGCAGGTTCTTCACGATCTCTACGATGCCGTCGATGGAAATGGTCTCTTTGGTCTGCGTGTCGCGGCGCGCAATCTCAATCGTACCGTTCTCCAGATCACGACCACCCATAGCCAGACGAACGGGCACACCTTTGAGCTCATAGTCCGCGAACTTGTATCCCGGCGTGTATTTCTCGTCTGTATCAACTTTGACGCGGATACCGAGTGCTTTCAGTTCATCGGCAATCGGGTTCAGTTTGACCATCAGTTTCTCCAAGTCGTCCTGTTTCTTGAAGATCGGCACGATGACTACCTGGATCGGCGCCAAGTGCGGCGGCAGAACAAGTCCGTTGTCGTCGGAGTGGGTCATGATCAGCGCACCCATCAGACGGGTCGAAACGCCCCACGACGTAGCCCAAACGTACTCGTATTTGTTCTCCTTGTTGAGGAACTGCACGTCGAACGATTTGGCGAAGTTCTGTCCCAGGAAATGGGTAGTACCGGCCTGCAGGGCTTTGCCGTCCTGCATCATTGCTTCGATGCAATAGGTGTTGAGTGCGCCGGCGAAACGCTCGTTCGGCGATTTCACACCTTTGACCACCGGAATAGCCATGACGTTGGTAGCGAAATCCGCATATACATCCAGCATCTGGCGTGCGTAATCCTCTGCTTCCTCTTTGGTGGCATGTGCGGTATGACCTTCTTGCCAGAGGAACTCGGCAGTACGGAGGAAGAGACGCGTACGCATCTCCCAGCGCATCACATTGCACCACTGGTTGCAGAGAATCGGCAGATCGCGGTAAGACGAGATCCAGTTCTTGTAAGTGGACCAGATGATGGTCTCCGAAGTCGGACGGATGATGAGCTCTTCCTCCATGCCCCCTTCCGCGGTGAGCGCGGTCGCGATATAGGCATCCTCATCGAGGCTATATTCGAAGAACCCCTCATCGGAATCATCGCCTTGGATGATCGAAGCGGTCGGCAGCTCCGGCATGATCGGCGTCTGGGCGCGGATCTCGCCATATAGGTCCAATTGGTTCTTCAGCGCGTCGATGATTTGGATCGTGTTGAAGCGCATCCCCGCTTCATTGAGGTGGTAATTGGAATCGAAGAACCAGTTCGGCGCGTAGATCATCGTCGTCGGCGAATGGAGGATCGGAAATCCGAGGTTCTCGCGGAGGCGTCTATAGAAAGCGGCTGCCCCGCGGTTGCCATTGGCCAGGCCTTTTTGGTTCATCGGCGCGAAGGCGTAGTAGCAGCTCGCCCCCTTCTTCTTCAAGGTGGTGGCATAATCATTGACCATCTGGAGGAAGTCATCGCTTACGAGCTCTTCCGTGAGCTCGATCGGGTTGTTCTTGTCGTAAGCCCCTTCCATGATGTTCTCTTCGCGTTTGGCGAAGCGCATATCGCAATGATCGTCGAAGGAATCGCGGGCATATACTTCGCCGGAATCGGGCTTTTCCCCCTGCCTCGCCCAATATAGCTTCTCGCTCACATAGGCGGGGAAGGCGGCTAGATAAGAGGCGCGGTCATCGTTAGGGATCGCGGCTTCCAAAGCGGCGTGCCCGCCGATCGCCCGCCAGTTCTCGGTGGTCGATAGATAAGTGGACATCGCCTGCGGGTATTCCTCGGGCATCAAGACGACGATGTCGCCCTTTTTGATCTGCGGAAGCGAAAGATCGAGCATCGTCCTGGTGCCGATCGCCCCGTAGAGACCGAAATTGCAGACCGTATAGCTTTCGCCTTCATAGCCGAGCTCTTCCTCGATGAGGGCGCTGTCGATGCCAAAAGCCACCGCCGAATTGCCGACGAAGACAATCTTCTTGCCCTTGGCTTTGGAAAGACGATCGTACATCGGGGAGAGCTCGCCATAATAGGTGCTGGCAAACGGCGATTCGATCGCGAAATCGCTGATCAATAAAGCCGCGGGAAACGCCCCAAGGCAAAGAACTCCGATCGCGAAGCCAATCAAAATCCGACTTGTTACCTTTTTCATTGCAGAATTTATCCAACAAGCTATAGGTATTTGTTCATTTTGCATTATAGACCCTTTTTCCGCCCGCTCGCTACCAACCGCGTAATTTAGGGATGGGAAGACACAACCTGTCTCGCTTCCAGGAAAACAAAAGAAAAAGCCCCGAGGCTTATGCTTTGGGGCCTAATGGATGGAAGGTTATTCGGCCGCCGCTTCCGCGGGTTTGGCGAACTTCTTCGCCATTTCCTCGCCGGAGGCTTTGATCGCCGCTTGGCGTTCCTTCTTGTTCTTCTTCCTCCTGCTGCCGGCGGAAATCAGGTGCCCAAGGCCTTTGAAGAAGTGGCCGTTGAACATCATGATGAGGCCGTCGAGCTGGTCGTAGTTGAACGCCGCGCCGGACATCCTCGAGAACGCCCTGGTCGGGTTGTAATAGACGCCCATGATGAGCGCGTTGGCAGTCGCGCGCTGGCCGATCTTCCTGAGGAAGGAGATCAGATGGCGCATCACCCACGCGAAGAAGCGTCCCGCCCAGCCTCGGGAATAACGGAGGTCGCAGGTTGGGGTGTTGTAGTCGATGAGGATCCTCTTCTTCTTGATGAAGCGGATGCCTTTATCGGGGATCTCATGGCCCAAAACGGCTTCGAATTGATCATCGGGGACCGTGCGGACTTCGCCCTGCATATAAGCGGGGATCTTGTCGATTTCATAGGGATCCGGGGCACCCGTACCCTCTTTTTCGATCTCGCCGACCAACGGGAACTCCATCGAATTCGGGCCGACGTAGATCTCGTATTTGCCGCCTTCGACCTCGAACTTGTTGGTCTTGACGTTCCAATAACGGAAGGAATAGTCATCAAAGGGGATTTCGACTTCTTTCTCCTCGCCCGGCTGGAGCTCGACTTTGTTGAAGCCTTTGAGTTCGTACTTCGGACGGAAGAGTTTGCTTTCTTTCTTCCCGATATATAGCTGCGCGGCTTCTTTGCCGGCGACTTCGCCGACGTTCTTGATCTTGAAGCTCACGCCGTTCTCGTTGACCTTGAGGTCGCTATATTCGAACTTCGTGTAGCTTAAGCCATAGCCAAACGGATATCTGGCTTCGGTGCCGGAGGTGCAGTAATAACGGTAGCCGATGAAAATCGACTCGCGGTATTCGATCGTGCGGTCGTTTTTGCCGAAATGATCGGCGCTCGGGCAATCTTCGTAGCCGAAGGGATACGATTCGCTGAGCTTGCCAGAGGGGTTCACTTTGCCGGTTAAGACATTCATGATCGCCCTAGCTCCGGCTTCGCCGGAAAGATAAGCGTGGAGGATGGCGTCGACGCGATCGACGAACGGGAGTTCGACGGCGGAGCCGCACTCTAAGACGACGGCGATCTTCTTGCCGGTATGATACAAAGCGGAGACCAATTCCCTCTGGTTCAGCGGGATCTGGATGTTCTCGCGGTCCATGCCTTCGGCCTCGGTGACTTCATCAAGGCCCAGGAAAAGCAAGACGACATCGGCTTTGTCGGCGAGGTCGACGGCCTTGTCGATCAGCTTCTGCTTCTTTTTGCCATAGCGGTCGAAGCCCTGTTCGTAGCCGACGACGTTCAAAGCGTATTCGGGGAGGACATCCCAGATCTGGTCGACGTGGAGGGAGTTAACCACCGAAGAGCCGGCGCCTTGATAGCGGCTGTTCTTCGCGAAGTCGCCGATGATGGCGACCTTGGTGTCGGGCTTTAACGGGAGGAGGCCATCGTTGTTCTTCAAAAGAACAAGGGATTCCTCGGCGGCCTTTTGGGCGGCCAAGCGATGGGCGTCATGATCGAAGTCCTTCGCATGGTTTTCCAACGCCGGGCGGCAGGAGAGGATCCATTCGAGGAGGCGGTCCACCGCTTCATCGACCAAGGATTCGGGGATTTTGCCCTCGCGGACGGCGCAGAGAACTTCGTAGTCGGTCTCGCCATCCGGGGTCGGCATCTCGAGGTCGTCAGAAGCCTTTAAGGCTTCGACGCGGTCATCGTTTCCGCCCCAGTCGGAGACGACGATGCCGCCATATTTCCAATCATCGCGAAGGATCTCGCGGAGGAGGTGGTAGTTCTGGTTCGCATAGGAGCCGTTCAAGCGGTTATAAGAGCTCATAACCGCTTTCGGGTTGGCTTCTTTGATCGCGATTTCAAACGCGGTCAGATAGATCTCGCGGAGCGCCCTTTCGTCGACCACGGAATCCGACATCAT
>CADCLZ010000031.1:6914-13283 GCA_902802365.1 uncultured Erysipelotrichaceae bacterium | reverse complement strand
TTATTGGCGGCGAAGTGCTTGACGCAGCTGCCGACGCCATTGGACTGGACGCCCCGGACGAAGCCGGCGGCCATTTTGCCGGCGAGGTACGGGTCTTCGGAGAAATATTCGAAGTTACGGCCGCAGCGCGGGTTGCGCTTCATGTTCATGCCAGGGCCAAGCAAAAGACTGACATCGGCCACCACCGCTTCTTCGCCGATCGTTTTGCCGGCGAGTTCGGTGACGGAGGGATCGAAGCTATTCGCCAAGGTCGCAGCCGAAGGCATGCAGACCGCGGGGATCGACCCATTGAGACCGAGGTTGTCGCTCTTCTCGCCTTGCTTGCGGAGGCCAGAGGGGCCATCGGATAAGAAGGCGGAGGGGACGAGATCGCGGATTTCTTGCGTCTCCCAGAAGTTCTTGCCCGAAAGAAGCGAGCATTTCTCTTCGAGAGACAGCTTTTCAATGAGGTCTTTGTGCTTGAGTTTCATGGTTTTCTCCTATGGATGGATATAGATAAGGCGCCCCCGGAGGAGCGCCTTTCTTTCAGATTAGAGACTGATTTCAAGGTTCTCGGCCGGGACGTGCTCCTGACGGATGGGCCAAGACGCTTTGCGGAGTTCGGTGAATTCGGAGACAAGCTTCGCTTCTTTGTCCGCAAGGGCTTGACGCTTCTCGGGAGTCATGGCATCGAGCTTGGCCTGCTTCGCAGCTTCGGCAGCGGCTTTCTTCTCCGCGGCCTTCTTCTCGTTTTCGGCCTTCTTCTCGGCGTCGACTTTCTCCTGCTCAGACACCCTGCTTCTGGAGCTTGGCTTCGTACTGGGCGCGGGCCTGAGCTTTGACATCGGCTTCGCCTTTGGCTTCTTCGAGCTTCATGCGCTCTTCGGGTTCGATGTAGGTCTCGCCTTTGCTCTCGGCGACCGTTTTCTGGTCGGCGATGATGGCCAAATGGTCAAGCTTGGAGAACTTCTCGACGCCCATGAAGATGAAGGCGGCGGCAATGCCAAGATAAGCGATGGTTTCAGCACCGATGAAGATCCAAAGGGTCATGTTGCGGATCGGATCGGAAGCGAGGTTGGTGGAGGTGTAGCCAGCGATGCCGAGCATGCCGTTCATGATGCCGGTCGCGATGCCGGTCATGCCGGCCATGATCGCGCCGTAGATCGTCATCGTGAAGCCATCGGTACGGACGCCGGTGAGGGCTTCTTGGTGATCGAGGACGTCGGCCATGAGGGCCATCGAGAGGTACATAGCCGGGGTGGAGCCCAAGGCCTTGATGACGAAGGAGGTCGTCGCAACCGCGAAGGTCGCGGCGTCATTGCCGTACATATTGGGGACGAGGATCATGCCAAGGATTCCGCCAAGGCCGGAGAGGATCGAACCAAAGAGGATGGCTTTGCCTTTGCCGATCTTCTGGGAGAGCGGCCAAGCGAGGACCATGCCGAGGGCGGTCGGGATGGCGCCGATGATCGAGAGGGTGCCCTGATAGTTGCCGCCCTGCTGGATGATTTCGTCGAGGATGCTGCCGTTGGCGGTATTGCCAAGGGCTTCGAACATGCCGTCGGTGACTTGCGCGGTCATCCAGGCCTGGGTGAAGTAGTTCTGAGAGACGTTCTTCATCATGCCGCCGAGCTGGTAGAGGAAGAAGAAGACGATGATGAGCCACCAATATTTGTCTTTGAAGCAGATCTTGACCTGTTCGGAGAGCTTCGGGGCTTTCTTCTCTTCTTCGGTGCTCGGGCGTTCGGCATCGCTAAGGGCGAAGGATTCTTCGGTGACGCGTTCACGGGTGAAGTAGTATTCGACGATCGCGCCGATCGCGGTGATGGCCATCAAAGCGATCGCGAAGATCTTCCAAGCGTTATACGAGGTCTCGGGGTTGCCGGTGAAGAGCAAGCCGATGAAGAACGGAAGGATCATGGAGCTCAAGCCCATGGCGGCCAAAGCGGTCGCATTGGAGACGGTGGCTAAAAGGCCACGGTCTTTGGAGCTTCTGGTCGAGAGGTTGACCAACGCGGCGTGCGAGGTGTAGTAGAAGGGATAGGCGATCGAGAACCAAAGGTTATAGCCAACCGCCAAAAGGATCAAAGTCCAGATGTTCTTTTCGATCGCATCGGTGAGCGGGGTGAAGATGAAGAGGACGAGCAAACCGATCACGGAGAGCGGGATCGATAAGAGGATCAGCGGACGGGCTTTGCCGGCCTTGGTCTTATTGTGGTCCATCAAGCGGCCAACCAAGATGTTGCCGATGACGACGAAGATGACGGAGATGATCGGGAGCAAGGTTAAGAAGGTCGGCGCCCAGCTCTGCAAGTCAAGGATGTCCGTCATGTACTTATTGAGGTACGCCGACAGGATCGAGTTGGCCAATAGCGCGAGGGTCGGACCCACGAGGTAGCCTAACAACGCCTCGGGGAAGAGCTTCGCGTTGGCGCTCTTGACTTTGGTGGATAACAAAGGATTGTCAAACACCGACTTCTTCTGCTTTTCTTTTGCCATATGGTTCCTCCAACGAAAAGAAAGTTAGAAATGGCTTTCGGTACTCTTATTTTATCGAATTTCGCCCAACCCGAATGCACAACTTACGGCCAAAAAGAGACAACTTACGCAATTCGGAGGCCAAAATGGGCAAAATCCCGAGCAGTGCACCGACGCCTATTTCTAGGAAAAAGTATACATAGATGTCTCGCGCGCTTGTACGTATTTGGCGAATTTTGAGCGAATATTGCCAAATTTGTATTCTTTGAGCGGGGAAGATAATCACGTTCCTTTTTCTTCGCGCAGGTTTTATAGTGTTCCCATGAGCCAATTCGAGCACCAAGTCAAAGAGCGTTTCCTCCGCTACGTGAAGATCGATACCCAGTCCAAGGCCAACGTCAAGCGGACCCCGTCCACCGCCAAGCAGCTCGATTTGGCCAAGCTCCTTTACGAAGAACTCGCGCAGATGAAGGCGAAATGGCTCCATCTCGACGAGAAGCATTGTTTGGTCTACGCCAAGATCCCCGGCAACCTCAAGCAGGATATGCCCTTCGGCCTCATCGCCCATCTCGACACCGCCCCCGATGCCTCGGGGACCGACGTCAAACCCTGGATCTACGAGAAATATGATGGCAACGCCGTCATCTTGAACGAGAAGCTCGGCATCAAGATGAGCCCCGCTTCTTTCCCGATCCTCAAGCAATATATCGGCCAAGACCTCGTCTTCACCGACGGCACGACCCTCTTAGGCGGGGACGATAAGGCTTCGATCGCCGCGATCATGACCTTCGCGGAATACCTATTGGCCCATCCGAAAGCCCCCCACCCGACGATCTGCTTGGCCTTCACCCCCGACGAAGAAGTCGGCGGGCTCGCCAAAGACCTCGATCTCAAACGCTTCGGGGCCCCGTATGCCTATACCCTCGACGGCGATCATCTCGGCTATTATTCCTATGAGACCTTCAATGCCTCCGAAGCCCAGATCGAGATCAACGGCCTCCTCGTCCATACAGGCACCGCGAAAGGCTTGATGAAGAACGCGGTCGCGATCGGCAACCAGATCATCGCCGGCCTCCCCGCCAAAGAACGCCCGGAATATACCAGCAAGCGGCAAGGCTTCTTCCATCCCTTCGTCTTCGAAGGCGATGTAAGCCATGCCTATCTCCGCATCCTGATCCGCGATTTCGAGGAGAAAGGATTCGCCAGGCGCGAGAACCTGATCAAGGAGTTGGTCCGCAAAGCCAACGACGAATATGGGAAGGGAACCGTCACCTTGAATTTCGCCAACGGCTACCGCTCGATGAAGAACGCGGTCATGGGCTATCCCTTCCTGATCGAGGGTTTGGTGGCCGCGATCGCCAGGGCCGGGGTGAAACCCGTCGAGCTTCCCTTCCGCGGGGGCACCGATGGCTCGGCTTTATCCAACCGCGGCCTCCCCTGCCCGAATCTTTCGGCGGGTTATGAAAACGCCCACGGGCCCTATGAATTCGTTTCGATCCAATCGATGGCGAAAAACGTCGAAATCCTGCTCGCTTTGGCAAAAGAATTCGCGAAAATGGCCTAAGTCCCGATAAATTCACGCTGGTTTGGCGTTTTTTGGTGCGTTCGCAACCATTAGTTGCTATTTTAAATGACAAGCAAAGTGGGTGGAACGCAACCAAAAAATCATCGAAAATAAGGCCAGTTCCAAGGAGGAGCAAACATGAATATCGAAATCGCAAACCGCCTTATCAACCTCAGGAAACAGAGCGGGCTGAGCCAAGAAGAGCTCGCCGCCAAACTCGGGCTCTCGCGCCAAGCGGTCTCTAAATGGGAACGCGCAGAAGCCAGCCCCGACACCGACAACCTCATCTGCCTTGCCAAGCTATACGGCGTCTCCCTCGACGACCTCCTCAACACCGATCAGCCGGTCGAAGAGATCGTGCGGGACGTCAAAGAGAACGAAAAGGAAAAACAAACGGAAGAAGCCAAGACCGAAGCCAGGATCAATGAGCTGATGGGCGAAAAGGGCATCTGCCTCGACTGGCTCCCCTTCGATGAATATGGCTTCCATTCCGTCAAGCCGACCGGGAAAAGGCTCCGCTTCTACAATGGGAAAGGCGAAGAGATCCCCGTCGAAGAGATCAACGAGATCAAAACGGCAAACGCCAACGGCACCGCCGTCTCCATTGAGCGCGATGAAATCAGCATTGCCAAAGCCGGCAAAGGCGCGGTTCATATCGAAGAAGACGAAGTGAGCATCGTCGATCCCTCGGGTCAGAAAACCCATTATGAAATCGATGATGACGGCCACGTCCATTACAGCTGGCGTCAAAAGAAAGAGAAGTCGGTTCTTGAGACCATCCTCGTCTCCAGCAGCGTCTTCGTGGCGGTCATCGCCTATCTATTGCTCGGCTTCTTCCTCCCCGACAACATGGGCTGGAGATGCTGGTGGGTCGTCTTCTTGCTCATCCCGATCAGCGCTCAGCTCGGCGCGATGATTCGGACCAAGAGGCTCAACGCCTTCCCGGTGGTCTTCTTCTGCGTCGCCGTCTATATGCCGTTAGGCTTCTACCTCAACCTCTGGCACCCCGCCTGGGTGATCTTCCTCGCCATCCCCCTCTTCCATGTCATCGCCTCGCCGATCGATGAGGCTAGGAGAAAGAAAGAGGGAGCCCAACTTCAGGCCGAGCCAAAAGTCGGAGAACCCGACATCGATGAATGAGCCCTTCGGGGTTCATTCTTTTTTTCGGGCAACTCCCTGCGCGCCCGTATATACTAATCTCACGCCCCGATAGCTCAGCCCGGATAGAGTACTAGCCTTCGAAGCTAAGGGTCGCGGGTTCGAATCCTGCTCGGGGCGCCATTCCCGAAAAAGGAAAAAGAAACCCCCAACCGGGGGTTTTCCTTTTCAAGGAAGAGGAAGGGCTTATTCGGGGATATAAGCGGTGAACTTCTTGACGTTCTCCACCACTTCGCCATCGATCTGGAGGGCGCAGGGGATGTCGTAGGAGACCTCGAATTTCTTGCCGGAGATGATCTTGACGTTCTTCGGGTATTTGCTGACGTGGGTGCCCTTGAAGAGAGTCGGGAAGAGCATCAAGGTGCCGAGTTTCCCTTTGCCGAAGATCGTGGCCAAGGAAAGCAGGCCGCCATTGCGCTTCTGCTCGGGGGCGACGTTCATGCCGCCGCCATAGAAGCGTCCATGCATCGTCGAGCAGATCCAGACCTTCTGGAGATGGATCTGTTCGCCGTCATCGACTTTGATCGTCGCGTTGCGCGGGGTGAAGCCATGGAAGAGGAGGCCGATGGTGATCTTCGAATAATCGACCTTCTTGCCTTCTTTCTTCTTCTGCTCGGCGACCACGCAGCATTGGCCGTCGATCCCATAGCCGATGCCGTTGAGGAAATAATGCTTTTCGCCTTCGATCTCGACGATCGGGAGGTTCTTAAGATACGGATTCAAGAGGATGTAGGGTTCGTTCTCTTTGTCGGTCTCCTTCACATCGTTAAGGAAGTCGTTGCCGGTGCCGCTGGGATAAAGATAGAACGGGCAGGGAAGCTCAGAGCCTTCGATGCGGTTGATGAAATGATTCAGGGTGCCGTCGCCGCCAAGCATGACGACATTGTCGTCTTCCTTGAGTTCCTTGAAGAACTCCTTGGCATCCATCTCGACCATCGAGCGGATCTCGCATTCGG
Source organism: uncultured Erysipelotrichaceae bacterium (assembly GCA_902802365.1). GTDB lineage: Bacteria > Bacillota_I > Bacilli_A > RFN20 > CAG-826 > Alloenteromonas. The sequence goes on along the minus strand of CADCLZ010000031.1, from coordinate 7,148 downwards.
GGAAGCGCGCCTCGATCTGGGGGCGGAGCTCATCGGCGTTCTCTTTGCCTTTGCCGCCATCGGCATACGGATTGAACAGCAGATAATTCTTCATAAAATCAAACCCTCCTTATTCAGTTGTTCAGCGATCAAATTCATCGAGAGATTCGCCAAATCGCGGGTGGTCATCTCCCGATACTCCTCCGGGTAAACCGTTTTTAAGACGGTGAAGTACACGGTGCTTCTCCGCCATGG
>CADCLZ010000031.1:0-6907 GCA_902802365.1 uncultured Erysipelotrichaceae bacterium | reverse complement strand
GGATCTGGGCGGTGCCGTTTAAGCAGGCGATCACCAGCGGGCATTCGCTTTTCACCGCGGCCTGGAAGGAGCCGGGATGGAAAGGAAGCAGGATCTCCTCGGTCTTGTTGCGCGTCCCTTCGGGCGAGATGGCGATCGAGGCTTTGTCTTCTTTGATGAGGTCCACCGCTTTGAGGATGCTCTTGACCCCTTCTTTGGGGTCTTCGCGGTTGATCGGGATGAAGCCGGCGGCTTTGATGAAGGGGCCGGCGATCGGCATCTTGAAGTTGCCGGGCTTCGAGATGTAGATCATCGGGCTTTCTTTGAGCGCCTTGATCATCACCATCTGATCGAAGTTCGAACGATGGTTGGTGACGATCAGGAACCGACGGTCTTTCGGGAACAATTCCTCCCCGCGGACGACGATCTTCACGCGGAGGACGGTCATAAGCAGCGAATCGTTCTGCCTAAGCATCCAAAGGTAGAACTTATTGGGCTCATCCGGGGCTTTGCTGTGCTTGAGGACGATCGAATAGATGAAGAGGAAGATCAGCACCACCAAGTATAGGACATAGAACACCGGGATGATGAAAGCGATCGCGATGAAGGAGTACCAAGGTCCAAGATTGGCATATAGCAAATAACCGAAATATGCGCTGAGGCCGACGGACAAAAGCCCATGGATGATGGTGAATAGCATACTCGTATTTTACCCTCCCTTTTCGCGTAGGACAACTGCGCCATTAACGCGCACATGGGAACACAAAAAAGAACGCCCCTTGGGCGCCCTTTGTTGCGGCTTCTTAATGGCTGGGATCGTCGAAGAACTCCCATTTCACCTGATCTTCGATCTTGAAGAGATGGATGAGTTCTTTGAGGTTGGCTTCGCTCAAGCGGTTAAGCACCGGGCGGCTGCCGACGATATGGTAGATCTGGGCGGCTTTCTCCGCGGTCTCGATGAGGCCGAACGCCTCATCGATCGATTCGCCGGCGCCATAAACGCCATGGAGCGACCAGACGACCAAGCGGTAATCCTGCATCTTCTTCGCGGTGGCGACGCCGATCTCGGCGGTCCCGCAGAGCATCCACGGCAAGACGCCGATGCCATCGGGGAACACCACCACGTCTTCGGTGGCGAAGGTCCATAAGGTCCTGCTGAAGTCTCTGTCGGTCAACGGATGGACATAAGTCATCGCCAAGAGGTTGGTCGGATGGCAGTGCATGACGATGCGGTTCTTCGGGTTCTTCGAGAGCCGGCTGATGTGGCACATCATATGCGCGGGGAATTCGCTGGTGAAGCGGCCGCCGGAGCGATAGCCCCAAAGCAAGGCGATTTGGCCGTCTTCGCGGACGCGGACGATGCCGAGGTTCTCCTCGGGGTCGAACTCGACGTTTTTGAAGTATTTGCCGGTCCCGGTGACGAGGAAGACCTTGCCCTTCAAGGGCGAGACGTCGAAATCAACGTTTTCGACGCCGGCCAGCGGGATCAGGCGCAGCTCTTTGCTGACATCGAGCCATTCTTTCACTTCTTCTTCGCTGAGAAGATAGGAGATGTTACCGCCGTTCCTTTCGTCCCAGCCAAGCCGGTACATGTTGGTGGCCAAACGGCAGATTTCCCGAACGAACGGGGCTTCTAACAGGTTCTTCATATTCATTTCCTCCGGGAAAGGACTTCTTTCTCATAGCCGAGGATTTCAGGGAGATAATCCTCTTTTAGGCCTTCTCTGGCAAGGAATTCATCCCAAATGTCGCCAAAGGGCAAAAGCTTCGCGTGTTCTTGCAAGACCATGAGGGCGGTGAAGTCGGCTTCATCCTGCAGCTTCTTCGCCTTTTCGTTGGGCTGGAGGAAGGCATAAAGCAACGCCTTTTCCATCGAACGCTGGCCGGTGACCCAGGCCGAGATGCGGTTGATCGAGGCATCGAAGAAGTCGAGGCCGATGATCACGCGCTCGGCGGCGTCGTTGCGGACGATTTCCTTCGCGAGCTCTTTGAGCTCATCATTGAGGATCACCACGTGGTCGGAGTCCCAGCGCACCGGGCGCGAGACGTGGAGGGCAAGCTTCGGGTAGAAGGGAAGCAAGGCGCTGATCTTCTCGGAGACCACTTCGGTCGGGTGATAATGGCCCATATCCATCAGGCAGAGGATGCCGGCTCTGGCGGCGTAGTTCTGGTAGAACTCGCTGCTGCCGACGGTGAAGGATTCGAGGCCGATGCCGAACACTTTGCTTTCGACCGCGGGGATCACCCACTCTTTGTCGTAGCCTTCGAGCATCTCATCGAGCGACTTCTTCAAGCGGAGGCGCGGGCCAAGGCGGTCGCTCGGGATGTCCTTATAGCCGTCGGGGATCCAGATATTCACGAAGCATGGGCTCCCCATCGCTTTGCCGAGTTCGGCGGCGATGGCCAACGAAGCGCGGCCATGGGCGACCCAGAACTTCCTGGTTTCTTCATCGGGAGAGGAAAGGGTGAGGTTATCTTTGACTCTGGGATGGGCGAAGAAGGTCGGGTTGAAGTCGATCCCGGCAAAGCCGGATTTCTTCGCGAAATCCACCCACGGCTTGAAATGCTTATAGGTGTATTGATCGCGGTCGATCTTGCCCTTATCTTCGCCTAAGAAGGCATAAGAGGCATGAAGGTTCAGCCGTTTGGTGCCCGGCATCATCTTCGCCGCGTAGGCGAGATCTGCCATAAGCTCTTCGGGGGTCCTGGCCCGGCCCGGGTAGTTGCCGGTGGTCTGGATGCCGCCTTCTAAGGATCCGGAGCCGTCGAACCCCAAAACATCATCGCCTTGCCAGCAATGGATGGAGACGGGGATCTTCTTGACGGCTTCCAACGCCTTCTCGACGTCGATCCCTTCGCGTGCATAGATTTCTTTGGCTTCCAAAAAACGATTGCTCATATTGATTCCTCCTGGTTATTTATGAGTTTTGGATGATTCTCTTTGCTTCAATGGCATCCTTCACTTCGCCCGAAGCGATCGCCTGGACGAGGAGGTTCCCCTCGGCGCTGGCTTCGGTGGGGCCAAGCGAGAGCGGGATGCCGAGCGCTTGTTCGCTCAGCCTATTGAGGAGGGCGTTCTTCGTCCCGCCTCCTAGGAGGGTCAAAGAGCCGAATTTATGGCCGGTCAGCCCTTCGAGTTCCTCGACCGCTTTCTTATAAGATAGGGCGAGGCTATTGTAAACGGAGTAGAAGAGCTCCCCTAAGGGAAGGTCCCCCACTCTTGATTTGACGGCTTCGATCATGCTTTTCGGGGCGAGGAAGATCTCCTCGTTCACGTCGAAGCATTTTGCGGTCGGGTTCTCCTCCGCCATCTTCACGATCTCCGGGAAGGAATAGGCGTCCTTCAGTTCATGGCGGATCTGCTGAATGATCCATAAGCCCATGATGTTCTTTTGATAGCGGTAGGCGAATTCGGTCGAGCCTTCGTTCGAATAATTGAGCGCCATCGACTTCTCATCGGTATGCGGGACTTTCTCCTCCACCCCCAGAAGCGACCAAGTTCCCGAGGCCAGATAAGGAGCCCCAAAGGGGGCCGGGGAAGCGAGGACCGCGCTTCCGGTATCGTGGGTGGCCGGCAAAACGACCTTGCAGTCGAAGCCCACCGCTTCTTGGATTTCCTTCTTCAGATGGCCGACCAAAGCGCCGGGCTGAGAGAGTTCTTTGAAGAGTTTCTTCGGATAGCCGAGTCTCTCGAGGATCTCCGGATCCCAGGTATGGCTCTTCGCGTTCACCATTCCGGTCGAGACCGCGTTGGTGTACTCCTGCCTCATTTCTCCGGTGAGGCGGTAATGAAGGTAATCGGGGAGCATTAAGAAGCAGGAGGCTTTCGCCAGCTTCCCGGAATTCAGATCGTCATGAAGCTGATAAATGGTGTTGAATGGCTGATATTGGATCCCCGTCCGCGCATAGAGCTCTTCAAACGGCAAAGACGCATGCACGGGGTCTTTATTTTCCCCACCGCGCGCATCGCGGTAGCAATAAGCGTCCCCGATCCGCGCGCCGTTTTCGTCCAATAGGACATAGTCGACCGCCCAGGTATCGATGCCAAGGCTTTCGATCTTAATCTTCCGCTCCCCGAGGATCTTTAGCCCTTCAAGGATCGAGGCGAATAAGGCGTCGATATCCCAGATCAAGCGGCCTTCCTTATTCTCTTTCGGGCCATTGGGAAAACGGTAGATCTCTTCGAGGGAGATCTTACCATCTTCGAGATGGCCGAGGATGAGCCGCCCGCTGGAGGCGCCGATGTCGATGGATAGGTAATTCATGTGCCTTTATAAAGTGCAGGTGAAGGTCTTCTTGCCGCCGCGGAGCTCTTCGCTCTTGCCGCTTGGCAGCACGATCTCGCCCAGCGTGCCCACCGGGGCGTCGACGGTCAAGGAGAATTCTTTCCCCTTCTTCTCGAAGCTCACTTCGATCGGGCCATACGGGGTCTCGGTCTTGGTCTTCGCAAAGCTGATCTCATCGTTAAGAAGCGGCTTGACCCGGAACTTCTTATAGCCGGGCTCGACGATCTCCAACCCGGCGATGCGGCGATAGAAGAACTCGCCGACCGAGCCGGAAGCGTAATGGTTGAAGGAGATCATGTTGTCGGTGCCATCGGTCGAGGGCTTCAGATGGCCATTCTCATCAAGGCCATCGAACTTCTCCCAGATCGTCGTGCCGCCGGCTTTGACTTCATACAGCCAAGAAGGCGGATTGACGTTGAGGAGCATCTTATAGGCGACGTCCGGACGGCCATTGTCCGCCAAGGCGAACAGGATGTGGCCGGTGCCCGGGAAGCCGGTGCCGATCTTGTAGTCGTTCTTCTCGATGAGCTCGACCAAGGCATTCAAGGCATTCTCTTTGTCTTTGCCTTCGAGCATGCCAAAGGCCAGCGGGAGGACGTAGCCGGTCTGGAACGGCTTCTTCTTGAGGATGCCTTCCTTCATGAAGATCGAGGTATAGGCATCCGCGGTCTTCTTGGAGAGGTTCTCATAATGCTTGGCATCATCTTCTTTGCCGAGGATCCTCGCGATCTTGGAAAGCAAGCCGGAAGTATGGACGATGGAGGCGGTAGCCGTATAACGGCTCCTGGCCTGCCATTGGCTCATCTTCGGGGCATCGGGGGCCACCCAGTCGCCGAAATGGAACAAGGCCGGGGTATGCCAGATATAACGGTATTTGCCAACGCCCCAGATCTTCGCCCAGAACGAGCAGGCGTTGACGTATTTCTTCATCGACTCATAGTTGTCTTTGAGCACATCGACGTCGCCTTCGGCGCGATAGACGGCATAGGGGACATTGAGGATCGCATCGCCCCAGAAGTCGATCGCCATCTTCGGCATCGTGGCCGGGAAGCCATAGCTTTGGACGGGGACCGTATTGGGGAGGCCGCCGGTCTTAAGCTGCTCGGCGCGGACGTCCTTCAACCACTTCTTGAGGAAGCGGCTCATCTTGAAGTTATAAGAGGCGGTCGGGGCGAAGATCGAGATATCGCCGGTCCAGCCCATCCTCTCATCGCGCTGCGGGCAGTCGGTCGGGATATCGACCAAGTTCGATTTGCTCGACCATTCGATGTTCTTCTGCAAGCGGTTGAGCATCTCGTTGGAGCAGCTGAATTCGCCGACCTGCTCGAGGTCGCTGTAATAGGCGATGCCCTCGATCTCGACATCCTCGGGGAGAATGCCTTCGATGCCGACGTAACGGAAGCCCATGTAAGTTAGGGTCGGGGTGAAGTCCTGCTCGCCTTCTAGGCAGATATAGGTGGAGGTGGCTTTCGCGGTGCGGAGGAGGCTCAAGCAGAGCTCGCCGTCATCCTCGAGGATCTCCGCGTGCTTCACGACGATCTTCTGGCCCTTTTGGGCGGTCTTGATATGGAGATGGACGACGCCGGCGAAGTTCTGGCCGAAGTCATAGATCTCGACGCCTTTCGGGCTCTTGGAATGGGAGAGCGGCTTGAAATGCTCATGCGGGAGGATCGGGCAGCCGATCTCCGCGTAGATCTTCGGGTTGATCCTTAAGGTCTCCAAAGCCGCCGGATGGAACTTCGGCTCCACGGTGGCGTCATAGGTCTCGCCGTCATAGAGGTCGGCCATCTGGTAGGCGGAATCGGTGGTGACTTCGAAGGAGGCGTCGCTCCCGAAGGTCTCGACGCTGCCGTCTTCATAAGTCACGCGGAGTTCAAGAAGCAACGCCTGACGGTCGCCGTCATACCGGTTGCCGCGGGTGAAGACGAAGCTGCCGACCGCCCAGCCGCCGGCGACGATCGCGCCGAGGGTGAATTCCTGCTTGGCAGGAAGCTCATTGACTTGGTATTGGAGGTGATGTTTGTAGGAGGTGAAGCCCGGGGCCATGATCTGCTCGCCGACCTTCTTGCCATCAAGCAAAAGATCGTAAACGCCCAAAGCGGTCGAATAGACCTTGATATTGCTGACCTTCTTCTCGAAGGAGAATTTCTTTTGGAAGAGCATCGGTTTCGGGGAGACGCCTTTCTCGGTGAAGGAATAGGTTGGATCGCTGATCCACTTCCCCTGCCAGGGCTCATCGAGCTTGCCCATTTCGAAGGAATAGGTCGCCTCGGCTTTCTCGCCGTGGTTGTCCTCGACTTCGAGGCGGGCGGTGTAGGCCTTATAAGCCTCGAGCCGCTGGCCTTTATAGATGACGGCGGTCTGCTCGATGGCGTCGATCTCCGAGCCATTCAGGAAGAGGGTGGCTTTGCGGATCGCGGTATCGGGTTGATCCGAGCTAAGCGCATAGTGGAAGCGAGGATTGGGTTCGTCGCTGACTTGGAAGCCGTTTTTGCCTTCCATCATGAAGCGGGTGATTTTCAGCATCTGTACTCCTTCTCCGCCTTGGGCCGGGTAAACAAAGCCAAACGCGGGCGCCTTCCCTCATCGGAAGGCCTCTGGTGGATGCAATATAGCAAATGCTTTTGCATTTTGCTTTATTT
>CADCLZ010000030.1 GCA_902802365.1 uncultured Erysipelotrichaceae bacterium | reverse complement strand
AGAGGAATGGCCGCTGGCGGATAAGCCAGGGGAGTTGACCCCCAACCAGACGCTGAAAGCGCCAGTTGCGATCCATAGCCTCTCGATCCCCGCGGTCGAAAGCGAGCCATTGAAGAGAGCCTCCAAGGGAAAAGGAGAGAAGATCCCCGAGCAAGTGCTTTTAGAAGGCACGAGGCTCCACCGGCTTTTGGAGTTGGTGGATTGGACGAAGAAAGACGCGAGTTGGATTAGAAATCCAAAAGACCGCGTTTTGATGGAGAAGACCCTCGCGCTTCCTCTATTTGAAAAGACATCGGAGGCCAAAGCCTTCCAGGAGTATTCCTTTGTCGATGAAGAGACAGGGGTTAACGGCACGATCGACTTGTTCTTGCTCTATCAAGACCATATCGATTTGGTGGACTATAAGACCCGGAGCATCGATGATCCCGCTTATGGGGAGCAGCTTGCAATCTACGAGGCTTATTTAAAGAAAGTTTTCAATTTGCCGGTGAAGAAATATCTACTTTCCATCAAGGAAAGCCGGCTGAAAGTGGTAGACTAAGGCGATGGAAATGCAAGAAAGGGAACGTTATCTCAAGCTTCTGGATGCCCTCCGCATCCCGAAAGACGTCGACCGCGAGCTGATCGCCGATCTTTTCGAAGAATGCCAAGAAGGCAAAAAGGCCCTCGAAGAGACCAATCCCGTCGTCTCCTCTTTCGGCGTGAATCCGGTCCAATTGACCCTCTATCTCGTCAATGAGCATCTATCTCGCCATCAACCCCGAGAAGAAGCAGGAAGATTTGAAAGAAGACGCGGATTACCATTCGCTGATCTGCTCGGTCGCCCTCGATAAGTATTACACCAACGAGAGATTGGCCTATCAGATGGGCAGCTTCTCCTCGCGTTATAACCCGACGATCTCGACGATCGATATCTTCCTCAATTTCATCCTCGGGATTTTGTCGCGCTACAAAAGAAGAGAACCCGCGCAGACCTTATTGGTCGATATCCTTTTGGCGGGTTTCCAGATGGCCAAATGCTGCTCGAACCTTCTTGAAGAAGGTTTTGAGACCCAGGCATTCTCCGCTTGGCGCACCCTGCATGAGAATGAATGCATCCTCCAGGTCATCGTCAAATACGGTAAGCCGGTCATCGATTCCTATCTCAAACATATGATGTATGGCCAAGCCTTCCGCGGAGTCTATCCGAAAGAGAAGACCGACGAGATCTTCGTCGAGATCAAAGAGGGGATGCGCGCGATCGGCTTAAAGAGCAAAGACATGAAGCGTTATATCGAGTACGGCTGGCTTTTGGGCGTGCCCGACGTGATGAAGACGCCGGACTTCAAATTCAACTTCCGCGATGGGGTGCAAAGGGTTGCGGGGCTGACCCGTTATAGCAAAACCTACGAGATGTCGAGCGAGATCGCCCATTCGAGCCCCGTCCTCATCTATAGCAGGAAAGATTACTTCCATCATTTCACCCTGCTCAACCTCTACGAATCCTTCTTCCGTTTGGAGAAGATCTTCGCTTCCTTATATCTTTCGACGGTCGAAAAGCCGCAGCAGGAGAGTTATCTTAGGATGCGGAGCCTTTACTTCAATGAGCTGCTCGGCGCTTACCGTTATGAGCAGCAAGCCCTTAGCAAGATCACGAAAAAAGAATAGGGATTGGCCTTTTTCTTTCGGCTTGGGCCTCATTCTTCCCTCCAAAATTTGGTATTATCCGCTTCCGAAACAGAGAAGGGCTTGCGCATTTCCTCCCCAAGGATCCCGAATTCTCTTTGATCGAAAACCCCGCGTCCGTTTGAAGAAAGAAGAAAAAAAGAATGAGGCACGACCTCACTCTTTTTCGATTCAGGGCACCCATGGGTGCTTTTTTCTTAAACGTCTTTGTAGCAGGAGCCGCCGATGAACTCGCGCATCAACGAATTGGAAGGCACCCAATGATCCTCCATGTCGATGAAGAACTTGAGCATCCTCTCCAAGCGTTTCGCGGTCAAATGATATGGGGAATCCTTCTCGACCGCCCTTAACAAGGGAAGGGCGTATTTCTTCATGACCGGGAGCTCATAAGGAAGCAAGGAGTTATAGACGTAGTCGCAGCCTTCCTGGGTCGGGTAGATCCATTTGAATTCGCCGCGGCGGACGCTCGGCCACATCGATAAGGTCTCCTCGACCGAGGAACCGCGGAACTGATGGTCGCGGACGATTCTCCGCAATAAACGGAGGTCGGTGAGGCTGACCGGGCTATGGTCCTCGAGGTTCAGCTGCTGCTGGGGAGCGATGAAGATCTTGAATTTGGCGGATTTCGGAATATCGATGGTCATCCGGTCGTTGAGCGCGTGGATGCCTTCGATGATGATCGGCTCGTTCTCGCCGACCTTCAGGATGCGATCGGGGACCTGATGGCCGATCGTGAAATCGAATTTGGGGAGTTGGACCTCTTCGCCGTTGATCAGGCTCAGCATATCCTGATTGAACTGCTCGATATTGAGGGCTTCGATCGATTCAAGGTCGGGTTTGCCATCCTCATCTTTCGGAGCGAGATCGCGCGGCTTGTAATAGTCATCGAGCGAGATGCGGATCGGTTTGATGCCGCGGCTCAGCAATTCGATCCTCAAGCGGTTGGCGAAAGTGGTCTTGCCGGAGCTAGAAGGGCCGGCGATGCAGATCAGGCGGATGTTCTCGATATCGTCTTCGATCATCTGCCCGAGCTCGCAGAGCATCCGGTTATGCCTGGCCTCGCAGAGGTTGATGAACTCGATGGTCCCGAGTTTTTTGATCGTCGTGTTGATCCCCGAGACGGTGGAAGCGCCGACGATCTTGCTCCAATCGTGGGTCTCGCGCAGGACGCGACCAAAGGTCGGGGCATCTTCAAAAGGCGGGATCTCGCCGCCGTTTTCGGCGCGCGGATACTGGAGGATGAAGCCCGGGGAATAGAGGCGGAGCTTATAGGTTTTGAGGTAGCCGGTGGAGGGCACCATCCGCGAATACATATAGTCAAGATAGTCTTGGCATTGATAGAGGTGGACGGTCTTCTCGGGACGGTATTGCAGCATCTCGAGTTTATCGTGATAGCCGCGTTCTTCGTAGATCTTCGCCGCTTCTTCGTTGGGGACGATCATCCGCTTCAAAGGAAGGTCGGCATTGATGATCCTTTCCATTTCGTGGCGGATCTTCAAAAGCATCGCCGTATCGGCTTTGGCGCCCGGATTGAGCAGATGGATCGAGACTGCGCGCGAGATGTTATAGGCGAAGCGGATCTCAAGATTCGGATAGCATTTCTTAAACGCCATCGCGGTGACGTAGCGGAGCGAGGCTTCGTAGATCCTGACCGCGTCTTGGTCGCTGCAGGTCAAAAACTCAATCTCGGCATCGTAATAGACTTCATAGGAAAGCTCGCGGACGCGGTTATTGACTTTGGCGGCGACGTATTTCCGTTCGGGGTCCTCGTTCTTGAGGAGATCAATCAGGGAGACCTTTTTCTCGAAGGCGGCCTCCTTACCTAGGTAATTTACTTTAAATGACATCGTAATCGGCTCCTTTGGCCGGCCTAGTACTTTACTATGAAAGCCCTTTCATAACAAGGATATTTTATCATGATTCCTTCTCGGAGGGCCGAGTAGTGTATGATGAAGCCATGAAAGCGTTAGTTGTCGTAGATTACCAGGTCGACTTCGTGACCGGCGCCCTCGGCTTCGCCGGGGCCGAAAACCTCGAAGGGGAGATCCTTTCCCTCATTAAGGAATATGAGGATAGGGGGGACGATGTCCTCTTCACCCTCGATACCCATGAAGGCGATTATATGGCCAGCGAAGAAGGCAAGAACCTTCCGGTGCCCCATTGCCTAAAAGGCACGCCCGGCTGGGAGCTCTTTGGCAAAGTCAAAGAAGCCGCGCAAGGCCATCCTTGCTTTGAAAAGCCGACCTTTGGTTCCGCGAAGCTTCTCGGCTATCTCCAAGAGAAAGGATATGAGGAAGTCGCCCTCTGCGGCGTTGATACCTCGATCTGCGTCCTCTCGAATGCCGTCATCGCGAAGGCCGCGCTTCCCAACGCCCACATCGTCTGCTATCGAAACGCCTCAGGCTGCGGAGACCCCAGAGCCGAGGAGGTGGCGATCGCCGAGATGAAGCGCATCCATATCGAAATCCGTTGACAAAGGATTAAATCCTTTTCCGTGGCCATGCGCCCAAAAATACCCGAAGACTGGATGGTGGATTTCGTCCAGTTTTTAACTTTTCAGCGTAATTGGCAAAAAAGAGAGGCCTCTCAGATTGAAGCATGCATGAACGGAAAAGCCCTGCATGACGACATGGCCCTTTATTTCGGTTGGCAAAGGCTTTATCGCTGATTGTTCTTGCTTCTATTGCCGGCGAGTCGAAATGGCCCGCTTTTCTTATACAAGAACCCTAAATTAAGGCGAATCTTCCTTCTAAGGTTGAAAAAACCTTCATTTCCACCTAATATTGACCATGCCACCTATGGTGGGTTATTTCATGAAAAAGCATTTCGTCGATTTCACCTCCACCCAACGCGTCTGTTTCCTCCTCGCGGTCCTCTGCCTCGTCGTTTTCGCGATCCTGCTCCCATTTGCCTTCTTTGATATGCCAGGGCTTTCCTTCGGCTGGCTTTTGGGCAACCTGATCTCGCTTTTCGCTTATCTATCGATCGTCTATGGGAGCAAGACTTTGCTCTCCAATAACGGGGCCCAGCCGATGGCCCTTGGCCTCAGCGTCCTCTTCGGCAGCCTCCGCTTCATCGTTTATGGGGCCGGCCTCGTCCTGGCCGCCTTATGCACGTTCTATTGGAAGAATGCCTGGCTGAACTTCTGGACCCTCTTCGCTGGCTATATGCCAATGCCGGCCCTCGTGGTCCGCAACCATTTCATCGAGCTCAAAGCCGCGACGAAAAAAGAGGCCAAAAGGCCCATAGAGCCAAAACAGGAAGAGCAGGGGAGCGAGCCCAATGAATGAACGCTTAGCCCATTTCTTCGACTTCAATCCCTCTGGGGCGTTCCTTTCCTCGATGATCGTCGTCTTTTTGGTGATCATCCTGATGGTGATCGTCGGGATCAAGGCGAGCCGCCAAGACCCGTTGAAGCCCAGCAAGGGCCTTTTGATGATCGCCGAGCTTCTTTTCGAGAAGCTAAATGGCTGGATCAAGGCCAATATGGGTGAGGGATGGGAATCCTTCACCGCCTATTTCATGGCCTTATGGAGCTATCTCTTCCTCGCCTTCATTTGGAGTTTGACCGGTCTGCCCTCGATCATGGATAACCTCTTCGCCCCCTTGGCTTTGTCCTTGGTGATGTGGATCTTGATCCAAAAGACCGCGCTCAAATACCAGCATATCCATTATTTCCATCGCTACGTCGAGCCGATCTTCGTCTTCTTGCCGATCAATATGATCAGCCAGATGGCGCCTTTGATGTCGACCACCTTCCGTATGTTCGGCAACGCCTTAAGCGGCACCATCGTCATCACCCTTGTCCAATTCGCCTTAAACGGCGTCTCAAGATTGATCTTCGGGTTCATGGGACCCGAGCTTTCTTCGATTTGGCTCTCGCCGCTTCCGACGGCGGTGCTCAACCTTTATTTCGGTCTTTTCTCCGGGTTCATCCAGACCCTGGTTTTCTGCTCCCTCAACGCGATTTGGATCTCCAATGAGCGGCCCGAAGAGGCGATGGGAGTCGAAACGCAGGCCCTGCGCGGACCCGCCGAAAAGAAAGCCATATAGTTAGGAGGTAGAAAACTATGGGCATTTTAGTGAATTTGGTCAATGTGTTGGCCGAAGCCGGCCAGGTCGGCTTGGTCGCCCTTGGCGCGGGCATCGCGATGCTTTGCGGCGCCGGCAACGCGATCGGCGAAGGCATGATCTGCGCCAAAGCGATCGAAGGCATGACCAGGAACCCGGAGATGCAGAGCAAGCTCAACTCCACGATGATCCTCGCGGTCGCCCTCGACGAGACCACCGGCATCTATGCCTTGGTCGTCGCGGTCTTGCTCATCTTCGTCCTCGGCGTCCCGGCGCTCGGATAATAAGGAAAAAAGCAAATGCCTTTCCTTTCCTTTTCGAGCATTCTTGAAGCGGTGATCGAGCCGCAGGAGATCATCGAGAAGCTGATCCCCAATTTTTGGGATTTCCTGATTCAGTTGATCGCCTTCGTGCTTTTGATCGTCATCGTCTTTTTCGTGGCGTACAAACCGCTTAAGAAGCTTTCGGCGAAACGGAAGGAATACGTGGATGAGAATCTTCGTGGTTCGGAGAAGGCCAAAGCGGAGGCGGAGGAGTATCTTAAGGCCAGCAAAGAAAGCGTGGAGAAATCCAAGCTCGAGGCCAAACAGATCTTAATCGACGCCAAAGCCGGGGCCGAGAAAGAGGCCGAGGAGATCTTGGCCAAAGCCCAGGAAGACGCCCAGCTCGCCAAGCGCAAAGCGGACGAAGAGATCGAAGAAGCGAAACGCAAATCGCGTCAGGACGTCCACAAGGAAATCGTCGACGTCGCGATCGCTTCCAGCGAGAAGGTCTTGGGCCGCGAGGTCAACAAAGAAGACGAAAAGCGTCTTCTCGATGACTTCGTGAACAACCTGAACGAAGGGAAATAACGATGGCGGAAAGCGTGTATCAAAACTATGCGATGGCCCTTTATTCCCTCACGAAGGAAAAGGATAGCCAGGAATATCTTGCCGCTTTAAGGAAAGTGGAGGGGGACTTTGCCGAGAACCCCGAATTCCTCGCCTTCCTTTCGTCCTACAGCATTCCTTTGAATACGCGCCTTGAAGCATTAAACAAAGTTTACGGGTCCCGGAAATTGGAATATCTTCCCCGCTTCCTGGGACTGCTCGTGAAGCATCATCGGATCAAGCACCTCGATGAGGCCGAACGCGAATTCGCCGCGCTCGTCAACTACCAGCATGGCGTCTTGGAGGGCATCGTCTATAGCGCCTCCAAATTGGAAGAGAAAGACATCGCCCGGATCGAGAAGGCCTTCGAGCAGAAGCTCGGCAAGAAGGTATCGCTTAAGAACCGGGTCGATGAATTGATCCTTGGCGGCGTCAAAGTCGCCCTGGACGGCAAGGTCTATGACGGTTCGCTCAGGAACCGCCTCCTCGACCTTGAGAAAGCATTATTAGCGGGAGGAAGCAACCTATGAAGATCGATTCCAGCGAGATCGCCGCGATCATAAAGGCCCAGATCAAAGGCTACGAAGCCGAACTATCCACCGATGACGTCGGAACCGTCATCTCGGTGGGCGATGGCATCGCGCTTTGCTATGGCTTAGACAAAGCGATGCTCGGCGAGCTCCTTTTGTTCCCCCATGATGTCTATGGCATGGTCATGAACCTCGATAGCGACGATGTCGGCGCGGTTTTGCTTGGCTCCGACAACGAGATCCTCGAGGGCGACACCGTCAAACGCACCCACCGCGTCGTGCAGGTGCCGGTGGGCGATTGCATGATGGGCCGCGTGGTGAATGCGCTTGGTCAGCCGATCGATGGCGGACCGGCGATCGAAAGCGAAAAGAGCCGTCCGGTCGAGCGCATCGCCCCAGGCGTCATGACCCGCAAATCGGTGGATACCCCTTTGGAGACCGGCATCAAAGCGATCGATGCAATGATCCCGATCGGCCGCGGTCAACGTGAGCTCATCATATGCGTCTATGTCGCGATCGGGCAGAAGAACTCCTCGGTCGCTAGCCTCGTCCAGGTCTTGAAAGACCATGGCTCGATGGAATACACCACGGTCGTTAGCTCCTCCGCGAGCGAATCCGCTCCGCTTCAATACCTCGCCCCCTTCGCCGGCATGGCGATGGCCGAGGAATGGATGGAGAACGGCGAAGACGTCCTCATCGTCTTTGACGATCTTTCCAAGCACGCGGTCAGCTACCGCGCCCTCTCCTTGCTCTTGAAGCGCTCCCCGGGCCGCGAGGCCTATCCCGGCGACATCTTCTACCTCCATAGCCGGTTATTGGAACGCGCTTGCCGCTTATCCAAGGATTTCGGCGGCGGTTCGATCACCGCGCTTCCGATCGTCGAGACCCAGGCCGGCGATATCTCCGCCTACATCCCGACCAACATCATCTCGATCACCGACGGGCAGATTTTCCTGCTCACCGATTATTTCAACGCCGGCCAAAGGCCAGCCATCGACTCCGGCTTCTCGGTTAGCCGCGTCGGGAGCAGCGCCCAATTCAAGGCGATGAAGGAAGTCGCCAAATCATTGAAGATCGAGCTCGCCAACTATAACGAACTCCTCGGTTTCTCCCAGTTCGGGAGCGACCTTGATAAAGAAACCAAGAAAGTCCTCTCGCACGGCAAGATCCTCATGGAGGTCTTGAAGCAGAAGAACTACAACCCGTACCCGATGGAACGGCAGATCGTCGAGCTCTACGCCGCGAAGAACGGCTACCTCGATGACCTCGAGCCAGAGGCGGTCTCCGACTATCTGGAGCGCATGTATTCTTATTTAAAGAATAAGTACGCCCCATTATTGGAGAAACTCCAGAAAGAGCATGCTTTCGATGACGAAAGCCGCAAGCAAATCCAAGAAGCCATGGAAGGATTCAAAGCGCAGGCCTAAAAGATGTCCAATTCGCTCACCAAGACAAAAAGAAGGATCGCCTCGATCAAGTCGACCCAGAAGATCACCAAGGCCATGGGCATGGTCGCGACGGTAAAGCTCAAGCGGTACCGCGATCTTTCGGACAACGCGATCGCCTATCTTTCCAGTTTGGAGCATTTGATGGCCCAGCTTTTCTATTACGATGGGCCCGAGAAGAGCCATTACGCCTATGAAAACGAAAAGGGCTCCGGGAATCTTTACATCGTGATCGGAAGCGACCTTGGGCTATGCGCGGGCTATAACAACGAGGTCTTCCGTTATGTCGAAAGCCTCTTAAAGCCCGGCGATTACCTCGCCCCGATCGGCGAGAAGGCCCATAACCATTATTTCCGGAGGAGCTTTGAAGGGGTGGAGGTCCAGGAAGACTTCTACAAAGCCGGCCTCGATCCCGATCACCGCGTGGTCGAGAGGCTCTGCCGGAGGATCCGCAACCAGTTCAACGAAGGCAAGTTCCGCAAAGTGATCTTGGTCTACACCCGTTACGTCAACTCGCTCCGATTCGTCCCCGATTCCTATACCTTGCTCCCGGTGAGCCTCACTTATGAGCCCACCCCCGAAGACGCATATGAGCCAACCTTATTCGAAGAGCCGCCGCGGGCGATGATCCATCGCCTATTGGGCGCTTATCTGGGCGCGAGCGTCAGCGCCAAACTCGCGGAAAGCCAACGCGCCGAGCAGGCCGCCAGGCGCAACGCGATGGACGCCGCCAACGACAACTGCGACAACCTGCTCAACGATCTCACCATCGAATACAACAAAGCCCGCCAAGGCGCGATCACCCAGGAAATCACCGAGGTGGTCTCCGGCGCCAGGGCGCAGCAATAAAGGAGGAAACACATGGCCAAGGAAAAGAAGAACGCCGCCCAAGACGGCGTCATCGTCCAAGCGGTCGGCCCGGTCGTCGACGTCCGGTTTGAGGACGCCCATCTCCCGGAGATCCTCACCGCCCTTTTGATTCCGCTTCCCGACGGGAAGAGCCTGACGATCGAAGTCATGCAGCATATCGGCGACGATGTCGTCCGCGCGGTCGCGATGGGCGCCACCGATGGCTTGGTCCGCGGCATGAAGGTCATCAATACCGGCAAACCGATCGATGTCCCGGTCGGGCCCGAGACCTTAGGCAGGATGTTCAACGTCCACGGTCAGCCGATCGATGGGCTTGGCGATGAGGCATTCAAAGAATCTTTAAGGATGCCGATCCATCGTCCCGCGCCCCCCTTCAGCGAACAAAATGTCGGCCACGAGCTCCTCGAGACCGGCATCAAGGTCATCGACCTTCTTTGCCCCTATCCAAAAGGCGGCAAGATCGGCCTTTTCGGCGGCGCCGGCGTCGGCAAAACCGTCCTTATCCAAGAATTGATCTTCAACCTCGCCACCGAGCATAACGGCATCTCCGTCTTCGGCGGGGTCGGGGAACGCTCCCGCGAAGGGAACGACCTCTATTTCGAAATGAAGGAGAGCGGGGTCTTGAAGAACACCGCGCTTTGCTTCGGGCAGATGAATGAGCCGCCGGGAGCCCGTATGCGCGTTGGCCTCAGCGCCCTCACGATGGCGGAGTACTTCCGCGACAAAGAGCATAAAGACGTCCTCCTCTTCATCGACAACATCTTCCGTTTCACCCAGGCCGGCAGCGAAGTCTCCGCTTTGCTCGGTCGTATGCCCAGCGCCGTCGGCTACCAGCCGACCCTCGCCACCGAGATGGGCCAGCTCCAGGAAAGGATCACCTCGACGAAAGATGGTTCGATCACCTCGGTCCAGGCCGTTTATGTTCCCGCCGACGATTTCACCGATCCGGCGCCGGCGACGACCTTCGCCCACTTGGATTCTCGAACGCTTTTGGACCGCAACACCGCGGCTTTGGGCATCTTCCCGGCCGTCGATCCTTTGGAATCGACCTCGAACATCCTCGATGCTTCGATCGTCGGCGAAGAGCATTATCAGGTCGCCCGCGGCGTCCAGAAACTGCTCCAGCGTTATAAAGAACTCCAGGACATCATCGCCATCCTCGGCATGGATGAGCTTAGCGACGAAGACAAAGAGACCGTCAACCGCGCCAGGAGGGTGAGGAACTTCCTCTCTCAGCCTTTCCACGTCGCCGAGCAATTCAGCGGAACCGCCGGCATCTATGTGCCGCTCAAAGAGACGGTCCGTTCGTTCAAAGAACTCTTATCCGGCAAATACGACAAGCTCCCCGAAAGCGCCTTCCTGTATTGCGGGACCATCGAGGACGTCGTCAAAAAAGCCGCGGGGATGAAGGAATAAAAGATGGCCTTGACCCTGAAGCTCATCACCCCCAAGGGAACCGTGCTGGAAACCTCCGCCGATGAGGTTTATTTCCCGACGGTCTTAGGGCCGGTGGGCGTGATGCCGGGTTATACGCGAGCCTGCTTCGCCCTGATGGATGCGGGCATCCTCCATTTCGTTTTAAATGGCGTCAGCCATTATTACACCGTCTTCTCCGGTGCGGCGAATGTCGAAAACGACCTCTGCCTCGTCTCTTCGCCGCTGATCGAAGACGCCAAAACCATCGATCTGGCCCGGGCGAGAGCCGCGGAAGAACGCGCCCACGCCCGCCTCGAGAAGAGCCAGGAAGAAACCGATATCGTCCGCGCCAAAGCATCGCTTTTACGCGCCCTGATCCGCATCGAAGCCAAAGGCTTGGCCAACGGGGAAAGGAAATAGCATGAACTTCGTCTTCATTTCGCCGAACTTTCCAGAACGTTACTTCAAATGGTGCGAGTCTTTGAAGGCGCGCGGGATCAACGTCCTCGGGATCGGGGATGGTCCCTATTGCGATTTGCAGCCAAGGCTCATCGCCGCGCTCACCGAATACTATTTCCTCCCGAACATGAGCGACTTCGAGGCGATGAAGAAAGCCATCGCTTATTTCGAAGGGAAATACGGGAAGATCGATTACATCGAATCGAACAATGAGTGGTGGCTGGAGATCGATGCCAAGCTCCGCGCGGAATTTGCCGTCACCACCGGCTTCCATCCCGAGCAGATGGAGCACATCAAGGCCAAAAGCGCGATGAAGGAATATTTCCGCAAAGGCGGCGCGAAGACGATGCGCTACCTTTTGATCAATGGCAAGCAAGACAAAGAGAAAGCCGTCTCATTCCAAAAAGAAGTCGGCTGGCCCTTATTCGTGAAGCCCAACGTCGGCGTCGGGGCCTCGGACTCCTATGCCCTCCATAACGAAGAAGAGTTCGACGCCTTCTTTGAACGCGAACTGCCGGAAACCTACATCATGGAGGAGTTCGTCGAGGGGACCATCGTCTCGTTCGATGGGATCTGCGATGAGAATTCGGAGGCGATCTTCCATACCTCCGATCACTTCCCGATCCCGCCCGCGGACCTCGTGAACCTAAACGCGGACGATTATTACTACACCAATCCGTTTTCGCTGCCGATGGATGACATCGACGCCGCCTCCTTCGAAGAAGTCGGGAAAGCGGTGGTCAAGGCGTTCGGGATCAAGAAACGCTTCTTCCATATCGAGTTCTTCGTGCTGGGGAAAGACAAACCCGGCCTAGGCAAAAAGGGCGACTTCGTCGGCCTTGAATGCAACATGCGTCCGCCGGGAGGCTACACCCCCGATCTGATCGACTACGCCGAATCGGCCTCGGTCTATGAGATCTACGCGGACGTGATCGCCTATGGCGACAACCGCCAGGACATGGGCTTGAAGAAATACTATGGCTTCACCGTCAGCCGCCGGGACTGCTATCACTATGTCCATGACGAAAATGAGCTTTTGGCCCATTTCGCCGGCCAGATGATGGCCCATGGCCGTTATCCGAAGCACCTTTCCGACGATATGGGCGATCTCTTCTATTTCGCCAGGTTCGAAAGTTTGGAAGAAGGCAGGGCCTTCGCGGCCTATTGCCGGGTACTTGGAGAAGAAGATAAGGGTCTTTGGTTTTCAAGGAATGGGCAGCGTAGAAAGAAGACTGCTCTTCTTCGCTAAGCGAAGAGAAATCCAGATAGCACAGGGGAAGATCGTTGGCTTTGGCTTTTTGCTGAAGGTGGCGTTCATAGAAGGTAGCGCTATAGCCGTCGTTGGGGTCAACGAAGAGGAGGTAGTTCTCTTCCGGGAACGCGGACAAAGCTTCCAAAGAAGCGAAATGATAGATCGAGGAGAGGTTGAATAACGGCTTCATGAACGACTCGAAATGAGCGGTGGTGTCGCTCGATCCATAGAAGTCGATCTTCTTCGCGGCGGGTTTCCCATCTTCGATATCGATGAAATGGATGACGGGGGTGGCGAGGCTATCGAGGATGATATTGAGATTGCTCTCCGGATAAGCTTCGATCAAAGAATGGATCAATGGGTCGCTTTCTTTTGGCGCATGATTGAAAACCTCGATCTTCGCATCGAAGCAAAACTCGGTGAATTTGGGTTCGAGGGAGGCGCAGTGGGAGCACTTTTTGGCGTCTTGGGAGAAGAGCAAAAAGAAGTCCTCGCCCATTTCGAGTTTACGGAGGAGATTGGCA
>CADCLZ010000029.1 GCA_902802365.1 uncultured Erysipelotrichaceae bacterium | reverse complement strand
AGTTCTTCGTTCTGCAAGAACATCAATTGGCCGCCGAGCAGCTTCAAAGCCCGTTCGGATTCTTTGAGTTCCTCTTTTCCTTTATCGCCTTTATAGGCGATAAGAACTCCGCCTTTCTTTAATAACGGCATCCCGAGTTCCAAGACATTGGGAAGCGCTGAGAAGCCGCGCGCGGTGACGAAAGCGAAATGCTCGCGGAAGGTCCGCATCCCTTCGACGCGGCCGGCGAAGAAGGAAACGTTTTTAAGATTAAGCTCGGCTTTCACTGTTTCGAGAAAGATGAATTTCTTCTTCGTGGAATCGGCCAAAGTCACTTTGAGCTCTGGGAATAAGATGGCGAGAACCATGCCCGGGAAACCCGCCCCGGTACCCATGTCCAAAAGGTTTCCTTTGGAAAGGTCATATTGTTTGGCAGGAAGAAGGGAATCGAAAATATGCTTTTCGTAGACTTCCTCTTCCTCGACGATCGAGGTGAGGTTGATCTTTTCATTCCATTCCTTCAATAAGGCGGCGTATTTCTGGAATTTTCCCAAGATTTCATCGGAAAGAACCAACGAATCATCGCCAAAGGGTTTTCTAAGCTCTTCCAACTTCATAATTTGCCATCCCGCCTTAAGGTTAAGAGAAGAATCGAGATATCCGCGGGGTTTACCCCGGGGATTCTGGAAGCCTGACCGATGGTTTTCGGCTGCACTTCGTTGAGTTTTTGCCGCGCTTCGAGGCGCAAACCCTGGACGTTGAGGTAATCCACGCCTTCCGGCAGGGTCAATTTTTCCTGGCGGAGCAAGGATTCGGCCTCTTTCTCCTCTTTTTTGATATAGCCTTCATATTTTACTTTGGTTTCCAAAGCAAGGATATCGTCATAAGAGAAATGGAAGTCATTAAGCTCGGGCATCAGCTTCGCCACTTCTGGATAATGGGCGAAAGGCCGCTTCAAGATCTCCAAGCCATGGAAACCCTGCCCTTCATAGGGGTAGCCCAACTCCTTAAGGTATTTCGCCAAGCCCTCGCGGTCGGAGATCGGGGTCTTCTCCATCAGAGAAATCGCTTGGTTAATCAAAGCGTATTTGTTTTTGAACGCTTGATATCTTTCCTCGGAGATCATCCCTAACTCATGCCCATATTCGGAAAGCCTCAAATCGGCGTTATCATGACGGAGGAGAAGGCGATATTCCGCGCGGCTAGAAAGCAAACGATACGGCTCATCGGTGCCCTTGGTGACAAGGTCATCGATCATCACGCCGATATAAGCCTCATTTCTTTTGAGGATAAACGGGGATTGGCCGCGGATAGCCCGCGCGGCATTGATGCCCGCCATTAGGCCCAAACCACCCGCTTCTTCGTAACCGGAAGTCCCGCAAATCTGACCTGCGCCATAAAGCCCTTTGTAGCGTTTTACCCGCAAAGTCGCGTCGAATTGCGTGGATTTTATGGCATCGTACTCTATTTGATATGCCCATTTGAGGATCTCTGCATGCTCAAGCCCAGGAAGGGTATGGACCATCTGCTCCTGGATTTCATGGGGCATCCCGGTCGAGAAGCCCTGAAGATAGATGGATTCACCCTCTTCAAATTCCGGTTCGAGGAAAAGCTGATGCCTCTGCTTATCCGGGAAGCGGACGAGCTTGCTTTCGATCGCCGGGCAATACCGGGGCCCAATCCCCGAGATCGTCCCGTTGAAAATCGCGGATTCTTCTAAATGAACATGAATGAGATCATGGGTTTCTTGATTGGTGTAGATCAACCAGCAGGGAAGCTGGTTTTTCAAGCGGGTATAGGAGGTAGTTTCGTACGAGAAAGCAAGCTCATCATCCGAGCCGAGCTGGACTTCCGCCTTCGAAAAATCGATCGAACTCTTTTTGATTCTTGGGGGCGTGCCCGTTTTCAAACGGAAGATCTCCAAACCCATCCTTGCCAGCGACTCGGAGAGCCCAATCGAGGCTTCTTCGCCATCTGGGCCGCCCACAACGACCTCAGAACCCGAGATCCTTCGGCCATTCATGTAGGTGCCGGTGGTCAAAATAACCGCCTTAGACTTAATTTCTTCCCCTCCACGGGTGATAACCCCAAAGACTTTCTCGTCGTCATGGAGCAAATCGACGACTTCCTTCTCTTGAATCTCAAGATTCGGGGTTTCGTCCAGCACGCTTTGAACATAGGCGGGATAGCCGTGCTTATCCTGCTGGCTTCTTAAGCACCAAACCCCAGGCCCTTTGCCGGTATTGAGCATTTTGATCTGCAAAGGATGATGGTCGGCGGCTTTTGCCATCAACCCGCCCAAAGCATCGATCTCTCTCACGACCACGCCTTTGGCGGACCCGCCGATATGCGGGTTGCAGGGCATGTTCGCGATCATCTTTTTGTTCAAGGTAAGCAAAAGAACCCGGAGACCAAGCTTGGCTCCGGCATAGGAGGCCTCCACGCCTGCGTGGCCGCCTCCGACGACGATGATGTCATATTCTTTTGCCATTCTTATCCTACGGACCCGCTCATGTCCATCTTGATCAATTGATTGAGCTCCACCGCATATTCCATCGGGAGTTCTTTGGAGAAGGGCTCGATGAAGCCCATGACGATCATCTGCATCGCGTCTTGCTCGCTGATGCCGCGCGATTCGAGATAAAAGAGCTGGTCCTCATTGATCTTCGAAACCGTGGCTTCATGCTCGATATAAGACTCGGAGTTGCGGATTTCGTTGGTTGGAATCGTATCGCTCTTAGAAATATCATCGAGGATCAAGGTGTCGCATTCGACGTGCGCCTTGCCTCCTTCCGCATCTTTTTCTATGCGGACGGTGCCGCGGAAATTGGCGATCCCGCCATTATGGACGACCGATTTGGAGATGATCGTCGAGGAAGTGTTCTTCCCTTGGTGGATCATCCTCGCACCGGCATCCTGGTTTTGCCCTTTGGAAGCCACCGCGATGGTGATAACCGTTCCTTTGGAACGATCGCCGTGCAGAATACAGGCCGGGTATTTCATGGTGATCGAGCTTCCGATGTTGCCGTCGATCCATTCCATGAACCCATCCTCTTCGACTTTGGCACGCTGGGTGACGAGGTTGAGGATGTTCGTCGACCAGTTCTGGATCGTGGTGTAACGGACATGGGCGCCTTTTAAGACCACGATCTCAACCACGCCGGTATGGAAGCTGTCTTGGCTATAGATCGGCGCGGTGCAGCCTTCCACATAGTGGATGTCGCTTCCTTCATCGGCGATGATCAACGTGCGCTCGAACTGGCCGGTCTTCTCGTTATTGATGCGGAAATAGGACTGCAAAGGTTTGTCCAAATGGACGCCTTTAGGGACATAGATGAAGGACCCGCCGCTCCAAACCGCGGAATTCAAAGCCGCAAACTTGTTGTCGGCGATCGGAATGACGGTCGCGAAGTACTTCTTGAAGATCTCCGGGAACATCTTAAGGCCCATATCGGTCGAGAGGAAAATGACGCCCTTTTCGCGGACTTCCTCCAGCATATTGTGATAAACGACCTCCGACTCATATTGGGTCGATACGCCGGAGAGATACTTCTGCTCCGCTTCGGGAATCCCGAGTTTCCGGAAGGTTTCCTTCACGGTCGAAGGGACATCCTCCCATTTGTTCTTCTCCTGATTTGCCATCCTGGTGAAGTAGGTATAGGAGTCGAAATCCATATCGAGTTCAGGCCCAAACTGCGGCATCGGCATCTTCTGAAAGATCCGATAGGCTTTGAGACGGAACTCCAACATCCATTCAGGTTCGCCCTTTAAACGCGAAATCTCGCGGACAACCTCTTCGGAAAGACCCTTTCCGGTGTTCAGGATCGAAGTGTCCTTGTCCTTGAAGCCGTATTGATATTCTTGATTGAGGAATTCCTTGTCCTCACTCATGGGACTTCTCCTCCTCGATCAGTTGCTTGAAAGCATCCCAACCGATGGTGGCGCAATGGATGCGGGCAGCTTGTTTATGGGTATTCTGAAATGCGAGGGCTTCTTCTAAGACGCCGCCGTCGTATTCTTCTTCATGGATCATGTGGTTATATTGTTCGATGAGGTATAAGGCCTCTTCGGTCTTCTTATCGAGCAATAAGTCGCAAAGGATATCCGTCGAAGCAGTCGAGATCGCGCAGGCGGTCCCTTCCCAACAGGCATCTTTGATGATCTCATTTTCCTCTTTGAGGAAAACATTGATATCATCGATGCAGTTCACCGAGCTGGAATGGGTGACCAAATAACCGGCGCGGTCGGCGGGTTCGCCTTTATGGCGCGGGGAGGAATAATGATCCATGATGATCTCGCGCATCATCAGGGGGCTTAATTCAATTGAAGTAGGCATCGAGGTAGTTTCCTCCTTTCTTGACGGCTTCGACCAACCGGTCGATTTCGTCTTCGCTGGTATAGAAATAGAACGAAGCGCGCACCGTCGCGGGCGTCTTCAGTTTGTGATAGAGCATTTTGGCACAGTGATTGCCGCTCCGGCAGGCGATTCCAAGGCTATTGAGATAGGTCGCGGCATCCTGGGCGAACACGCCTTTGATGTTGAAGGTGACGATTCCGGATTCCGAATCGGGGTTATAGATCTCCACGTTGCCGGTCTCTAAGAGTTTCTTCACCGCATAGGCTTTCAACTCGCGTTCGCGCTTAGCGATTTCGTCCATCCCGATCGATTGCAGATAATCGACCGCGGCATGAAGCCCGATGATGCCGGCAAGATTCTGAGTGCCCGCCTCAAAGCGAAGCGGCGGTTCCAGGAAGCTTTCGGAGCCATCGAGATCGAACTTCACATTCATCCCGCCGCCGGTCATGAACGTATCCATTTTTTCGAGGAGTTCGAATTTACCATAAAGCACGCCGATGCCGGTCGGACCAACCATCTTGTGGCCAGAGAAAGCGAGGAAATCGACATCGAGTTCTTTGACATCGATCTTGGTGTGCGGTGCGCTTTGCGCGCCATCTAAGCAGAAGATCGCGCCGTGAGAATGCACGATGCCAGCAATCTTTTTGGCATCGAG
The DNA here is from genome assembly GCA_902802365.1 of uncultured Erysipelotrichaceae bacterium. GTDB lineage: Bacteria > Bacillota_I > Bacilli_A > RFN20 > CAG-826 > Alloenteromonas. The sequence goes on along the minus strand of CADCLZ010000029.1, from coordinate 2,019 downwards.
AAGGTAACCGAGGACATTGCCAACATGCGCAAAGGAGACAAACTTTGTATGCTCGTTCATCGCCTCTTCCACCGCTTCGGGCGTGATGCGGCCATCTTCATTTAAGGCAACGTACTTGATGGTAGCACCCGTCATCTCCGCGATTTTGAACCACGGGAGGACATTCGAGGCATGCTCGGCTTCGCTTAAGAGGATTTCATCACCTTTTTTGAGGTACTTTAGGGCATAGCCAAAGGCAACCAAATTCAGGGAACCAGTTGCCCCAGAAGTGAAGACGATTTCCTTGGTTTCGGCATGGATGAAGTTCGCCACAGCTTTGCGGCTAGCAAGGACTTCTTGGTCCATCTGATAGCAAAGATCGTAATCCCCGCGGTGGGAATTCGCGGTCTCTTCGGTGTAATAACGGTTCATCGCGGCGATCACCGAATCGGGCTTGAACGTCGTCGAGGAATTGTCGAGCCACGCCAAATCATATCCCTGCATCTTCGGGAGTTTACGGAGCATCGGGAAATCGGCCCGAACCTTCTTTAGATCAATCATTTCAGGCCTCCTTCGATCGCTTCATCGATCCTTTGTCTTAGTTTTTCGTCTTTGAAATACCCGAGGACCGGTTTGAGGTAACCTAAAGTAATGAGACGTTTTGCCTCCTTTGGAGGCAGGCCACGGCTTTCCAGATAGAAAAGATGCTCATCGCTCAGTTTTCCGACGATGGCCGCGTGGCTGGCGGAGACATCGTTCTCATCAATTTTCAAAATCGGCGTGCATTTCCCGCCCGAATGCGGATCGAAGACGATGATCTTCGCCGCTTGGCGGGTCGTGGAGCCTTTGGCGCCGTTTTTGATCTTCGAAACGCCGGTGAAAGTCAGACGGCTTTCATCCAAGGTGATCCCATAATTGGCGACTTCGCCCTCAGTATGCGGGACAAGATGGAATAACGAGACATCGAAAACCTTCTCGGAATCGCCTTTGGTCAACGAGGAAAGATGCCAATCGCAATGGGCGCCCTCCCCTTCTAGATAAACGGCGATCTCCAGCTTGCCTTTGCCGCTGCTGAAATCGGCGAATGCGGCGTCTAAATAGCCATTTGATGCCACCCGTATATCAATTTTCGCTTTCGGGAAGGCGGAAAAAGAGGCGAAATTCAACTTGAGGGTTTCGCCGTCTTTGACACTCAGGGAGAGGTCTTTGATTTCGTTATCGACGTAAGTCAATTCCATCCTCAGTCCTTCGTGGCCTCCCGGGTGGCGCAGACGCCGATCGAAACCTTGTTCATCGGCTGCTCTTCCTTCTCAACTTTGATGCCGTATTCGCTAGCGATCCATTCATAGCCCTCTTTGTCGATCCTTTGGACCAATTCGGGGGTGCCTTCTAAAGCGATTTTGCCATTGATCATCACCGCCGCGCGGGTCGGATGGATGAGGTCATAAAGCCTGGCGTAATGGGAAACGACCAGGAAGCCCCGGCCTTTCTTTTCTTCTTCGACGATCGCCTGGGAGACGATTTGGATCGCATCGACGTCCAAACCGGAGTCGATTTCGTCAAGCAAGGCGATTTTGGGTTCCAAAAGCTTCATTTGGAGGATTTCGCCGCGCTTTTTCTCGCCGCCGGAAAACCCCTCGTTCAAATTGCGGTTGGTCATCTCGAACGGGATCGACATATCCTTGTACGCTTTTTCAAGCGAACGGTAAAACTGGAACAACGAGAGCGGCTTTTCGCGGTGCGCGTTCATAGCGGAGCGGAGGAAATCCGCCGAATTGACCCCGGGGATCTCGGCCGGATATTGCATGGCGAGGAATAGCCCAGCCCGCGATCTTTCGTGGACTGGCAAAGCCAAAATATCCTGGTCATCCAGGAAAATGGAGCCTTCGGTAACGGTGTAAGTCGGATTGCCCATAATCGCAGCCAAAAGCGTGCTTTTGCCATGGCCGTTTGGGCCCAACAAAGCGAGGGTCTCGCCCTCTTTGACGCTTAAGTTCACTCCGCGGAGAATTTCGACGTCTTTCACACTGACGTGGAGAT
>CADCLZ010000028.1 GCA_902802365.1 uncultured Erysipelotrichaceae bacterium | reverse complement strand
CTTTCCTTTCTCTGTCGGGCGGCGGGGAAGGAAATGCTAAACCAAGGATGAAAACAGGGAAGGAAAAGACCTTTGTTGCAATCTTTCTGTCAAGTAACATCCTTCATCAAATTAAGCAAAAACAATCGTATCTTTTCGTTTGCTTTGTATAATGGGCAAGGTTAAGCCTTCGGGCTTAGAAAAGAGGATAGTATATGGCCTGCACAACGATATTGGTCGGAAAAAAGGCGAGCTACGATGGCTCGACGATGATCGCAAGGAACGACGATGGCCGTTTCGACACGAAGAAACTTGTAGTGGTGAAGAACCAAGGAAAGCATTACGAAAGCAAAATCGGTCACCTGAAGATCGAGCTACCGGACAATCCGCTTCCTTACACCAGCACCCCGAATGTCACCACCGAAAAGGCCGGCATCTGGGCGGCCAATGGCATCAATAGCGAAAACGTCGCGATGACCGCGACCGAGACGATCACCTCGAACGCCTTGGTGTTGGGCGCCGATCCCTATGTGGTTTATAAAAAAGCCGAGAAGAAGGGCGAGAAAGACATCCCCGGCGGACTTGGCGAAGAAGACCTCGTGGTCGTCACCCTTCCTTATATCCATAGTGCGCGCGAGGGCGTCCTCCGTTTGGGCAAACTCTTAGAGCAATACGGCACCTATGAGCCAAATGGCATCGCTTTCAGCGATAAGGATGAGATTTGGTGGCTCGAGACCATCGGCGGACATAATTGGATGGCCAGAAGGGTGAAGGACGAAGAATACGTCATCATGCCGAATCAGCTCGGAATCGATTATTTCGATTTCGAAGACGCCTATGGCGAGCAAAAAGAATTCATCTGCTCCAAAGGGCTCAAAGAGCTCATGGAACGCTTCCACATGAACCTCAACCAAGGCGAGAAGTTCAATCCGCGCCTTGCCTTCGGCTCCCATTCGGATTCCGACCATGTCTATAACACCCCGCGTGCGTGGTTCATGGCCCGTTATTTCAATCCTAGGACCTATAAATGGGAAGGCGATAACCCCGACTTTGGGCCGGAAAGCGACGATATCCCCTGGTCCTTGGTCCCAGAGCATAAGATCACGGTCGAGGAAGTCAAATACATCCTCTCTTCCTATTACCAGGGCACTCCCTATAATCCGTATCTAGTCAAAGATAACCCGGTGAAAGGGAAATACCGCTCGATCGGCATCAATCGGACCGACGTGATGGCGATCCTCCAGATCAGGCCGTATCTCCCGTTTGAAATCCAGGCGGTGGAATGGATCTGCTTCGGGAGCAACGCCTTCAACACCTGCATCCCGCTGTATTCGCAGGTCGAGAAGATGCCTTCTTACGTCAGCCAGAGCAAGGAAACCGTCGATTCCAATAATTTCTATTGGGCTTCGCGCTTGATCGGCGCGTTGGCGGATCCCCATTTCTCCAGCGCGGTCCAATTGATTGAGCGTTATCAAGGCGCTTCCGCGGCCAAAGGCCATCAATTGCTCAACAAATTCGATGAGAAGATGCGCCAAAGCAAAGACTTCAGCGGCAAAGAAGCCGCCAACGAAGAAATCGCCCAAGCCATCAAGGAGGAAACCGAGAAGGCCCTCCGCAACGTTCTTATGAATGCGATGGCGCATATGAAAAACGGCTACAATCGGGCCGACAACTAAAAAAGCCGACTTTTGCGAGGGAATTATCGTTTTATGAAAAAGAGCATCTTAAAGAAATACGCGGAATTGATCGTCCGCAGCGGCATCGCCCTCCGCAAGGGCCAATACGTCGAAATCCGTGCCAACGTCGATCAAGAAGAATTCGTCACGATGGTTGAGGAAGAATGTTTCAAAGCCGGCGCCAAAGACGTCTTCATCCGCTGGGGCAGCCAAAAAGCCAGCAAGATCCGTTATCGGAAAGCCAACGTCAAAGCGCTGGCGGAAGTGCTCCCCGAGGACATCGACCGGGCGAAGTGGCAGGCGGAGAACCTCCCTTGCTTCATCTGGATCGATAGCGATGACCCCGATGGGGCCAATGGCATCGACCCCAAGAAGCGGGCGGCGGCGGCCAAGGCCTTCTACGAAGCCACCCATGAATATCGCCAGCAGCGCGAGAACAAATATCAGTGGTGCATCGCCGGGGCTCCGTCTAAGAAATGGGCGAAGAAAGTCTTCCCGGAACTCAGCGCCAGCCAAGCGGTGGAGAAGCTTTGGGAAGCGATTCTTTCTACCAGCAGAGCTTTAGAAGGGGACCCGATCGAGAACTGGAAAAAGCACGATGAGGACTTAAAGGCCCGTTGCGATTACCTCAACTCGCTCCATCTGAAAGAACTTCATTACACTTCCAGCAACGGGACCGACCTCCGCGTTGGCTTGATCCCTGGCGTCATCTTCCTCGGCGGCGGCGAAACCACCTTGGGCGGCGTCTTCTATCAGCCGAACATCCCCAGCGAAGAATGCTTCACCAGCCCGATGAAAGGCAAGGCCGAAGGCATCGTCTATTCCGCGAAGCCTTTGTCCTATAACGGCGCGTTGATCGAGAATTTCTGGGTCAAGTTCCACGAAGGGAAAGCGGTGGATGTCCATGCCGAGAAGGGCGAAGAGCATCTCCGGAGCATCTTGACCCTAGACGAAGGCTCCGCTTATCTGGGCGAATGCGCCTTAGTCCCATATGACTCCCCGATCAATAACACCGGGCTGCTTTTCTACAACACCCTTTACGATGAAAACGCCGCCTGCCATTTGGCGCTTGGCCGCGGGTTCACCAATCTTTATCCTAATTACGATAAGTACACCGAGAAGGAACTTCATTCCTTCGGGATCAATGAGTCGATGAGCCACGTCGACTTCATGATCGGAAGCAAGGACCTTAACATCGTCGGCCTGACCGAGGATGGCCGGGAAGTGCAGCTCTTCAAAGACGGCAATTGGGCGTTTTGAATCGAAGATTTCGGGGGCAAAGGCGAAAAAGCGAACTTTGCCCTCGATTAACATTTGACTTAACGGCCCGCTGCTAGTATCTTAAAGGACGCGCGAAAAGCGCGGTACCTTGGGCCATTAGCTCAGTTGGGAGAGCGCCTCCATGGCATGGAGGAGGTCATCGGTTCGAGCCCGACATGGTCCACCAGATAACAGAATGAGGCCGCTTCGGCGGCCTTTTTTCTTCTCTTTTCCTTCCTATATTTAGCCAACAGGCTAAAATTCAAGGTATGAAAATCCTTAAACCTCGCTTGAATGTCTTCCTCTATGGCATTTTCGCCGGATTGGCAATTGCTTTCGGCGGTTTGCTTTATATCCTCTCGATCGCCTATATCCCCGAGGATTCTCTGATCCCCGCCAAATTGGTCGGGGCCTTGGCTTTCCCGGTCGGTCTGCTGCTGGTCTGCTATTTCAAATTCAATCTCTATACCGGGAAAATCGGCATGGCCTTCCGCAACAAGAAGCTCGATAAGAAAGGCCTCAATGTTTTCGAATGGCTGTTTTGGATCTTGATCGGGAATGCGGCGGGGGCCTTTGCCTTCGGCGGAATCCTCTACGCGATTTGCCTTGGCTTGGATGGCTCTTCCTTCAAGGAAGCAATCTATGCCACCGGCGCTTCGCGGGTCATGGCCTTCGAATGGCGGCCGATCCTCGAGATGAGTTACAAATCCATTTTATGCGGGGCATTGGTTTATATTTCGGTTTATTTCTTCAATCAGTTCAAGAATCATTTCGCGAAAGTGGTGGGCATCATCGTCCCCATCGCCTTCTTCGTCTATGCCGGTTTCCAGCACTGCATCGCCAATATGTTCTATTGGGCGGCCTCCGGGCTCTGGAACGTCAATTTCTTCGTCGGGCTTTTGATCTGCATCGCCGGGAATTCCGTCGGCGCGCTTCTTTTGGACCTATTTGTGAAATACGAATAAACCGATGAAAGATATCTCCGAGGAATTCAAAGGGCTTATTTATCAAGAAGAAGCATTGCTTGCTTTTGGCTTCATAAAGCAAGAAGGTGCCTTTTCTTTCCAAAAGGAACTCCAGAATCATGACTTTTCCCTCGGAATCAAAGTGGAGGGGAAGACGGTCTATTTAGAAGTATTGGACGCGGCGACCGGGGAGAGTTTCTCGCCGTTTTTCGTCGCCCATCCGATGGGGAGCTTCGTCCGGCAAATGCGGGAAGAGGCGGAAGAGCTGATTGCAAAAATAAGAGAAACCTGCTTCGAAAAAGACTATGAAAATGACTATATCGCCCGGTTCGACCTCTTCGTGAAACAACGCTTCGGCGTCGACCCGGAAGTCACTTGGGAAGAGTATCCAGATTTCTTCACCTACCATCGGAAAGATAACCGCAAATGGTTCGCGATCATCATGCAGGCGAAATATCGGACCTTGGGGATCGATAAAGACGGCACCGTCAATTTGATCGATGTGAAGGCCGATCCAGAAGAAGTCCCGGGCCTCTTAAAACGCAAGGACGTTTTGCCCGGCTTCCACATGAACAAGAAGCATTGGGTCAGTTTCTTGCTCGATGGCTCCGCCCCATTTGAAAACCTCATCCCCTTGGTGGAGAAAAGCTATGCTTTGGCTTTGGGGAAATCCGCCTTAAAAGGGCCGAAGGGCTATTGGCTGGTCCCCGGGAACCCAAAGTATTTCGATGTCGGGGCGGCGATGAAGAGAAAAGACACCCTGCTTTGGAAGCAATCGAGCGCGGTGGAAGTCGGGGATGAAGTCTATCTTTACGAAGGTTTGCCCGTTGGCGCGATCCGCTTCGTTTTCCAAGTTTTGGAGACGAACATCCCTTACCACTTCGAAGGCGAGATCAGCATCCGCAAAACGATGTCGTTGAAGCGAATCAAAACTTTGGAAAAGCCGTTTACGAAAAAAGAACTCGGCGATTATGGCGTCCTTTATGTCCGCGGCCCTAGAAGCATGCCGAAAGAATTGATCGCCGCGCTCAAAGAAAGAAAATAAAAAAGGCTTTTAGCCTTTCTTAAGAACTTTGACGATCTCCCCGTAATAAAGGGTATGGACCCCGTCTTTTCGGTACCAGTCGATCGTCCGTTCGGGATATCGGATGTTCTCTAGTTCGAATTTCGATTCGGCCATCTTCTTGCAGATCAAGACCAATTCGGCTTCTTGGAAGTAGGGGGCTTCCCCTTCGATCACGCTCAGCCCGCACCCCTTCATCTTATCTTCTTGGTAGCCGCTGACGCCGCCGAGGTAATTGAGGCTTTCCTGGTATTGGCCTTTTGGGAACCAAGAGACCGAGAAAGCATCCGCTTCATCAAAGATGATGCGGCTATAACGCGATTCGTGGATGTAGACGGTGCAGCAGGGTTTGCCCCAAAGGATGCCTAAACCGCCCCAGCCGATGATCAAAGAATTCGTTCTTTCTTTTCCTTTGGCGGTGGCCGCCGCCCATTCGGAGAACAGGCGGAAAGGATCTTTGTAATCGGTGATCTCTTCGAGGGGTATTTCTTTGAACTCAGCCATTTTTCCTCTCCTCCGGTTTGATGAGATTGAGGTTCACATGGCAATAACCGCCGGGGTTCTTGTCGAGGTAATCCTGATGGTATTCCTCCGCGGGGTAGAAGTTCGCCAAAGGCTTGATCTCGATCTTCCAGCCCGGGGCAAGATGCTCGGTGAAGTATTCGTCGGTTTCCGCTCCGTCTAAGGGATCGGTGAAGTAGACGCCGCTACGATATTGATGACCGACGTCGTGGCCTTGTTTATCGAGCGAATAAGGCTCCACGAAGCGGAGATAATGCTCGAGGAGCTTCGTTAAAGAGATCTCTTCCTCGTCATAGACGATCCTTACCGTCTCCGCGTGGTTGGCGAGCCCATGTTTCAGCTCCTCGTATTTCGGATTGGCGGTGGAGCCATTGGCATAGCCGACGCTGGTTTCGATGACGCCTTTCAAGGCTTTGAAGTAGGCCTGGACGCCCCAGAAGCACCCCCCGGCCAAATAAATGATCTTCCGCATGAGGGCATTATGGAACTACGACGAGAAAAAGCAACGAATATACTTCTTCCCTTTCCTTATAGGAAAAGGCAAAATATCCTCCATGAGCGAGACGAAGAATGGCGAATTGACCCTCGAGGAAAAGTGCCAACTGCTTTATGGCGATGGCGCTTGGCGGATCCATGGCTTCCCAAAGAAAGGGGTGCCCGTCTTCGAGATGCATGATGGCCCGATTGGCTTAAGGATCCCATCGAACCCCAAGCTCGACGATTGGAGCGAATCCGCGCCCGCGACCTGCTTCCCATCCCCGGCTCTTTTAGCCTGCAGTTGGGATCCTTCTTTGGAAGAGGAAATCGGCAGGAAACTGGCCCAAGAAGCGATTCTCCGTCATACCGACATGGTCCTTTCCCCGGGCATCAACATCAAGCGGAACCCTTTATGCGGAAGGAACTTTGAGTATTTCTCCGAAGATCCATTGCTTTCAGGCAAGATGGGCGCCGCCTTTATCCGCGGCCTCCAGGAAAAAGGGGTTGGGGCCTGCTTGAAGCATTTCGCCTGCAACTCGCAAGAGAAAGACCGGATGGTCAATGATTCGATCCTCGATCTTAGGGCCCTGCACGAAATCTATCTAAAAGGCTTCGAAATCGCGATCAAAGAAGGCGACCCTTGGGCCGTGATGTGCTCCTATAACCTGATCAATGGGGTGTATGCTTCGGATAATGAATACCTGCTGAAGGATGTCCTAAGGAAGCGGTGGGGCTATCGAGGCGTGGTGATGTCCGATTGGGGCGCGACCAACCGCTCGATCGAATCCCATAACTGCGGCCTTGATCTTGAGATGCCTTGCACCGTGAAACTCTATCCCGCGCTCAAAAAAGCCTATCAAGAAGGGCGTTTGGCCCATAAAGAATTTGAGGAATCCACCGGCCGCATCCTCAAGATGATCGCGAAAAAAGCGGCGAAAGCCCCGCAGAATCCCGACGCCTATCTCGAATCTTGGGCTTTGGCCCAAAAAGCGGTGGAGGAATCGGCGGTCCTTTTAAAGAACAACAAAGCGCTCCCTTATTCTTTCTCCGACGATTATTGCGTGATCGGCCTCGGCGCGGAGCATCCGCGCATCCAAGGGGCGGGGAGCAGTGGGGTGAACCCGACGAAGGTCGAAG